>NZ_JBYFCH010000003.1:295762-521363 GCF_057652295.1 Runella sp. R5_40 | reverse complement strand
AGTATCACCATTGTTGATACTGTATTCTATTGTACCCGTTCCTGTAGCGTTGACAACAATCGTGCCTTTGGGGTTGGCGCAAGAAGGTTGGGTGACGGTGGGGGCTTGGATAGCTGCCACAGGGTTCACCGTTATACACACTGGCACTCCAACTTCATAACATTGCTCATCAAGACAGGCATCAATGATTTGTGCCAGCGTGAAACCAGTCAAATTACCACAGCCATTATTTAACCCTAAATATGCTATGGTATAGACACAATACTGATTGGGGGCAGCAGTGGCAAAAAATGCTTCTGCTTGCTCTATGGAGGCATAAGAACCGATTGCTGCATTATTTTGAAAAATAACAAAAGTACTGGTACCTGTTTGTCCTACCTGCGTCAGGTCCACACTTCCCCCCTGACAGATGCTTTCTACATTTGACGAGAGTGTACCAGCAGTGACATTGGGAGGTGAAGTAAGTACGACGGGGTTGCTTCCGTAAGTCGTCGCACAGGTAGGGTTGCTGCCTTGAATACGTGCTTTGATGTTATAGTTCCCCGCAGCTAAATTGTTGAAAGTGGCATTGGTACTCCAAGTATCCCCATTGTTTATACTGTATTCTATTGTACCCGTTCCTGTAGCGTTCACTACAATAGTCCCCGTGGGCACGGCGCAAGTAGGTTGGGTGACGGTGGGAGCAGTGATGTTGGGGGGAATACAACTCATGGTAAAGTTCAAACACCAGCCTCCAATGCTTCCTGTATTAGTAGCGGCATCATCTACTGCATACAAATACCAAGTGCCATTTGGATTACTATTATTAAAAAGTATTCCCAAACATGTGGTACTCGCGGAGGTATAAGGGCCCGCCGGAGCAGGGGCAGGAAAAACATCGGTACCTACCTCAAAATCGGTCGGTCTGAAAGTTCCGCTGACCAATGTCGTGTTCGTGTTGTCTGGCAATGCACTTCCTGCACTTGAGTCGAAAATCAAATCAAGGTTTGTGACGGCATTCGTACCGCCGACATCAGACATAAAAACATATTTTTGACCAGTCGGAGAGTACAGCAGTAAGTCAATGTCATTAGGCGCGGTGTGCGTTAAGTTTTTCAGCGTAATCGTTACTTTATCAATCGTACCCGTTAGGCCCGATACAGAAATGCAGGAGGGATAAGGCGTAGCCTCCCCATTATCATTGATTGTAATGCCGCCTTCGTTACAAAAGGTAGTACCGGTGGTGACCGTACTACTACTTGAGCAAGCCGCATCATCATTCCTGATTGTTCCAACACCTTGGGCATCCGTAACGTTTGCCCCCGTTACATGGGTAATATTGACAAAAAAAGATTCGTCTGACTCAAATTTTAAATCACCATTGACAGACACTGTAAAGGTGTATGTCGAACTACCTTGTGGAATCGTCTGACTTGTCAATGATTTGGCCGTATAATCATTATCAGCTGTAGTGGCTGTATTATTAGCCGTAGCAATATCAAAGGTCACACCACCTGCATGTGCAGGTTGATCAAGGCTAACCGTAAAAGTATAAATAGTATTTCCGGCGTTGCCCTCCAATTGGCTGACATCATCGATACTAAGAGTTGGTGTTGCCAGCCCCAAACATTCAATCACCACTTCCCCACCGGCAGCATTGGCCCCGGCGGCGTTGCTTTGGTTGATGCCCGCGTTGTAGGAGCCGCCACCAGCACCACCACTAATACCATTACTACCATTACTACCTCCACTATATCCACCACCACCACCACTACTAGGACCACCACCATCACCGGCACCACCACCACCATTACCACCACCACTATCACCGGCACCACCACTACCATTAAAATCAGAAACACCCGAATTAATACCACCACCACCAATAGCAGAGGTACCAGTAGGCCCACTTGCACCACCGCCACCAACGCCAGAAAGACCACCACCACCACCACCACCACCAGCAACAGGACCAATAGCATTACGACCGGGCGCACCGGCTATCAGCTCCAGCACCTGCCCCGCCGTCACGCTAAACTCCCCCGTAATCGTAGCACCGGCACCACCGCTATCCCTATTAGAACCATCCCCGCCTTTTGCGCCTTTGGCCGTAATACGGATGAGGTAGGGACCCGGAGCTGTCCAGGTAGCAGTGGTGCCGTTGCGGCTACCGGTGGTAGCCGAGATACTAAAGGTTGGGCATTGGCCGTAGCCGGTTTGGCTAATCAGGCTGTTACCTATCAGCACCATCAGAAAGTAACTGCTAAAAACCGATGGGAAGCCCGACATACGGGCCAATCCTAAAATAGATGCGTAAAAATGAGTCATGGTTGGGTAAATGTGAGACATGAGATTTATGGGTGTGCAGGGTGGTAAATAGAGAGACGGCTGATTTTTTGGTTTTCATTTGACCAACTGTACATTGTTGGCTTGGGCAGTGCTTTCGTCATGTGTACAACTCAAGCAAAGCAATCCCGCCAACAGCGCACTGAAGAGCCTTCTTAACGTCATGGTTGAGGGGATTGTTAGCCTAGTTGATTTGAGGACGGAATACGCAGAAAAAATGTGCTGACCGACAGAGTAAAAATAGAGAGAATAAACAAAACAATGTTAGTCTATTCGTCCAATTACTTAGTCTATTGTTCCAAAATTTAGTCTATTGTTCCGTATCACTTCAAAAAAGGGTCAAAATGGAGAATATGAGGAGCTACTTACTCTACTGATGAAGTAATGGGCAAGCCAAACTTTTTTAAAACGGCCTGGAAGCGGGGCTCTTTGCGAATGGCTCTGTACATGGGAGTCACTAAAATCTCGGAAGAGACACGCCCCATCGAAGCTGCCTTTTCCAAACAAATTAAACTGCTGTCTTTTTGACCTAAGCCAGCATAAAGCATGGATTTACTGACAAAATCCTGCGCTTGGTTACCCATTTTATTCAGCAACGTACGAGTAGGGGTTGGATTTCCCAACCTAGCCGCGCAATACGCACTGCTCACATTCCCGTACTTCATGTTTGGATTGAGTTGTTCCATTTTCGTAAACTCCTTCAGGGCTTTGTCGAACCGGTTGTGGTACAGCTCATACTCACCTCTCGCCATGTAATACACAAAGGAGTCATCAAAAATCAATTTTCCGTCGGCAAGGGCTTTTTGAGCTAAATCGTCACGATTGGCATACGCACAATTCCAGATATGACCAGAGAGAATTACGGGATACAATGGATCTAACGAAACAGCCTTGGTGCTATACCGCAGGGCTTCGCTCAGTTGGCCCATGGAGCGCAATAACAGACTGTACCAGTAGATAGTTTGGGCATCGTTAGGGCGATATTTGAGAGAGATTTCGTAGGCCGTTTTGGCTTGTTTCCACCTAAACCGCCCACGGTAAATGTTACCCAATGTGGCATAGGCTGTACTGTTATGTTCATCCAACTGAATGGCTTTGAGTGCTTGCTCTTCGGCCAGCTCCATCGACGGCTGTAGCTCCCGATACCCCATATTTCCTAAAAACAAGCACGCACTCGCTTTGTAAGCTTGAGCTTCGGCAAAGGTGGAGTCTAGGGCCAGCGCCTTGTCAAAACGAAGAATACTTTCGAGCAATTTTTCTTTGGTACGGGTCAGGCATAAGGTACGTCCGAGCAAAAACTCCTGATAAGCTTCCTGATTTTGCGTAGGTACGCGTTCCAATTCTTGCAAAAGCGCGGGCGAAATCTTTTGTTTCAATTGCGCCACAATGCCTTGTATCATCTCATTCTTCAATCGGAAAAGTTGGGACAAATCCCCTTTGAATTGTTGACTCCAAACTTGATGTTCGTCCTGCGCGCGTATCAGCGTCAGTCCTATTTCGATGGCGTTATCCTGCTCCTTAACCGTTCCTTTTAATAGATACACCACCCCCAGTTCTTTCCCAATCTGCCCATTGGGTTTGTTAGTATCACGGTACTGATTTGTTGAACCTTGGGCAATCACTTTTAGGTTTTCAATCAACGAAAGCGATGAATGCAGGCCGTTCAGGATACCATCTGCCAAAGCGGGATCTTGGTTAAGACTTTTGAAAGGCAAAATGGCAACGGAGTTATCAAAATACGGCAGGTAATCGTCGGAAGCGTTGGCCGTCGAAGATTTTAACATTCCCCAAAACACCCCGCCCGCCACGAGCACCATTATTATTAGGCCAACAACGACCCAATTCCGACGCGTCATGGGGCTACTCGGCGGCGTCAGCGTTTCTTCAAGCAACAAAACCTCTTCTTCTACCGCCTCTACTTCCTGCGGAATCGGTAAATCATTTTTACTTTTTCGGTATTCCGTAGGGCTAATGCCATAGGCTTGAATAAAATACTTGCTAAAATTTTGGGGGCTATCTATACCTACCAAACCCGCGATTTCGGTGATACGCAAATTGGAAGAATCAAGCAGCGCCTTGGCTTTGTCAAGACGAATACTCCTAATATAAAGCGTCGTAGAGAGTTGGGTTTTTTCTTTAACAATGCGGTGAAGGCGCGTTTTACTAACTCCTAATTCTTTATAAACCGCCTCTAACGAAAGTTCGGAATTGCTTACATTATTTTCAATCAGCCGAGTTAGTTTTTCGAGAATCTCGCTATCCGAACGGTTCATAATAGACATATATCAATAATAGAGTAAGCATAAACGCTAGTAAATATATCCTTTTTGGGGTGAAAATTCCTAAAAGGTCAAACGTATATTCCGTGTTTTCCCTCTGAAAGAACCCAGATTTTCACCTCGTGTCTCCCCCATTCTTCTTCATTCTTCGGGTTCGGGCAAGCCTTCTTGAATAATAATCGTGTAAAATTGACACTTTCTAAGATGACTGAACATTTGTAGCGCTTATTTGGTGATTTGTGCTACTCTATTTTTGAGTCACCCCCTTTCTTTGCAGCAGTAATATCATATTATTTATTAAATAAATTATGTTTTCATTGATTTATGAGAAACATTAACTTCTACATTTCCACCACTCAGAAAAAGCTGTGCCTGGTCATCTGGTGTGTATCGCTTTTGATTGGGTTTTCGGGCTTGTCGTTGAGAGCACAAACGACAAAAGCCCAAACAGTAAAAGGGACGGTGAAGTCCAACACGGGAGAAACCATCCCTGGCGCTACGATTGTCCTCAAGGGAACCACCCGAGGAGTAAACACCGATGCTTCGGGCGAGTTTTCCATCACTTGTCCGCCCAATCAAACATTGGTTGTAAGTTATGTTGGTTACAAAACCAAAGAGGTCGTGGTTGGAGCTAAAACAACCATCAACGTCGTACTGGAAGAGTCACTGTCAGAACTAAACGAAGTCGTTGTGGTTGGTTACGGACGGCAGCGCAAAGAGGGCGTTGTAGCATCCGTTACCCAAACCACCAACAAAGAGCTTGAACGCGCGGGAGGGGTATCAAGTATTGGTGCGGCATTGACGGGTAACGTCCCTGGACTTATCACCAATGCCAGTACAGGACTTCCTGGCGCAGAAGACCCTCAGATTTTGATTCGCGGTCGTAGCTCTTGGAACAACTCTGAGCCCCTCATTCTTGTCGATGGCGTGGAGCGTCCTATGACAAGCGTGGACATCAGTTCGGTTGAAACCATCACGGTCTTGAAAGATGCCTCGGCTACTGCCGTTTTTGGTTCGAGAGGTGCCAACGGGGTTATTTTGATTACGACCAAGCGGGGGCAAACGGGCAAGGCTTCCATCAGAGCTACCGTCAACACCATCGTGAAAGCGGCGTCCAAATTGCCCAAAAAGTACGACGCCTACGATGCGTTAAGAATCCGAAACGAGGCTATCGAATACGAGCTCGCTACGCGTCCTGAGGGATGGAGAAACTACTTACCAGAAGCCATCCTTGGCAAATACCGCAATCCTGCCAACCTAGAGGAAGCCGAACGCTACCCTAACGTCAATTGGGAAGAAGCGTTGTTTAAATCTCATGCGATTTCTAACAATGCCAACCTGAACATCAGCGGGGGAACCAATTTGGTCAAGTACTTCACCAGCGCCGACTTCTTGCAAGAGGCTGATTTGTTTAAAGTGTATGACAACCGCCGTGGCTACCAACAGGGTTTTGGCTTCAACCGCCTCAACGTACGTAGCAACTTAGATTTTCAGTTGACAAAAAGCACGGTATTAAAAACCAACCTCTCGGGTTCGTATGGCGTCAGAAAAAGCCCTTGGGGGTTCACAGGTAGCGAATATGGCCCTTGGATTGATGCCTACAATGCTGCTCCTGACTTGTTTTTGCCCAAATATGCCGATGGCTCATGGGGTTTTTATGCTCCCAACCAAGCAAGGGCTGAAAACTCCGCTTTGAGCCTTGCGATTGGCGGTGTTCAGTACCAAACTACCGCCCGTATTACAACCGACTTTACCCTCGAACAAGACCTAGACATGCTTGTCAAAGGGTTGAGGGCGGCAGGAACAGTATCATTGGACAACACCTTTGTTGAGTCGAATCGTGGGGTAAATGACCTTTACAACAACACCCAACGCAAATGGATTAACCCCGAAACGGGCGTAGCTACGTACCAACAAGCCGTGGATGGCATCACTGGTTTTGATTTTCAGGAAGGTATCAAATGGTCGCCCGCCGCTGGAAGTATTGGCGCCAGCCAACGCCGTTTGTTCTATCAGCTCCAACTGAATTACAACAAAACCATTGCTGGCAAGCACAACATCAACTTGATGGCTTTGACCAACAGAAACGTCTTTGCCAGTGGTAACACCATTCCATCTTACCGCGAAGACTGGGTATTTAGAACCACCTACAACTTCCACAATAGATACACCATCGAGTACAATGGTGCCTACAATGGCTCTGAGCAGTTTGCGAAAGACTATCGTTTTGCCTTTTTCTCTTCTGGAGGTGCCAACTGGGTTATCTCAAACGAGCAATTTATGAAGCCAATTCGCTTTGTCAACTCGCTTAAACTTCGGTTGTCGTATGGCCAAACAGGTTTTGATAACTTGGGCGTTCGCTGGCCTTACTTAGAACAATGGGCTTATGGCGGAAAATCAAGACTCGGGGTAAACGGGGAAGGTGCTGAGCAAAGCCCTTATACGTGGTATTCTCAGTCCACCGTCGGGAACCCTACCGTACAATGGGAAGAATCCGAAAAATACAACCTTGGCTTAGATTTCGAGCTTTTCAAGGGTTTTGTCAAAGGGAAAGCTGATTATTTCCAAGACAACAGAAGTAAAATCCTCTTGACAGGTCGGTCCGACGTCCCAAGTTACTTTGGCGCCGCCCCTCCAGTTGCCAACTTAGGTGCTGTAAAAGCCAATGGTTACGAAATCGAGCTTCATTTTAATAAAAATCTTGGCAAAACACGTTTGTGGGCCGATCTCAACATGACTCACACTGAAAATAAAATCCTTGAACGCGCTACGCCAGAATTGCTACCCGACTACCAAAAACCAGAGGGAATGCAAATCGACCAAGCTTATTCTTACGTGAGCAAGGGCTTGTACAACACTTGGGACCAGCTTTATGGCAGTACCATGCACAATGTGAATGACAATCAGAAATTGTTGGGAAATTACTACTTAGTCGATTACAATGGCGACGGGGTGATTGATTCTCAAGACCGAATTCCATACGGACATACTGGCTGGCCACAAAACACCTACAATGCCACTTTTGGTTTGGACTGGAAAGGGTTCTCGGCGTTTGTTCAGTTCTATGCGGTCAACAATACAACCCGCCAAGTGGTGTTCACAAGTTTGGGCTCACAAAGCACGACTGTCTATCATGAAGGAGAATATTGGTCACCTCAAAACCCAACAGGAACCCCCATCCCACGCTGGCTTACCACACCTTTTGGCGACTACCGAGGCAACCAGTATATGTTTGATGGCTCGTATTTGCGCTTAAAAAATGCGGAAATCGCCTACAACTTCACGCCAGAACGTAGTCGAAAGCTTGGACTGAACAGCCTCAGAATCTATCTCAACGGAAACAACCTCATTGCTTGGAGCAAAATGCCTGATGATAGAGAGTCCAATTTCGCTGGAACAGGCTGGGCGTCGCAAGGAGCTTATCCTACAGTGAAGAGATTTAATTTAGGTTTAAACATTACTTTCTAATAAATCAACCATGAAAAAGAGAATAAAACTTTTCTGCGTAGCGGCAGTTTGTTCCCTCACTTTTGGGGTTACTTCATGCTCACATTTTTTGGATCGTGACCCACAATCGCTTGTATCTGAAAAAGATGCGTTTAAAAACTTTATCAATTTCCAAGGTTTTACCGAAGAGCTTTATCATACCATTCCCGATTTTTCTAATGGCTACTGGACCAACTCGTGGAACTGGGGCGAGGACGAAATCCAATCGACGGCTCAAAACTTTCACTTTGGGGTAAAAATCGAAAACGGCGACTTCTGGGGCTGGCAACGCAATTTTGACGGCTGGCAAGCGGGATGGATGGACCGCAACAACAACTCAACCAACGACGACCGCTTTACAAAATCGCTTTGGGGGTTGGGCTGGTATGGCATCCGCAAAGCCAATTTAGGACTTGCCAATTTGGATAAATTGACCGATGCTACCCAAGAAGAAAAAGACCTCATCAAAGGGCAATTGTTGTTCTTCCGTGGCTGGTATCACTTCATGTTTATGCAGTACTTTGGCGGACTTCCTTACATCGACAAAGTGCTTCCTGGCGATGAAAAACTGACCCTCCCTCGCCTCAAATACAGTGAATGTGCCGACAAAGCCGCCGCTGATTTCAGAGAAGCAGCCAACTTATTGCCTACCGACTGGGACAATACAACCGCTGGAAAAAGAACATTGGGCAAAAACCAATTGCGCATCAATAAAATCATGGCGCTGGGTTATTTGGGCAAAAATTACCTCTGGGCGGGCAGTCCATTGATGAATTCGGTGTCGGGTGGCGGTACTTCGTACAATGCTGATTATTGCAAAAAAGCAGCCGAAGCATTTGGCGAATTACTCAAGTTGTGCGAAAGTGGCGAAGCACCGCATAAATTAGTGCCTTTTGCTCAATTCTATACCAACTTCTACACCACAGGCCAAAACTGGCAAATCCCAGGTGCAACGGAGGCCATCTTCCGTGGCCCTTACTATGGTGCCAATAGCTCAAACTGGGGAACAAGTAAGCAGTACAGCCCGCTGATTATCAGCGAAGGTGATGTAAAATTTTTGCCAACGTCCAATTACGTCAACTACTACGGAATGGCCAATGGCTTGCCTATCAAGGACATCACAAAAGCCGATACCGAGTCGGGTTATAACCCCGAATACCCTTGGAGAGGCCGCGACCCACGTTTCTACAATGACATTGTTTTTGACGGTGTCCGAATGGTCGCTGGGAGCATTCCTAACGCCAGCGAAGCCAACAACCGCTACGCCAACTTACACACGGGTGGCTCCTACCGCGACATTGCCACGGGAAGCCGCACGGGCTACTTGTTGTTCAAATTTGTGCCACGTACGGCCAACAAATACGACCAAGGGTACGGCTATGACAAAAGCTTGCACGTTCACCTACCGTACATGCGTCTGGCCGATATTTATTTGATGTATGCCGAAGCTGCGGCTCAGGGCTATGGCTCGTCGGCGGGTAAGTCAACAAACTACAGCAAAACCTCCGTCGATGCCGTCAATGTCATCAGAGAACGCGCAGGAGTAGGTCGTGTAGATGCGCAATTCTTGGGTTCTTTGGACAAATACATGGAAGAACTTCGCCGCGAGCGCGCCGTGGAGCTTGCCTTTGAAGGTCACCGTTTCAATGACCTCCGCCGTTGGCTCTTAATTGCCAAAAGCCCTTATACGCTCAAAAAATCAATTGAATTTGACCGAGCAACAGTGTTAGACCCTACCAAAGACCCGAAAGATAACCGTGTCTTGAACATCCGTGAAAGTGTTATCCTCGAACGCAGGTTCACCGAAAAACACAACTGGTTGCCACTCAAGGTAAACGACGTGAATTTGTATTTGGAATTCCCTCAAAACCCTGGTTGGTAAAAGGTTTGCGACTTCCCAAAACGAGATAATCAATTGATAAACGAATAAGCAATGAAGTTTATAAAAATATTTTTGGGCTTGTGTCTCCTGTTGGCTTTACCCAAAGCCAACGTCATAGGACAAAACACGGCGCCTATTAAAATCAAAGCCACCATCGTTGGCACCAACAAACAGCCCATCAGTGGTGCTGTGGTAAAAAGCTCCGATGAAATCGGGAAAGCTACTGTGACCGACGCCTCGGGTACGTTCACCCTCGAAGTACCCAAAAACGAAATGCTCTCCATCGTTGCCCCAGGTTTTAAAACCAAATACATTACCTCAACGGGGCCAATCGGTGAAATCGTGATGACCCCCGAAGAAGTCAACGAACAAGTTCGCGTTGCTTTTCGGGATGTCGATAAAAAGGACTTGCTCGGCGGCGTAGCCTCGGTCAACGTGCAAGAACTGCTCGCTAAAAATTATTTTACCTATACCCTTGCCGACATGGAAGCGCTGATTCCAGGTTTCAACGGCAATAGTAACTGGGGCATGGGCAGTTACTTGTTTATGATTGATGGCGTTCCTCGCGAAACTGGCAACGTAGCCCCTACCGAGATTGACCAAATCGTGTTTTTGAAAGGTGCCAACGCAGTTGCCTTGTACGGTAGCCGCGCCGCCAAAGGCGTGATTAATGTCATTACGAAACGAGGGGGAATCGGTCAAAACAAATTTGACTTGCGGGTCAACAGCGGCGTCAACACACCCAAAGCTTTTCCACGCTATTTGGGCTCGGCCGAATACATGACCCTCTACAACGAAGCACGCCGAAACGATGGGCTCACCAACTTGTACTCTGAGTTAGACATCTACAATCATGCTTCGGGTCTAAGCAAGTACCGTTATCCTAACATTGATTTTTACTCGCCCGAATACCTCAAAAATGCCTACGGTAGCTACGATGCAACGGCGGAGATTTCGGGTGGAAACGAGCGCGTGAAGTATTATACCAACTTAGGATATGCCACTTCAGGTTCTCTCTTAAACTTTGGCGAAGCGAAAAACAACAACAACTCTGACCGCCTCAATTTCCGTGGAAATATCGACATCAAGTTGAACGAGTTTATCAGCGTAAACGCCGATGCTACGGCCATTTTCTTTACGGGACGTGGCGTAAACGCTAACTTTTGGAACAGCGCCACCACGGTTCGTCCCAATCGTTTCGCTCCCTTGATTCCCATTGATTTGATTGAAAAAGAAGACGCTGCTTCTCAGGTATTTGTTCAAAACAGCAACAACATTATTGATGGAAAATATTTACTTGGTGGTACACAGTTAGACCAAACCAACCCCATCGCCACGATTTATTCGGGTGGAAATAACCAATACGCAAACCGACAATTCCAGTTCAACACAGGAATCAAGGCCGACCTCAGAAACGTATTGAAAGGGCTTAGTTTCAAGTCAGCTTTTGCCGTTGATTATGCCACAGAATATACGTTATCATACAACTATTCGTATGCTACCTACGCCCCTACTTGGAATAAATACAGCGGTACTGACCTCATTAGCAACCTAACTGTTTATAACCAAGACGCACGCTCTGGTACCCAAAACGTGTCAGGCAACCGCTACCGCCAAACGATTGCTCTCTCAGGTCAGTTCAATTACGACCGTACCTTCAACGGCAACCATCATTTGTCGGCGATTTTGTTGGCCAATGGGTTCCAGCAGTCGGAGTCGGCCATTTATCACCGTACAAGCAATGCCAACTTGGGTTTCTTGGCCAGCTATAACTTTAAGCACAAGTACTATTTAGACCTGAGCGCGGCCTACATCCATTCGGCCAAACTCCCCCCAAACAATCGCCAAGCACTCTCGCCGTCGGTTGCTTTGGGCTGGCGAGTAAGCCAAGAAGATTTCTTGCGCAACTCCAGCGTCATTGATGACTTAAAACTGACGGCCTCGGCCAGCATTTTGCACACCGACCTTGACATCCAAAACTACTTTTTGTACCAAGGCGTTTATACAGGCGCAGGCTCGTGGTATGGCTGGAAAGACGGTACGGGTATTCAGGCGACCGAGTCGCGAAGAGGAGATAACCCCAACATGAAGTTTCCCAAAAGAGAAGAAATCACCCTTGGATTTGAGGGGACATTTTTCAAAAAACTCTTGACACTCAATGGTTCGTTCTTCATCAACAAACTCTCTGGAAATATTATTCAAGCCTCTGTTTTGTTCCCAAGCTACTTTACCACAGGCTGGCCAGTGTCATCGTTTATTCCTTTTGTCAACTACAACGACGACAAGCGGGTTGGCTTTGATTTTGGCGCAAGTGTGAACAAAAAATACGGCGAAGTGCAGTGGACAATGGGCGTCAATGGGACGTATTATGAAGCTATCGCCAGCAAAAGAGCAGAATTGTACGAAAACTCGTACCAAAATCGCCAAGGCAAACCCCTTGATACCATGTGGGGCTTACAAAGCTTAGGGATGTTCCAAAACCAAGATGAGATTGTGAACTCTCCTACCCAAACGTTTGGCCAAGTAAAACCAGGTGACATTAAGTACAAAGACCAAAATGGAGATGGCATCATCGACACCCGCGATGAGGTTTACCTTGGCAAAGGCGGCTGGTTTGGTTCTCCCCTTACGTTGGGGGTAAACCTGACGGCGCAGTGGAAAAAGCTAACGTTTTTTGCCCTTTGTACGGGCCGTTTTGGCGGAAATGCCATGCGTAACAGCTCTTATTTCTGGGTGGATGGGGAAGATAAGTACTCAGACGTGGTCAGAGGAAGATGGACCGAAGAGACAAAAGCGACGGCCACTTACCCAAGATTAACCACCTTAAACAGCGATAACAACTTCCGCTCGTCTGATTTCTGGATGTACAAAACCAACCGTTTTGACCTGACAAAAGTACAAATCACCTACGACTTGACAGATCTGCTCAAAATGAACTCGTTTGTGCGTGAGTTAGGTGTGTATGCCAATGGCTTTAGCCTGCTGACCGTTTCTGAGAATCGTAAAATCATGGAAATGAACGTAGGCAATGCCCCACAAACACGCTTGTTCAACCTTGGGATAAAAGCCCAGTTCTAAATTATTAAAACTTCATTTTTGACTGTTACACTATGTTCTGTATCAATAAAGGAATAGGAAAGATACTGGTTTGTGCAACTGTTTTATTGACAGGATGCCAAGACCTTCTAGAACCTGCCATTGAGAATAATAGGCAACTAGACGCCAGTGCGTACTTACCAAGTGATTCGAGATTTCCATTTGGTATTTTGCTCAATGGCTACAACAGGATTCCTACCAACTCGTGGTCGTTCAATGACGTTGCTACCGACGATGCCGTTAGTAATGATCAAAACAATGCGTACCTGAAAATGGCAACGGGACAATGGACGGCTAACAACAACCCCGCCAACCAATGGACCAACTGCTTTGCGGGTATTCAATACCTCAACATCACCCTCGGGGAAGTCGATAAGGTACAATGGGTAACCGACCCCGTGGCAAATAAGTTGTTTTCGACCCGAATCAAAGGAGAAGCCTATGGGCTTCGTGCGTTGCTGATGTACCACCTCTTGCAAACACACGCAGGCAAAGGTGTGGGTGGGCAAATGCTTGGTGTTCCTATTTTGACCAAAGTGCAAACCACCAGCGATAATTACAACTTGCCACGGGCTTCTTTTGAAGATTGTCTCAAGCAAATTTATCAGGATTTGGACAGTGCTGACATTAAGCTTCCACTTGATTATCGCGACATTACGTTGGGACAAGAAGCGCAGATACCCGCCAAATACGGCAAAGTAACGCTCGAACAGTACAACCGTGCCTTTGGCGTTACCTTCAGTGGTTTGTTTACGGGACGCATCGCCAAAGCCGTTAGAGCACAAACCGCTTTGTTGGCCGCAAGCCCTGCTTTCAACAATGGCAATGCCACCAAATGGACAGACGCAGCCAATGCCGCAGCAGCAGTATTAAACCTGAGCGGTGGCCTCAGTGCCATTCCAAGCGCCGCCGCCAGCGGTCTCACTTGGTACTCGAATACCACCGAAATCGGCAACCTAAAAGACGGAGCAAATCCACCAGAAATCATCTGGCGCAACAACTGGGGTGAAAACAGAGACTTAGAACAAGCCAATTTCCCTCCTACTCTATTCGGCAACGGGCGCATCAACCCTACCCAAAATTTGGTAGATGCGTTCCCGATGCTCAACGGCTACCCCATTAGCAACCCCCTCAGTGGCTATAACCCTGCCGACCCTTACACCAACCGCGACCCTCGTTTGAGAATGTTTATTTTGGTCAATGGAGCAACGGCGGGCGTCAACAACACGGCCATTAACACCACAGCGAACGGCACCACCAACGACGCCCTCAATCGGGTAGAAACCTCCACCAGAACGGGGTATTATTTACGAAAACTGCTGCGTCAGGATGTCAACCTAAACCCTACTTCTGCCAGCAACCAACGCCACTACAAGCCGCATATTCGTTACACCGAAATCGCCTTGGCCTACGCCGAAGCCGCCAACGAAGCCTTTGGCCCTACGGGTACAGGTGCCAACACCTACTCGGCCTACGATGTCATTAGAGCGATTCGTAGAAGAGCGGGCATCGGTCTTACCAACAACGACCCTTATTTGGAAAGTGCCAAAGCCAGCAAAGAAACCATGCGTCAGCTGATTCGGGATGAACGCCGCCTTGAGCTTTGTTTTGAAGGGTTTCGATTCTGGGATTTGCGCCGTTGGAACCTCCAGCTTACCGAACCCGCCAAGGGCGTAAGCATTCAAAATGGTGTTTATACCATCTTGCCCGCCGTCCAAGACCGAGTGTTTAAAACCCACATGAAATACGGCCCCGTTCCGTACTCAGAAATCTTGAAATACTCCGCACTTGAACAAAACGAAGGCTGGAACTAATCATCAACGATTCTTTTATCATTGACAAAATTTTTAAATTTATGAAAAGATTTGTTTTAATACTGGTACTGTTCACCGCTGGGCTTGCCTCTTGTAATCAGGAAAAGATTTTTCCTGATTACAAATTCCAAAACGTCTATTTTGCCTACCAATATCCCGTACGAACCATCACTTTTGGTGAAGACACCTACGTCAATACCGACTTAGACAACCAGCGTAAATGCCAAATTTTTGCGGCAACTGGTGGTGTTTACGAAAGCCGCAAAAACATATCGGTCAAAATAGCGGTTGACAACTCCTTGCTAAAAAATGGGCTATTGTTTGGGGCGGGCAAAGACGAAATTCTTGCCATGCCAGCCAACTATTTCACGTTGGCTTCCGATCAAATTATTATTCCAAAAGGAGCATTGTCAGGCGGGGTGGACGTGCAGCTAACCGATGCGTTTTTTGCTGACCCAAAATCCATCAAAAACACCTACGTTATTCCGTTGAGAATCACCCAAACCGATGCGGACTCTATTCTTCGCACCAAGAATTTTGTTTTGTATGCCATCAAATACGTCAACCCTTGGCATGGCAACTACCTCCGACGCGGCACGGACGTTGTGACGGGAAGCGTAAACCAGACCATCGTTCGCCACGCGCAGTTTGTTGAAAAAGACGAAGTAAATAAGCTCTCAACCAAGTCGATGAGTGAGCTTGAATTTCCTGTGGTCATCAAAGACAAAGACGGCAAAAACGTCAATGTTACGCTTTTGATGCGATTTGAGGGAGAAAACAAATGCACCATTACGTCGGCCTCGACCAGCTATACCGCAAGTGGAAGCGGCACGTTTGTCAAAAAAGGCGAAAAAAACAGCTGGGGTAGCAAAGACCGCGATGCGTTGTACCTCAAATATGAAATTACCATGGCAGGTATGAAAGTAGCCACCACCGACACCCTCGTGATGCGTGACCGCACGGTGGCATTGGAAACTTTTACACCCGTGGCAAAATAACCTTTGGGCCCATTAGAACAGTAATCTTATGAAAAAAATACATAAACTCGTACTGGGAGTTACCACCTGTGTGGCAGCCTCATGTACCACTTTTGAGCCCGTTGACTTCAACGTCGATAAGCCCGAAAGTGTCGCAATTCAGGAGAATATTGATGCTTATCCCGCATTAAAATCCTACATCAACCGCAGTGTCCATCCAAATTTTAAGTTGGGAGTTGCCCTTTCTTTGGCCGATTACAACAACAAAAACGTCATGTATCGGTTGGCCAATAAAAATTTCGATGAAATTGTCCTTGGCTACGAAATGAAACACGGGGCTGTAGTGCAGTCAAACGGTAATTTAGCCCTCGACAACGTGGGCAAACTGTTGGAAACCGCCAAAGCCGCAGGAACATCGGTCTATGGACATACGCTCTGCTGGCACGCCAACCAAAATGCGACTTATTTGAAAAGTGTCATTGCCCCTGATATTCTGTCATCAACAGGACCAGGTTGGGATTTAATCACTGGCACTGATTTTGAAACCGATGCCGCCACTAATTTCCAGAGTAACGCCAATGCCGTAATATCCTATACTGCCGCTGGCCAAGGTGCCAACGGAGTGGGTAGGGCTTTGAAAATCACCAATGCCAGCGTGCGCGCCAACGACTGGGAAGCGCAATTTTTCGTACGATTTGCTCCTGCGGCCGTGTTGGGAGAAAAATACATCCTTAAAATGGACGTGAAGGCCGATGTGGCCGCCTCTTACCCAACGCAGGCCCATGTAACGCCCGGTGCTTACAAACACTGGGACTTTTTTGGAACGATTGCCGCTACGCCTACTTGGACGACTTATACCAAAGAGATTACCGTTACCGCTGACATGGCTACCTGTGGCGCCATTGCTTTTAATCTTGGTAAAACGGCCACGAATTATTATTTCGATAACCTCTCTTTGACAAAGTACAATGCAACTGGAAGTGTTCAGACAAAGGAAAAAACACCTGAACTAAAGAAAACACTCATTACCAGCGCTTTGGATAAATGGATGTCGGGCATGATGACTGTAGCCAAACCTTACGTAAAAGCGTGGGATGTGGTAAATGAACCAATGGACGACGGCAAACCATTTGAATTAAAAACGGGCGTAGGTAAAACCCTCAAAGGTGACGAATTTTATTGGCAAGATTACATGGGTAAAGATTATGCCGTAACGGCCTTTCAATTGGCAAGAAAATACGGCAATCCTACCGATATTCTTTTCATTAACGATTACAACCTAGAGTACAATTTGGATAAGTGCAAAGGAATCATCGAGTATGTGAAGTACATCGAAAGTAAAGGGGCAAAAGTGGACGGTATCGGAACCCAAATGCACATCGACATCAACTCGGACAAAACCAAGATTACGGAGATGTTTAAGCTATTGGCTGGTACGGGCAAATTGATTAAAATTTCGGAGTTAGATATTGGTATGGCGGGCGTAAAAACGGCGGCAGCCACTCAAGAACATTACAAGGCACAAGCCGAAATGTACAAGTACGTGATTGATAAGTACTTTGAGATTATCCCAGCCGCCCAACGCTACGGCATCACCATCTGGAGTCCGTTGGATAGTCCCGCCAGTTCAAGCTGGAGAGCCGACGATCCCGTAGGGCTTTGGACCCAACAATACGTGAGAAAATTAGCCTATTCGCAAGTGGCGGAATCGGTTAAGGCCAATATGAAGTAATCGTCAAAGTACGACGTCTTTTTCAATCCCCCACATGTAAAAAATGATGGGGGATTGCTTTCATTAGGTATGAACATGAAGAAGCTTTTCCTTTTATTCGTCTTTTTGGGCCTTGTCCACTTGCTACGTGGGCAACAGAAGGAGTATAAATTCATTAATTTTAGTAGTAAAAATGGCCTAACGTCCAATTCCGTCAATGCCATTCTCAAAGACAAACACGGCTTTATGTGGTTCGGAACGGAGGATGGGCTCAATCGGTTTGATGGCCAAAACTTCGTTGCCTATCACCACAACGACCGCGACAGTACGAGCATTGGCCGCGGGCCTGTTGTGGCAATGACCCAAGACAAAGCGGGTAAAATCTGGTTGGCTACCAACATCACCCTGTCGGTTTATAACCTTAATCTCGATTCTTTCATCAATTATGATTTTTCAAAATTAGGCTGGATTATCAGCTTATGTGCCGACCACACTGGCAAAATATGGGTAGGCACCTACGCTGGACTTTTTATTTTTGACCCCGATACCAAAACCATCAAGGCTTTAAAAGCCGACCCTACCAAGCGCACCAAGCTCAATTCAAACATTATCAGGTGTATTTTTGAGGACAGCCGCCACGCCATGTGGGTGGGCACCGACAATGGGCTGCACCTTTATACCCACAAAAACGACCAATTCACCCGATTTCTCAGCGACCCAAACCGCCCCGATGCCATTTCGGGCAGCCACATTACGTGCATTACGGAAGACAAAAATGGGCAGCTATGGGTAGGTACCACCAAAGATGGGCTGAATGTGATGAAGGGAGCAAAAAATAGTTTTACCACTTACAAATCAGATGCCAACGATGCTAATACCCTTTCCAATAACCACATCCATAAAGTGGCGTTCGACAAAGAAGGACAACTATGGATAGGCACCGAAAGTAACCTCGACATTCTAAACCCCAAAACGGGCAACGTAACCCGCGTAAAAAGTACCTTTATCGAACAATCAAGTTTTACGCCAAGTATCGTGGGGCGGTCGGTGCGGGATGTTTATATTGACGATACTGGCATCTATTGGGTGTCCATTTACCAAGGCGGAATCAATAAATACGACACCAATCTCGCCTTTTTTAATCATAAACCTTTTAAACAATTTGACCCCAACGGACTGACAGGCAGCTCGGTCATGTGCTTTGCAGAAAGCCCTTCAGGCGATATTTTTATCGGAACGGAAGGAACAGGAATCAATATTTTCAACCGAAAAACGGGGCAAATTAAACCCTTTAGATTAGCCCAGCAACAGGCCAATGTATCGTCTGTGATTGCCCTCGAAACAAATGGAAACACCCTCTGGGTAGGCACGTACCAAGGTGGTTTGTACAATGTGAATCTCGCCACGGGCGCTTCTACGTACTTTCATGTTTCAAGAAGTAATAGCGATACCAAAGATGTACCAGTCAATTGTTTTAAAACCGCTAACGACGGCAAAGTTTGGATGGGTACCAACGGGATTGGGGTGGTTCGCTACGACCCTGCTACGCGTCAAATAGAAGGCCATGAAAAGATTTTCGGACATTCGGGTACCAAATTCCCCCTCAATAACTTCGTCACTGCCATCGAACAAGACAAATCGGGCAACGTTTGGTTTGGGTCAAACGGAACGGGGATTGCCGTTTTCTTTCCCCTTGAAAATCGTTTTCAAGTGCTAAATTATGGCAACAGCGGCCTTCCAATCGACCGCGTTCAGACCATTCACTGCGACAAAATGGGCAGGGTATGGGTGGGCTGTTTGGGCGGCGGATTGTGTTTATACAAACCTGATACTAAATCGTTTGAGCGATTCGACGAAAGTTTTTCGTTGTCAAATGATGTTATTTATAAAATTGTAGAAGACGAAAAAGGGAAACTCTGGGTCAGTACCAACAAGGGAATCAGCTCTTTTGATATCGCAAAAAAAATATTTAAAAATTTCACGCCTTACAACGGCATTCAACAAAGCACTTTCAATATTGGGTCTGGTTTTATCACGACCGATAAAACGTTGTTTTTTGGAGGACTCAACGGCTTCAATTACTTCAAATCTGCCGATATTTTTCAGAGAAAAAACACTCCTCCTTTGGTCACAACGGTCTTAAAAATCAATAATAAGCACGTAAATGCGACTGAAAACGCTGAAATAACGGAGCCTATTCTAACGGCCAAAGAGATGGTTTTGAGCTATAAACAAAACTTTTCCCTCGATTTTATTGCCTTAAATTATACCGTCCCGCACGAAAACAGGTATTCGTACAAACTTGATGGATTTGACAAAGAATGGAACGAAGTTGGTACCAAAAACACCGCTGTTTATACCAATTTAGATCCAGGAGAATACGTCTTTAGGCTCAAAGCCCACAGCGAAGATGGCTCGTGGGAAACGCCCGAAAAAATCATCAATATCACCGTAAAGCCGCCTTTTTGGAGTACTTACTACGCCTATTTTTGCTATTTTCTGCTGACACTCCTTGCGATTTGGGCCATTAGAAGAAGCTCCATTCAAAAGCTAAAAAATGACTTCATGCGAAAGCAAGAACGCCTAGAAATGAAGCATTTGATTGAAAAAGAACGCCACGACGCCGAACAAAAAATGGAGCTTGAGAAAATCAAAATCAAGTTCTTAACCAACCTAAGCCACGAGTTAAAAACGCCGCTTACGCTCGTTTTAAACCCCATCGAAAATTTGATGTTTCAGGAAAACAGTACTGAAAAGCTCGAAATGTTGAATTTAATCAGCCGAAACGCCAAAAGATTACTGAATTTGGTCAATCAGTTGTTGGATTTCAGAAGAATAGAAGCCAACGAACTCACCCTTCACAAAACCGAAGGCGATTTGGTGACGTTTATTCAGGAAATTGTAGATGCTTTTAAGTACATCGCTGTAAGAAAAAACATTGCCTTACATTTTGTAAGTGCCTTCAACAATTACAATACGTCGTTCGACAAAGACAAACTCGAACGCATCCTGATTAACCTACTCTCCAACGCCATCAAATTTACGAACGATGGCGGTAATGTAAGTCTTCAAATCACTGGCGACGGCGAGGGGGGCATAAAAATGATTTTACGCGATACGGGCATTGGACTACCCGCCGACATCCGTGACAAGATTTTTGAGCGCTTTTTTCAGGCCAACAACCACGCCGATATTCTCAATCAGGGCAGTGGCATTGGGCTGTCTATCGCCCAAGAATTTGTTAAACTTCACGGTGGCGCCATCAAAGTGGAAAGCGAAGAGGGCGTTGGTAGTGCGTTTATCATTACCCTTCCGCTGACTCCCATTACTTTTGAGCAATCGACCCCGTTGCACCTACCCAAAGAAGAGCTAGACTCGGTAGAAAGTTTTGCCAAAAAAGAGCCCCCAAAATTGGAGAAACCCGTTGTTTTAATCGTTGATGACGACGACGACTTGAGGGCCTATTTGGTGCAAAGTTTGAAAACCAAATATAAAATTATCGAAGCATCTGACGGACGGCAGGGTTGGCAAAAAGCGCTGGCCAACCACCCTCAGGTCATCATTAGCGATGTCAATATGCCAGGGGTTGATGGGGTGGAAATGGTTCGAAAAATCAAAAATGACACCCGAACCAAACACATTCCTGTGATTATGCTGACGGTTTTGTCGGAAGAAAACGAGCAGCTAAAAGGGCTCGAAGCGGGAGCAAGTGACTATTTGACCAAGCCCTTTAGCTTCCATTTGTTGAGCATCAAAATCGAGAACTTGCTCAGTTTGAACAGCTTGCTAAAAAACACCTACAGCAAACACATTCAGCTAGAAACGCCCGAAATAGAGGTAGAATCGGAAGACGAAAAGTTTTTGTTGAAATTTACGCGCTACGTCGAAGAGAACATCGAGAACCCCAACCTTTCGATTGAGGAATTGAGCAAAGCCATGTTTGTCAGTCGAAGTACACTATACGCCAAGGTGTTGAACATCACGGGCGAAAGCCCCGTCGAGTACGTCAGGTCTTTGAAGCTTAAAAAGGCGCTGTCGCTTTTACAAAAAAACGACATGAAAATAGCCCAAATCGCGTATTCGGTCGGGTTTTCTAACCCCAATTATTTTGCCAGGGCGTTCAAAGCCAAGTACAACGTGTCGCCGTCTGAATACCTCACGCTCAATAAAAACGCCGTTGCGTAGCGATACTTTGCCTAATTGGGTGGCCATTGGCCTTGAGGATGCGATTTCGACGGTGATTTTTTGTCCGCTGCTTTTTTCTTTTTCTTGAAGTATTTAAACGGCTTGAGCGAAAACTCCATGTCCAAGCCCGCAATGTAGTTGGTCAGCTGGTATTTTTTGTGCGAATAATCGGGTTGCCAAATGAAATAGGGATTCAGGCGTTGGTTTTTGAGGTATTCGTACTTGAGGCCAATGGAACTTTGGATGTTATCAATTTTAGTACCCTTGTTGGTAATGGCAAAAAACGGCTCTGAGTACGTATAAACATCCCATTTTTTATTCAGTTTGTACTTAACCGTAAAACGCGGACGAAAGTAGGTATCGGTATCCGTCCGAATTTCATCATCGCCAGTAAAACGCTGGCTTTGGTACTGAATAGCGGGGCGTACCATCAACGTAAAGTCACCTACTTTTGCCTTGGCCGACACTCCTAGAAAGTACCGATGATACACACCTTCATCGACCAGCGCCAAGCGGTAGTTGGTGATGGCCTTCAAGTGTTTATTAAACTCATACTCCACAGCCCCAAACAGATACGAGCCTTTGTAATAAGTTGCGTTATCAATAAATCGGCTTCGGTATTGCACCGTTACTAGCCACTTTTTGGGCAAATCCAATTCTAAAGACACGCCAGGCCATACCTGAAAATCGGTTCTGTTTTGGGCAAAAGCAACTAGGCTACTTAACAGCAAACCAATGAGCATATAGCCTGAACGTGTCTTGAGTTTCATTATTCTAAATCTTTGATGGTATGTACGTGATGTCGATAGAAAAACCGATAAATAATCGGGAATATCAGCAAAGTCAGAACAGTAGCGGTGATGAGCCCGCCAATGACCACAATGGCCAGTGGTTTCTGGGTTTCGGAGCCAATCCCCGTCGATACCGCCGCTGGTAGCAAGCCAATGGCCGCCATCATCGCCGTCATCACAACGGGCCTAATCCTCGATTTTACACCTTCTCGAATCGCTTTGTCGAGCGGCATTCGTTCGGAGGTATTTTTGCTAAATACTGAAATCAGAATCACCCCATTTTGGACACAAATCCCAAACAAGGCAATGAACCCAACCCCCGCCGAAATACCGAAGTTCATGTGCGTAACGTGCAAGGCCAAAATTCCCCCAATCAACGCAAACGGTACGTTGACCAATACGAGTCCTGCGTCTTTGGCGTTGCCAAAAGTGATAAATAAAAGGACAAAAATGGCCACAATGCTAATCGGCACTACTTGTCCGAGACGTTGAGTAGCACGCACTTGGTTTTCAAATTCTCCCGTCCAGTCAATCGAATACCCTTTGGGCAATGCTTTCAAGATGGGAGCAACTTTGCTTTGGGCTTCGGCAATGGTGCTTCCCAAATCGCGCTCACGTACTGAGAATTTTACGCCGATAAACCGTTTATTGTTTTCTCGATAGACAAACGCAGGCCCTGTGACTTTGCGCAGTGAGGCGATTTCTTTCAACGGAATTTTATTGCCTTTCAAGGTTGGCACCATCAAGCGAAGAATGTCGTCTTCGGTGCGGCGATACGGCTCTTGGTAACGCAAACGAATGTCAAACTTACGTTCACCTTCGTACAAAATAGAACCCGTTTTTCCCCCAATCGCCATTTCTATCACCGCTTGGGCATCGGCAGTGCTGACGCCGTACATGGCCATTTTGTGGTCGTGCAAAATCACGCTCATTTCGGGCTGACCCGTATTGCGCAAGATACCCGCGTCTTTTACGCCAGGAACGTCCTTTATCTTTCCTAAAACCTCATCGGCCAACTCGTCCAATTTATCCAAATCATCGCCATAAATTTTGATGGCGTTCGAGGCTTTTATCCCCGCAGCAGCTTCGGCGACGTTGTCGATGATTGGCTGCGAATAATTAAAAGTAATCCCTTGTATTTCAGACAAATCATCGTTCAATTCTTCGATAATTTGGTCAATTGTTTTACCTCCTAATTCTTCTTTTGGCTTCAAATCGACTTGAAACTGGAGAAAGTTAAAACCGTTGGGGTCGGTACCGTCGTTGGAGCGCCCTTCTTGCGAAAGCACCTGCCGAACTTCTTTGTGTTTGGCCACTTTTTCGCGCAAGACTTTCGCTATTTTCACACTTTCGTTCTGCGAATAACTCATGGGCAATTCGGCCGTTACCCACAGTGCACCTTCATTAAGTTGGGGTAAAAACTCGGTACCGAGCCATTTTGCTGAAAACAAGGTCGTTCCCAAGAAAATCATAGCTGCCAAAACGCTCATTTTTTTGCTTCGGTAACACCACTCGAATCCTTTAGAAACTACACGGTCGAAGAAGTTGACAATTGGGTTGTTCTTCTCCCGAACGTTTTTCCGTAATAAAAACGAACACAACACAGGTACCAGCGTAAGGGTGTAAAGCAACGCCCCCAACAACGCAAAGCCAAGGGTGTAGGCCAACGGGCTAAACATTTTTCCTTCTACTTTTTGGAAGCTAAAAATGGGAATCAAGGCCGTGATAATGATCAGTTTGGAGAAAAACACAGCCTTCCCAAGCTCTCCGCCCGTTTTCTTAATCAACCCTAATTTGGCCAGTTTATTAAACCGTTCCATGCCTTTTTTGTGGGCAAGGTGGTCGAGCGACACAAACATCCCCTCCACCATCACCACCGCACCGTCGATGATAATACCAAAGTCAACCGCCCCCATCGAGAGTAAGTTGGCCGACATTCCCTTGAGCCGCAAACACATAAAGGCAAACAGCAGCGCCAACGGGATGATAATGGACACAATGACGGTGGTACGCCAGTCGGCCATAAACAAAAACACGATGACCGTAACGAATATAATTCCCTCAAATAAGTTATGCAGTACGGTGTTGGTACAGTACGTAATGAGGTTGTCGCGGTCGTAAAAAGTGACCATTTTGACGTCAGGAGGCAGAATTTTGGTATTCAATTCCTCAATTTTTTCCTTCACCCGCGTTAGCACTTCGCTGGGGTTTTCGCCTTTGCGCTGCACCACAATCCCCTCCACCACGTCGTCGTTGTCGTTTAAGCCTACTTGCCCCACGCGAGGGAGGTTCGACTCTCTGACGTCGGCCACGTTTTTGACCAAAACAGGGTTATCATCCACGTATTCGACAATGATATTTTCAATGTCGGGAATCGAATTGAGCAACCCAATCCCGCGCACCACGTACGCCTGACCGTTTTTCTCAATCACATCGCCCCCCACGTTGACGTTGCTTTTGGTCACGGCTTCATAGACTTCGAGCGGCGTAATGTCGTATTTGGCGAGTTGCGTAGGATTTACTTGGATTTCGTACATTTTTTCGCGCCCCCCAAACGCCACCACGTCGGCTACGCCTGGCACACTTCGGAGCTGACGATCTACCACCCAATTTTGGAGGGTCAACAACTCGCGGCTATCACGGTCTTTGCTTTCTAACGTATAGCGAAAAATTTCCCCCGTAGGCCCGTAAGGCGGCTGCACTTCGGGGTCAACGCCGTCGGGCAGCGATACTGTACGAAGCTGGTTATTCACCTGTTGTCGGGCAAAAAAGTCTTCTACGTCGTCTTCAAAAATGATTTTGATGATACTGAGCCCAAACATTGTCACACTGCGTACGTTGGTTTTTCGCTGCACGGAGTTCATAGCAACTTCGATTGGTACCGTCACAAAACGCTCGATTTCTTCGGCGCTTCGTCCGTTCCATTCTGTTACTACAATGATTTGCGTATTGGTTACGTCGGGAAATGCTTCAAGCGGTGTATTGAGATAACTTACCACACCTGAAATGACCAAAATACCCGTCATAAAAAAGACGAAAAAGCGGTTTTTGAGTGAAAAACCTACAATTCCTCGAATGAATTTATTCATAATTTAGTCGTTCAGTGCGTCGTACACTAATAATTGATTTTTTGAAATAACCTTCTCCCCTTCTTTCAGCCCTGCCTGTACATAAGCCACGTTGTTTAGCATTTTGTAAACAGTCACTTCACGGGTTTCGATTTGGGTGCGACTCTTAAACACCATCACCCAATTTTTACTACGGTCAAAAATGACTGCACTGGCTGGAATGGCCATCATACTCCCTCCTTCGTCAAACTTGAGCGACACCGTGGCGTGCATTTCGGGCTTGAGTTTGTACCCTTTGTTGTCGAGTCGGATACGCACTTTCATACTTTTAGTATCGGGATCAAGCACATTGTAGATTTTATCTACTTTACCATGAAAGAGTTCATCTTTATAACTAATCGTCTGAATGTCAGCCATCATCCCTAATTTCACTTTGGGAATATCGCTTTCGTTTACGTTGGCCATTACCCACACTTCGCTGATTTGACCCACGGTAAAAATCTGCTCAGCATTATCGGAACGAAGCTGCATTCCTGGGTTGATATTTTTGCTAATCACGAAACCGTCAATCGGTGCTTTTACGATGTAATGCGTACTTTTTCCAAGGCCATAAATGCGAAAAACTTCCTTGATGCGGTTCAATTCGGCTTGGGCATTTTCAACTTCTTTTTTGGCAACATTGACCTCCCGTTGCGAGTTGAGTTTACTTTCAAACAATTCTTCGGCAGCTTTTAAGTTTTTTTCAGCCACCAACACTTCTGACTGCGCCTGAATCATTTGTCGCTCAAAATCAGCCACTTCCCCCGACCGAATTGTGGCTAACACTTGGCCTTTACGGACATAATCGCCGAGTTCGACAGTAGCCGACTCCACATTTCCACCCACCAACGGATAGACCTTAATGACGCGGTTTTCGTCGGCACTGATTTTTCCTACCAGTGTCAGTTCGCTACGAACAGGCGCCATGCCCGCATCGGCCAACTCAATGCGTTTCATCATCGTATCCGACAACGAAAACGCCTTTTTTTCTTCCGTAGCTTCTTTTTGCTCTCCGCACGAAGCGAGCACAACAGCACCCACCAGCACCAGTACTCCTATGATAGCTTTATTCATTTTTCTTAGTTGAAAAGTTCTTGTCCTACAGTAAAATTAAGTTCTTCGTATGCCCCTATTCGGTCGGCTTTAAGGCGGTTCAATTCCTTAACGCTCTCACTATACGTTTCGATGAGGTCGATAAATTCGAGCAGCGTAAGGTTGCGTTTTTGGAAGTTTTCGACGACACCTTTGTTGAGTTGTTCAAATTGGTCCGTGAATTTACTATCCACACTTTGCACCATGTTTTCGACGTAGCGCACCTTCTGAAATGCCTCCGCTACTTCGTTAGAAACTGCGTTGGTTTTCTGGCTTTGCACTCCTTTTTGGTACTCAATCAGGCTTTTTGCCGTTTTGATATTCCCTTGGTTTTTATTGAAAAAAGGCAAATCAGCCCCAAGGGTGATGCCCGTATAATGATTCACATAACTGCCCGATTGGTCATACACCGCCCCCAAACGGAGGTTTGGCACCGCCAATGATTTCTGGAGCGTATAGTTTAACTCAGCCTGCCGCTTGAGCGATTCCACGACTTTGACATCGCCTCGGTTCTGAAGTGCCAACTCACTTAGCGCGGTCACCGTATAGCTATTAAGAAAATAGCGATTCAGCTCCACTTCGTTCACCAATGGCACAACCTGAAGGTTGGTATTGAGCAGTGTTTTCAACCCTTTTTGCTTCTCCGCAATTTGAAAAAGAAGTTCAGTTTTGTCGTTATTAAGCTGAAATAGAAGGGCTTTGAGACGAAGTAATTCCCGCAAGGAGACGTTGTTTTTTTCGTACTGTTCTTCAAAAGCAGTGACCGTTGTCTGTAACGTATTGATTTGAAGCTGGTAACGATTGAGGGTATTTTGAAGAAAAAACACTTCAAAAAAATTGCTCCTCAACTCAAATTTGAGCGTACGAAGCAAGTCCAAAAATTCGTATTCGGTCATTTGGGCATTTTCGATGGCCAAGGCCACCTGTTTGCTACGCTTACCCGCCGTTAGCAAAACTTGCTCAATCGACACGATTTTTTGTCCGCCTTTGGCCACGTCCAACACCCGTTTTTTATCAGGATTATAGGCATTCCATTCGGTAGAAAGGGTCGGGTTATCCCACAAACGGGCTTGAATGACAGCCGCTTTGCTGGCTTCTATCCTAAATCGCTCCGAAAGAAGAATGAGATTATTTTGTAAAAAAAGACTATCGACTTGCTTGAGCGAAAGCCGAAGAGCGTCTTGGGCAAAACAATAAAAAGGCAGCAAAAAAGCTGCGATGAACAGTGTACGCCTCATTTTGGTCTAAAAAGATTCGAGGCAAAACTGCGGCTGAAAGATTAATATGTCATTAATTCTGAATTAAAAACCCCTTAATGGGTTTAATAGTAGTTTTTCAGCGATGATTCCTTAGATGAGTGACTGCGTCAAAAGCAGCGAAACAAACCTTTAGACCCATGTCTCAACAACTACAAAAACAAATCACACTTTTTAGTCTTACCATGATTGCCGTCGGGTCGAGTATAGGCTCGGGCGTTTTTCGTACACCCTCCGAAATTGCGGGTTATTTACCCACCACAGGCTGGATGTTGGGCGTTTGGGTAGTGGGAGGCTTCGTAGCACTTTGTGGGGCGCTTACCTTCGCCGAAATTTCTTCTTCCTTCCAAAAAGCAGGCGGGTTTTACGTTTTTCTCAAGGAAGCATTTGGCGACCTCCCTGCATTTTTATACGGCTGGTCGATGCTACTGGTCATCAATACGGGGTCGTTGGCGGCCCTTTCGTTGGTGTTTACTTCTTACCTTAATGAGCTCATTCCGATTTCAGAAAGTTCGCAGCTCATTGTGGCCGTTCTGACCATCACGCTGCTGACCATTATGAATGTGCTGGGGGTCAAATGGGGAAGTTTTTTTGCGTCGGTTTTTACCTCTGCCAAACTTATCGGTATTGCCATCGTGGTCTTGATTGGTTTTTTGATGGCCACTCAAGACTTCAGTCTTTTTGATTTTACTTGGACCACCAATTCCTACCAATTACCCCTTGTCTCGTCGTTTGGACTGGCCCTCATTGGGGTTTCTTTTTCGTACGGCGGCTATCAGCACGCAACCTTCATTGCGGCCGAAGTAAAAGACGCCGACTGCGTGGTACCCAGGGCGATGTTGCTAGGCATCGGCATTGTGTGTTTGGCCTACGTCACCATCAACGTAGCCTACCTTAAACTCCTCCCCATCGAAAAAATAGCAGCGTCAACGGGCGTCGCCTCGGAAGCTATTTCGACCGTGTGGGGCTTGGGCGCGAAGTTTATTTCTTTTCTCATTGTACTTTCGGTACTCGGCACGATTGGCATTTATATTCTTACTGCTCCTCGTATTTACTTTGCGATGGCCGAAGATGGGCTGTTTTTTAAGCAATTTGCCCAAATTCACCCCCGTTTCCAAACACCTTTCTGGGCCATTATTTTTCAGTCGTTTTGGACGATTTTGCTGCTTATCTTTTGGAAAACGTTCTCTAACCTCATCACTTACGTTGTGTTTGTTGATACGGCCTTTTTCTTCTTGACGGCGGCTACTATTTTTACTTTTCGTAAGCGTAAACTTTCCCGCAATTACAGTACGTTGGCCTACCCCGTCACGCCATTGATTTTTATGGCCATGTCGGCGTTTGTGGTAGTCAATACATTGATCGAAAAGCCCGAACAAGCCATCGCAGGTTTGGTATTTTTGGCCTTAGGCGGCGGTGCTTATGTGTATTTTAAACGAAGCGGGAAGTAGCGAAAGGCAAAGGGCAAGGGAGCAAGAGGCAAAGGGGCAAAGGGGCAAAGGGGCAAAGGGCAAACGCCCAAATGTGCTTTCGGTTGCTCTCGAAGTGTGTTTTCGGTTGCTCACAACCGAAACAGGGGTTACTTATAACCCCGTGAAGTGGAAAGTAGGAAGGGGCAAAGGGCAAACGCCCAAATGTGCTTTCGGTTGCTCTCGAAGTGTGTTTTCGGTTGCTCACAACCGAAACAGGGGTTACTTATAACCCCGTGAAGTGGAAAGTAGGAAGAGACAAAGGGGCAAAGGGGCAAAGGGCAAACGCCCAAATGTGTTTTCGGTTGCTCACAACCGAAACAGGGGTTACTTATAACCCCGTGAAGACTTATAAAACGTACTAAGGGTTTCTCAAAACCCGACCAAACCACCAAACCACAAAACCATATACCGATATGCTTTCAACAACATTAACAGCGCTTTTTGAGCGGGATTTACGCCGACTGAAGGCGGAGCTTTTGGCCTACAAAAACGAAGAAAACATCTGGAAAGTCGCCGAGCAGATTTCAAATTCGGCGGGAAACTTGGCGCTGCACCTCATCGGCAATCTCAATACGTACATTGGGGCTGAAATTGGAAAAACGGGCTACGTTCGCAACCGCCCGTTGGAATTTAGCGCCAAAAACGTAGCCAGAGAAACAATTATCAACGACATCGACGCCACCATTGACGTCATCAGAACGTCGTTGGCTACCCTCACCGACGAAGACTACCAAGCCGAATACCCGCAACTTGTGTTGGAAACCAAAACCACCACTGAGTACTTTTTCATCCACCTTGTCGCCCATCTTGGTTATCATTTGGGGCAGGTCAATTACCATCGGAGGTTGTTGGAATAACGCGGGGCGAATAACGAATTTCGGTATGTTCGCCCCGCGTTTATCATTGAAACTTCTGCCCTTCGGTTTTGCTTTTCCAATCGTCGGTGCGGAAAGGCCCTGCGGGGAGCCCTTCTAGGTTGAACAAATTGGCGTCTTCGGGAGCGTCAGCCCAAGCGTAACGCACCGCAATAGGTTTCACGCCTTTGGGATGATACACCTCTACTTTATCGCCGATGATTTCGGCTTTGGCATAATGAAACACTTTGTCGTCGCCCGCAATCTCAAAGCCTTTGACGTACCCAAACTTATCTTTTACCATCAGACCTTCCCCCACGTTTTTGAAAGAAACAACGGCCTTGTCTTCGTCAAACTTTACCGAATCGTACACAGGCCCAGTATGCAAAACATCTTGCCCAAAATCCATTTTTAAGGCATTAAGCGCCAGACGATGGCCAACGTCTTGTTTGTTGGTCGGGTGAATATCTTTCGGGTTGCCAACGTCAATCGTTACGGCCATACCCGTTTTGGGAAGGGAAAGTGCCAGGGTCTGTGCTTCACGAAGCTCGGCCCAATTGCTTCCGTTGTTACTGTTTTGGTAGCCGCCGTAGCTTGATAATTGTACAAAATAAAACGAGAAATCGTCGTCCCACTGCTGCCGCCAATCATCAATCATCAACGGAAACGACTGTCGGTATTGGTACGCCCGCCCCGCATTCGACTCGCCTTGGTACCAAAGTGCCCCCCGTATGCCAAACGGAATGAGCGGTGCAATCATGGCGTTATAAATCGTCGTCCCGACGTTGTTGCAACTGTGGTTATACGTATGAGGTTCGGCAAAAGAAGGCAAAAGATACCAATCGGAAGCAATGCTTACTTTGGCGGTTTTGGAGCTAACAAACAAATCGTCAGGCGTACCATTTACCCCCAAACCATACCACGGATGCTCGATCATATTCCCAAATTTTATGACAAGCCGATTGGCGCCAGCTTTCCACGCATCGGCAGGAAGGGCTATTTTGCGGACTCCTTGCATCATACCCGCATAGACCAGCTTGCCATTGATGTACATTTCGTTGAAACTATCTTGAATGCCCAACCCCAACGTCGTGGTTTGTCCTACCATGTCTTCAGGGATGTCGATGGTTTTGGCCATAAACCCTTTGCCCCTAAACATCCAAATTCCTTTCCAATCCCACGACCCCAAAGGACTCCCCGCCGAGCGCCATTTCGAGAAATCGTATCCCGCTTCGGTATATTTTTTTTCATCCGCCATCGTAACCTCCGCCTCACTGCCTAGCAACTGTTTGCGCGTTTGGCGGTCGAGTTGTGCATCGGCTTCTTCCCACGTTTTGGGGAGGGCATTGGCGTAGGGTTTCAGTTCATCGTTGGTTTGCATGGCTTCTTTGCTAATCCACCCTTCGATTTGCGAACCTCCCCACGACGAATGAAGCAAGCCGATGGGTACGTTCAATTTTTGGGCTAATTCTCTGGCAAAAAAGAACCCGACAGCCGTAAAATTGCCCACGTTTTCTTCGTCACTCACCTTCCACTCGCCTGAGGCAAGGTCAGTTTGAATGTCCATCGTTACGTTATGTTCTACGTAAAAATGGCGTATTTGGGGAAAATTGGCATTTTTCTTCTCTTGGCGAAAATTATCGGCTTGTTTGACGGGCCATTCCATGTTTGACTGCCCCGAGCACAACCATACCTCCCCCATCAACACATCCTCTACTTCGGCTTTGCCCGTCAGCGTAGTAGCCACCAACCGATGAGGGCCGCCCGCTTCCATGGGTTTGAATTTGACGCTCCATTTTCCTGCTTCATCGGCTGTAGCCAAAAGTTTTTGGTTGGCCAACGTCACCGTGACTTTTTCCTTAGGCTTGGCCCACCCCCAAACAGGAATTGGTTTTTGGCGTTGAAGCACCACGTGATTTGAAAATAAGCGGGCAAACTTTAGCTGGGCAATGGCCTGAAATTGAAGCAGTACAAGGCAAAAGAGTAGCAGTCGTTTCATAACAAAAAAGGAGAATTCTAGGGGTTTAGATAAACACCTAAAAATACGTTAAATAACCCACTCAAAGGCCATGCGTTGGCATAAAAAATTTAGCACAGTTTTTTACCCACAGTACATCTGCGAGAAAAATATCAAATCATTTTTTTCAAAAACTTCCAATTCCCTGAGTTATATACTTTTACCCAATGAATCCCGATGTCGTCGGGCAAAAGTCGCTCGGCATAGTGTCGTTCCCAGGTGTCAGGATTGACCCAAAAAGTATGCGAAGGTGTCGCTCCCATTCGTTCAAAACCTAATCGTTCGTAACTTCTACCGTCGGACCAATCGCGGTCGGCGTAAGTCATAATATCGTCGGGCTGTAGTTCGGCCATAAAAGCTTTCAGCAATTTATCCAATCCGCCTACCACCGTACAGTCAAGATGATTGGCAAAACGAATCAACTCAAACGAGCGGAATGTCTCCCCTTCTCTTAGGATATTTTTTCCCCCGCTAAACGAAGCCACAGCCACCAAAGCTTCTCCTTGCATCGTCATTTGTTGGGTCAAAAACGGAGTCGCAGGACTGTCATCTTTTAAAATGCGCTGGTAATTTTTAGGCAAAAAAAGACCGTATTTAAACTTCGCATTGGTAGAAACTTGCAAGTGATGAACGTCCATAAACCGCTCTAAGGTAGGTTTATCAATTCGGCGAACCTTTGTAAGTCGGGCAGGAATGCGTTGAGAAATACCAAACGCCGCCCGCAGCCTCGACTGAACCACAGCTTTTTTGGAATACCACACATCTTCCCACAAATGAATTACTTTGATGCCTTCCGCTGCCAAAGCATCGCTCAATTGTACAAAAGTATCGGGTAAAAGTAGGTTTGTTTTTTCCAACGAAATGAGGTGAATCGCCAGCAAACGTTCAGGATAATAAAGCACTGGACAGGAAAACCTTTGCCCAAAGATGGGTAGCTCTTGGTCTTGTTGAAAAGACAAAAAAGCCCTCACTTCCTCCTCAAATCGTGTTTGTGTTATCAAGTTCTTTTAAGTTTTCGACGAATGTTTGATTAGAAAACTAACCATTCAACTCTTTATAATAAGTTAATAGTACAATAACGCAAAATTAGGCATGGTTACGGAAAAATGGCTCGACCAGAAAACAATTGTCGTCATTGGCGGTACCACGGGCATTGGGCTTTCGGCCGCGAGTGCGTTTGTTCGGCACGGCGCCCAAGTGGTCGTCGTTGGTCGTAACCCCGAAAGCTGCGCAGAAGCCCAACGGCAATTGGGGCCTTCGGCGGTGGTCATTTCGGCTGATGCCACGCACGAAAGCACGGCCTCTCAAGCCATTGCCAAAGCAGTTCATACCTTCGGGCGCTTTGATGGGCTGTACCATGTGGCTGGAGGAAGCGGACGGAAATTTGGCGATGGCCCCCTGCACGAGCTTACGTTGGAGGGTTGGAACAAAACGTTTGAGTTGAACCTTACCTCGCTCATGCTTTCCAACCAAGCAGCGATACGTCAGTTTTTAGCCCAAAAAACGGGTGGTTCTATCCTGAATGTGGGTTCGGTGCTCGGTTTTTCACCTTCGCCTACCTACTTTACCACCCACGCTTATGCGGCGACCAAATCAGCCATTATCGGCTTTAGTACGTCCATTGCGGCCTATTACGCCAAAGACAACATACGCGTCAACGTGCTTGCCCCCGCATTGGTGGAAACCCCCATGAGCCAACGTGCTTCTCAAAACACGCTCATCATGGATTTTATTAAAACCAAACAACCCCTCGACGGCGGTCGAAACGGGCAACCCGCTGATTTAGATGGCGCTGCTCTCTATTTTTTATCTGATTATGCTCTTTTTACAACAGGCCAAGTCCTCGCCGTTGACGGAGGCTGGTCAGTGACGGAGGGAAAGTGGTAGCGTCTATTGATTTGGTAGCATTCTTTTTAACACATAGAATACAGTAGAATAAACACATAGTAAACATAGACATTTAGATTTGTGTGCTATGTGAAAATTCTATGTGGCCTATGTGTTTACCTTGAGTCATTGGTAACTTAAAACAGGAAACCCAAAACTAAAAAAATGAAAACAGCCATCGGTATTGATTTGGGAGGGACCAATGTCAAGGGCATTTTGGTCAATGAAGCGGGAGAAATCTTGAAGCAACATTACGTGGCGACGCAAGATGACACGGAAGGGCATTGGCGTGAAAATGTACTTGAAATGGTTACCTACTTGCGAAATTATTGGCAGGCTCCCGTTGATGCCATTGGACTGTCGGCTCCAGGCTTACCCGATGCCCATAATTCTTGTATTTCATTTCTTCCCAATCGCTTGTTAGGACTAGCGCATTTTGATTGGAGTGCTTATTTTGGGCAACGCACCTACGTCCTCAACGATGCCCACGCAGCACTCATGGCCGAAGCGCGGTTTGGGGCGGCTAAGGGTTGCCAAAATGTGATTTTACTCACCCTCGGCACAGGCGTTGGAGGCGGGATTCTTATCCAAGGAAAACTATACCAAGGACTTAACCAAATGGCGGGACACCTTGGCCACCTCTCCCTTCATGCCACCGACGACGAAGTAAGCATCGTCGGTGCTCCAGGGAGTTTGGAGTATGCCATTGGCAATTATTCCGTTCAAAAAAGAAGCAAAGGAAAGTTTGACTCCACGTGGGCGCTGGTCGAAGCCTACCGCCAAGGCGACCCTTGGGCCAGTTTGGTTTGGCTCACTTCCGTCCAAAAATTAGCCGTGGCGTTGTCGTCGCTTGTCAATGCGTTATCCCCCGAACTCATCGTCCTTGCAGGAGGAATCACCTTATCTGACGATGCCTTGTTTGAGCCTTTACACCAATTTATGAGCCTGTATGAGTGGCGGCCTGGGGGCAAACAAACCCCCATTGTTCAAGCCCAATTTGGTGACATGGCTGGAGCCATTGGCGCCGCAGGCTTTGCATTATCACACTAAAAAAATAGAACACAGATTTAACTGATTGAACAGATTCTAACTGATTTTTTATGATACATGCTTCTATTACAGACTCAATCATCAAAGCTTACTATACCGTTTATAACGAGTTGGGATTCGGTTTTCTTGAAAAGGTGTACGAAAGAGCTTTGTTAATTGAAATAAAAAAGAAAGGATTGATTTGCGAAAATCAACAACCTATAAAAGTTTATTACGATTCGTATGAAGTTGGAGATTACTATGCAGACTTAGTAGTAGAAAATCTAGTCATAGTCGAGCTAAAAGCTGCTGAAAACTTAGCTGTAGAACATGAAGCTCAGCTGACAAACTACCTGAGAGCTACCGATAAAGAAGTTGGTTTGCTTTTAAATTTTGGGCGAAAACCAGAATTCAAGCGTAAAATTTTTGAAAATCGTTTTAAAGTCAATTTAAAATAATCCGTTCAAATCTATTTAACCCGTTCAATCCGCGTTCTAAACCTTATTGTCACATGACTGTTACCGAAGTTTATCTAAGTAAATGTCAGCACATTTTACAAACTATTCAACAACAACAACCCCAAATCCAACAAGCCGCTCAATGGTTTTCCGAAAGCATCCTTGCAGGACGGATGGTACACGTTTTCGGTAGTGGCCACAGCCGAATCATGGTCGAAGAAATGTGGCCTCGCTACGGCTCTTTTGCGGGGTTTAACCCCATCGTGGAGTTGTCTCTTACTTTTCACAATTTGGTGGTGGGTGCCAACGGGCAACGTCAAGCCATGTTTTTGGAAAATGTTTCGGGGTTAGCCGACCGTATTTTGCGGAATTTTGACTTGTCTTCTCAAGATACTGCCTTGGTAATCTCGTCTTCGGGCACCAACATTGTTCCCGTTGAAATGGCCGAAATTTTCCAAAAAAATGGCATTAAGGTCGTTGCTTTAGTAACTAAAGAACACTCCGAAGCCAGTTCATCAAAGCGTATGGATGGAAAAAAATTAACCGATTTTGCCGATTTGGTACTCGATACAGGCGCACCCGTAGGCGATGCTATGGTTACGGTTGATGGCCTTGACACACCCGTTTCTCCTGGTTCGACGGTAGGCGGGGCGGCGATTGTCAATTGCCTTAAAGCCGAAACTGCCCAACTTCTTACCCAGGCAGGACGTCCACCTAAGGTGCTAAGTGCAGCGGCAGTTGTCGGTAGCGAACGCGCCGTCGAACTGTTTGAAGCAGCCTACGATGAGCACGCCCACCGCCTTGCAAAAATGTACCAACACGTAGGCGTCCCTAGCTATGTAAGTGATTTACTCTAACGCCATGACCCTAAAAATTCGTCCCGTACTCCCAACCGACAAAGAAGCCCTTTGGGCCATTATTGAGCCCGTGATTCGGGCGGGAGATACGTACATGTACGCGCCCGAATCGTCGCGCGAAAAAATGCTAGGAATTTGGTTTGACCCCGAAAAATATGCGTACGCCGCCGAAGAAAACAACAAAATCGTCGGCACGTTTTTTCTAAAAGCCAATCAGCCCGATTTGGGTAGTCATGTGGTCAACGCGGGGTACATGGTTCATCCCGATGCCCGTGGGCGAGGCATTGCTGAGCAAATGTGCCGCTTCTCACTCGTTGAAGCCAAGCGATTGGGTTTCCTTGCCATGCAATTCAACTGCGTGATTTCGACCAATACCACTGCCATTCGGTTGTGGCAAAAATGCGGATTTGCAATCATTGGCACTGTTCCCAACGCTTACCAGCACGCCCAACTTGGGCTCGTCGATGCCCATGTCATGTACCAATGGCTATGAAGAAACAACACGAAACCCTAAACAGTAAACCCTCAAACCTAGAAACATGCAACCTCATCCGATAAAAACCACTGTCGTTGGCTCGATGCCTTTTCCTGGCTGGCTCGAATTTGCGAGCATGAACCTCGACAAGTTTGGCCCCGCCGACATCGCCGAAATGATTGACGATGCCGTGATTACGGCCATCCACGACCAAGTAAGCGCAGGACTCGACGTCATCACCGACGGCGAACAAACCCGTCTCGACTTTAACCTGTCGTTTTATGGTTTCATCAACGGAATCCAGAACGATAGCTCAGAAACCCGAAAATACGGCCCACCTGCCCACGATCAACGCGGCAAAAACAGCATTGTTGAGCCCCTAACAGCGCCCAAAGGGCTTGGAGTGGTGGAAGAATACAAACGGCTCAAACGCCTTGCCCCCGAAGGCCAACGCGTTAAAATGTCGATTCCTGGGCCTTATACGTTGTCGGGGCGGTTGAATCCAGGGCATTTGTACAAAGACCGCTGGGAAGTGACCGAAGCTATTTTGCCCCTTGTGCGGAAAGAAATTGAAGAATTGGTGGCATTGGGCGTTCCCGAAATTTGCGTGGATGAGCCGTCCATGAGTTGTTACGCTTACCGCGAAGATACCCAACGATTTGTCGATATTTTTAACCGAACCGTTGCGCCTGCTGTCGGGAAAACGCGCCTTTCGATGCACCTCTGTTTTGGAAATTACAAAGGCCGTTCGGTGGGTAAAAAAACATTAGCTCCCATGCTACCCGATTTTTTGGACATGACTGTCGATGAACTTCATTCCGAAATGACCGTCCTCAACTTTGCCGATGTGCATCTTTTGGAACGATTTGCCGAAAAACTGGACGTAGCAGTGGGCGTCATTGACGTTAAAAGTTATTACATCGAAACGCCCGAAGACGTCGCCGAGCGCATTCGGAAGGTATTGCCGTACGTTCCTGCCGAAAAACTAGCCGTTGCCCCCGACTGTGGAATGAGTCAGACGGCGCGCTGGGCGACTAAACAAAAATTAAAAGCCATGTGCGACGGCGCCAAACTCGTCAGAGCCAGTTTGTAGAGGCTATGCCTCATTTACGACTTACAAAGCGATTTCCTGTCACATAAAAACGGTACGGTAAATCGGCGCCTTGCGTAATGCCGATTCGGGTGGTAGTCATCATCTCAAACTCCTCTAGTACAGAAGGATAAATCTTTAAATTACCCGCTAAAAGCGAAGTACCGTTATGTTCTTCGATACTAATCCCCATGGCTTTCACCAATTTAGCAGGGCCGTTGCATACGTGTCGAAGGGAGAGTGCAGAGTGTCGAATAGGTTTCTCTTTCGACATTCTACCCTCTGCACTCGACATTCCATACCCTCTTCTTTCTTCCATAAGTTCAATACCTTCGGTTGGTTCCAAGGCCCGAATCAACACCGCCTCCCCCACGCCTTCGTCACCACTTACGATGTTGACACAATAGTGCATTCCGTAGATTTGATACACATAAACTGTTCCCGCAGGGCCAAACATTGCGGCATTTCTTTTTGTTTTCCTTCGGTACGCATGACACGCGGGGTCGTCAGTTAGGTAGGCTTCCGTTTCAACGATGATGCCAGCCGTAGTCCCGTGTGGGCTTTGATGAACCAACGTACAACCAAGCAACCTTTGGGCGAGGGTTAACGTATCGTATTTTTGATAGAAGTCGAGCGTAAGTGGCTGCATAAAACTTAATAACTGGTTGGCTACTACCTGTTAGTAGATTTTTAGATACATTTGATTTTAATACTAGTCCTTAACCAAAGTAATGCGCAATTTCGTTGGGTTTCTTCTCGTTTTATTGGCCAGTTTTGGTTCCGCATACGCCCAACGTATTTACGGTGGACAAATAGACCGTCGTACCATCAATAACAATATTCCTTATGCTTACGGGGTAGGTTGCACTTTTTTTACGGACAAAGCAGGCTACGACGCTCTTCCCGCCCAGCTTCGGTTTGGGGTGTATCGTAAAAAAGACAATCAACTCATGCAAGAATATACGGCCGACAAAAGTAACGATGTCAGTGCTTCAAGTTTCTCGGTATCTTGTGATAAAAGTAAAAAAGTCGAGTATTTATTTGTCCGCTACAATTACAATTTGGTCTTAAAACCCCAAGATTTTAACGACCCAGAAGGCTACTACATTGTAAACAGCCCCGTTGGCCCGCGCAATCCCACTGACAACATTGTTTCATCGCAGATTGTTCTGTACCATTGGTTTTCACCCGCTTATTTATGGGAATATTTTGAGCCTGCCGAAGCAGGAAAAACCACCCCGCAGTGGGTGCCCCAATCGTACAACTTTTTTTGTGCCAACCAAGAGACCAACTTTAGCCTTCAGGTGGTTTCAGAACCACTAAAATCTGGGCTCACTCGGTCAAGCTTTAATTTAGTTGTCTCAAATATCGCCCCATTTACGGGAGCCAACGGCCCAATACCTTACCAAAAAGTGGAATGGAAAGCTGGCTTTTCAGAAAATCAGATGCTCCCAGGAGGCAACTTCGTTCTCCCTCCGCTTGCCCCTAATATTTTTACGAGTCAGGGTCTTACCAACATTCTTGTTTCGGCCAAACCTACCAAAGCTGGTGTCTATTCGATTGGTTTTTTGCTCCAACACAGTCGCTCGGGAGTAAAACTCAGCGAAACCTACCGCGAGTACCAAATTGAGGTCGAAGAATGTGTGCCTATCCCCCCCGCAGTCATTCGCGTCTCCGAAGTTGGGCGGCCAAACATAGCAGCGCCTACCACCCTCTGCGAAGGGAAATCGGTACAACTCAACGCAGGCGCCAATCTTCCAAACACGTCATTTGAGTGGTACAAAGATGATCAACTGCTGGCGGGTAACAAAGACTCGGTATTGATTGTCAAAAACCAAGGCAATTACAAAGTAAAAGTCACCCGAAAAAGTGCATGTAGCGCAGGAGAATCGTCGGTTACAGCCATTAAGGTTGTACCCAATCCAAGCGTCGTTGCTACCTCTTCCAATCCATCTGGGCTATTTTGTCCAGGCACGCCACTCACGTTGACAGCAACCTCCTCCGAAAAAAACGCAACGTATCAATGGTTGCTCGATAGTTTACCCATCCCCAATGCCACCAACAGTTCTTTGGTTATCAACCAAATAGGAAACTATTCAGTCAAAATTACCGACGCTAACAATTGCACAGGCCAATCTAAACCCGTTGAAATTAAGGCATTTGCTGCGGCTTCGATTGGGATACAGCCCATTCCTGTACGGTGTGGTAGCGATACTACTGCCCTCATGTTGATTGCCACGCCCGCAGGTGGTATTTTCAGCGGAAAAGGGGTTGTTGCCCCCAATAAATTTGTTCCACAACAAGCAGGGGCAGGAAAACACGAAATCACGTATTCGCTCAAACAGGCTGGTACGTGCGTAGATGGTTCGGCCACACACACAGTCGAAGTCTTAGCAGGGCCTACTTTAGAACTTGGCACCGACCAAGATTTAGCCGAGAATGGCAGCATTCAATTAAACAAAAATGGCGGCGTTTCGGGCTACACCTACCAATGGAGCCCCCCCACTGACCTAGACAACACGCAAACGGCCTCTCCGACGGCTTCTCCCGACAAAACCACCACCTATACCCTCAAAGTAACCGATGCTAATGGGTGTTTTGCTATCGACAAAATTACCATTGGCATCATGAAAGGCGTGCATATCCCTGACGCCTTTAGCCCCAACGGCGATGGCGTCAATGACACTTGGCTCATACGTGGTTTGGAAGAATTTCCCGAAGCGACAGTCACGGTTTATAATCGCTGGGGAGAAGCTATTTTTTATTCTGATTCAGCAAAAAAAACCGTGTTTGACGGCTTTTATAACGAAGCACCTTTGCCCGTTGGAAACTATGCTTTTATCATCCAAACAGCCCCACAAGGCCACGCTATACGAGGAAAACTGGTGCTGATTCGCTAGGCCAACAACTCCAAAATATCTTCTTTACTCAATGACTTCACGAACCCTTCTTCGTTGGTAATCAACTCATTGAACAGCTTTTGCTTGCTTCGTTGTAAGTCCAATATTTTCTCTTCTACCGAGTTTTTGGTAATAAATTTATACGTAAAAACTGTGCGCTGCTGGCCAATTCGGTGAGCACGATCAACGGCCTGGGCTTCAATCGCAGGATTCCACCAAGGATCTAAAATAAAGACGTAATCGGCGGCCGTTAGGTTGAGCCCTACCCCACCCGCTTTTAACGAAATCAAAAACACCTTCACCGATTCGTCTTGCTGGAACAACTCCACTTGCGCTTGTCGATTGACAGTACTGCCGTCGAGGTAAGCGTACTTAATTTTTTGATGATGCAAGGTTTTTTCCAAAATAGCCAAATGACGCACAAATTGACTAAAAATCAACACCTTATGCTCCCCGCTGACCAATTCTTCCAGTTTCGCTTCAATCTCTTCTAGTTTACCCGATGCTCCGTCGTACGTTTCGTCCACCATGCGGGGGTGATTGGCCAGTTGTCGGAGCTTGGTTAATCCCTGTAAAACAACCATTTGCGACTTGGCCATTCCTTCCTCTTCGATGTGTTCCAAGATAAAATTTCGGTAGTACGACTTAGTTTCTTCGTAACGTTTTTCTTGTTCTTCCGACATTTCACAATAATGAACACTTTCCACTTTTGGTGGCAAGTCGAGCGCTACCTGCGATTTGTGCCGACGAAGCAAAAACGGTTTAATCAGGGCATATAGCTTTTGGGTACGTTGCCCATCGTTTTGTTTTTCTATCGGTACCTGAAAATGAGAACGAAAATACGACTGGCTACCCAAAAGCCCAGGGTTGGCAAAGGTCATCTGAGTCCACAAATCCATCGTTGTGTTTTCCAACGGTGTTCCCGTCAAAATCAGTCGAAAATTCGATTCCAACTGCATCACGGCCTTTGTCACGTGCGACGAAGGGTTTTTAATCGCCTGCGATTCATCAAGTATGATGTAATTGAAACGGTAATATTTAAGAAGCTCAATATCAATGCGAACGATGCCGTAAGAAGTCAGAATGAGGTCGTAATCATCAAAACGAGTCGTATCTTTTTCGCGGTAAGTACCTTTATATACCAACACCCGCAGCTGCGGCGTAAACTTTCGCGCCTCCAATTCCCAATTGTACAACAACGACGTTGGCATCACCAGCAACGACGGTCGGTCGGCGCCCATTTCTTTTTGTCGCTGCAACATGGCTAGGGTAGTCACGGTTTTTCCAAGCCCCATGTCGTCGGCCAAACAGCCCCCAAAACGGTACTGACTCAAAAAAATAATCCAATCGTAACCTGCCTTTTGGTATGGCCGCAGCGTTCCTACAAACGCCTCAGGAAGTGGCTGCTCATCTATCTCATCAAAATCCCGCAATTTTTCTAATTTACGATTCATCACCACCTTGGCAAGGCTATCTTCGGCATACTCTTGCACCAGCGCTAGGTGGTATTTTCGGAGCGTAAGCTGATGGCTTTCGGCATCGTATTCGGTAAAAGCAAACAGTTCAGAATACTTCGTCAACCATGTTTCTGGAATGACCGCCACTTCCCCGTTGGGTAAAGTAAACTCCCGTTTTCGGGCTAAAATCAGGTTTTTGAGCTTCACAAACGGAATTTCAAATTCCCCAAAACGCACTTTGGCATACACATCAAACCAATCCCGCGATTCTTCAAACGTAATATCAATCGACGAATAACCCAGAAAATAGCGTTTGGCACTTGAGCCCGTTGCTGTTTGCTGCAAAAGAACTCCTGCATCTTTCAACGTCACATTATTCGCCTGTATCCACTCAAATGCCTGATTTTTAGACACAACACTACGACCTTGTCCCATCACCAATCCCCATTCTTTGAGGCGATGAAGGATATTTTTCTCAAACCCAACGTTGCGTCTTACTTTATGAAAAATGTAATCATCACCTTGTTTTTCAAGGCTCACGTTGGCATGATTGGCGAAACTGTCAAACTTAAAATTGAACTGACCGTACTGAAACGACAACTCAAAAACCACTTGGCTCTGGTCATAATCTTCGGTTACTAAGGCAGACTCTGAGTTGTCCTGCGCATTGAACATCGTCAACGACCCAGATTTAACCGACGTCGTTTGTTCAGTAATCGTCAACACAGGCACCACCGACTCCTTTTCGTACCTGATTTCGAAGCCTTGCCCTTGGGCGTAAACCTCATAACTAGCAATCAGGGGAGCAACAAATTTTCGATAATATTGCTCTTCCACATTTCGTGGAATAATGATATGATTCTTTGAGAGAAACGGACGGATTTTTTTTCCGTCCACGCTTTTATCAAAATGATACAACTTGTTGTCAATCAATAACCAAGCTGGTTCATCACAAATCAACATGGCGTTGCGATGCCTAATTTGGAGCCGCTCTGTGTCGTATTTTAGAATAGGGAAATAATGCGTATTTTCTTCGTTTCGTACAAAATGAAAAAACACCTTGGCTTTGTCAGGCATTCGTTCAATGGGCATCCATGCAGGGTTATTATCGCTCCCCATCACATATACCCGTTTCCCCGCCAACTTGTCAAGAATCTCAACTTTTCGCCGCTCAATGTAATCACTAATGGTCTCTTGCAGCAATTTATCCCCTTTTTGGGGGTCATATACCTTTTGGAAGAAGTCGAACGCCGACAGTTTTTTGGGATTGAATTTCTTGAGAATGTGATCTTGCTGGGTATCTTCAATCAACTTAACCAACTCAAAATCAACAGTATCCAAACCAGCCGCGAATTCATTGACATTTTTGGTAGAGACAATCTGATTCAGCAGCGTCAGTTCATTTTTAGAATTGATTTGGACCATATACGAACCAAACAAATACCCAAGATACTGATGCTGAAACAGCGAGTAAACAATCGCAAATGGCTGACTTGTAGAGACTTTCATACACTCCTAAATGCAGTACAAACACCTTAACCAAGCGTTCATCATCCCCAAAATGGTAAGGGCACTTTTTGAACACTTACAAAGATACAAGTCAAAACCAACATAGCAAATTGAAGATAAAGGCCATAAAAAAAGCGGCCTAAGCCGCTCTCTATATCATCGTAGGTTTTTAGTGAGAAAAGTCAACGTCTATAATCTGAGTGCAAATATCTGTAAATCCTAAACGAAATTATTATTCGTTTTTTGCCTTAATTTGTGCTTAATTATCATTTTGATACAAAGTGAGCGATAACCCGCGACAATCAAGCATGAAAACCGAGTACGAAAATATCACTCCCGACCGAGGCAGTTCGTTCAAAGTACTGCATTGGCGCTCGCACGAAGACCGTTTTTTTTGGCACCAACACCCCGAATACGAGATTGTGTATATCCATAAAGGCTCTGGAAAACGGCACATTGGGCAGCACCTTTCGCATTTTGAAGAGGGAGAATTGATGTTTATTGGCCCCAACGTTCCTCACCTTAACTTTGGATACGGTGCCGACTACGAACATGAAGAGATTGTGGTGCAGCTACGCGATACCTTTCTTGGCGAATCTTTTCTTCAAAGTCCTGAATTACAGGACATCAACCGCCTCTTTGAGTTATCTAAAAAGGGGCTTAACTTTTTTGGTGAAACCCGACAGGAAGTCGCTAATCTTATGCTTACCCTTCCTCATCTCAGTCACTTTGAACGCCTGATTCAACTGTTGATTATTTTGCAAAAACTTGCCACCTCCAAAGAGTATAATCTACTAAAAATCAACGGCATTAGCTACGAACATAGCCACCGCGAAGAAGCACGTATTCGGCAGATTTATGGGTACGTTGAGCAGCATTATCAACGCGAAATAGATGTTCAAACAGTGGCTGATTTGGCCAACCTAACGGTGCCGTCGTTTTGCAGGTATTTCAAAAAAATCACCCAAATGACCTTTACCGATTTTGTCAACGAATACCGCATCAAACAAGCAAGTAAACTGCTCGTTCAAAACCAGTCTGTAACAGATGTGTGTTACAGCAGCGGTTTCAACAATCTTTCGCATTTTACCAAAACCTTCAAGGCTGTGACGGGCAAAACACCCCGTGAATACAAGAAAGCCAACGATTTGCTCTAAATCGTTGGCTTTCATTTTGATCGGGTTGTAAGCAACCCTTTTCACGGTTTTCGTCGGGTTGTGAGCAACCCTCTTCACAGTTTTCGTTGGGTTGTGAGCAACCCTTTTCACAGTTTTCGTCGGGTTGTGAGCAACCCTCTCCACCGTTTAGCAACCCTCTTCACAGTTATTGTTTTGCGGGGATTTTGGCTTTTGCGTCCTCAAACACCTTTTTCTTCGTTTCTAGGTCTGTCTGCGACGTTGCTACATCTTTCTGATTTATTTCTAAATCTTTCTTGAGGTTAGCGAGTTCTTTTTCGGTTTTTTCAATGTCCTTTTTGAGTGATTCGCCTTTGCGAGTTAGTTTAGAAAACGACTTCTCCGACTCTTTCATGGCTTCTTCAGCCACGCGCGCATCATCATACAAAATGGCATCTTCGGCAAATTTCTTCAAAAATGACTCCGCTTCTGCGTAGCCTTTGGTGCCTTGTGTCACGTACGAGCCATTTCCCAAATCCAAGTAAATGAACACTTGTGAAAGCCCTTTTTTGGACGAAACTTGGCTCGATAAATTGATGGGCGACGACGAAACACTGCTGATATTGGCCGACGGTGCCCGATACACTCCTCCGCGAGAGCTACTGACTTTGCCGTATTGTTTCAAATACGACTCCCAGTATTGGCCCAAGTATTTTTCCTCAATCTTGGTTGTGACGTAAAGTCCCTCAAAAGTGGACTTGTCAATATCTTGTTTACCAGGCAATACCGTCTGTGCCTGTGTTGAGTAACCAGCCAACCAGCCTAAAATAGCTACTATTAGTACTTTTTTCATTGTTTTCTTATGTTTCTGTTGTGACGCAAAGTACAGGCTTTTTGTCACGATTTCATACGATTAAAGTCATTTTCTGTTCTGAGTATCGAGCTATTTTTATCGAACGCTAGAAGTTACGGCTGTAAGTATTTACCTTTACTTCAAAATTAAATTCTCTAAACCTCCATTAATCATTGTGAATCCTGCTAAAAAAATTCGTTTCGTTAACAAAGACAAAAACCAATTTTTCTCTACCCTCAAAAAAAGAGTTGATGCGTATTTCAAAGATCAAAATCTTTCCAAGTATTCCAACACGACGCTGATTGTCAAAACAGTAGTACTTACGGCGATTTATGTCGTTCCATTTTGTTTGTTTTTACTCTTCCAGCCTCCGTTTGCGGTAAGTATGATGTTGTGGGCATTGATGGGAATTGGGCTTGCTGGAATTGGCATGAGCATCATGCACGATGCCTGCCACGGTGCTTACTCCAAAAATGAAGTAGTAAATGAGTGGATGGGTTCTATTTATCTGACCATGCTAGGTGGCTCGCCTTTCAATTGGAAGTTGCAGCACAACGTGTTGCACCACATGTATACCAATGTTATTCATTTTGATGAAGACATCAAAGACAAACTCGTCCTCAAGTTTTCGCCACACACACCCGTCAAGTCTTTCCATAAGTTTCAGTGGCTATACGCTTTTCTTTTTTACGGAATCTTGACCCTCTACTGGGTAACTGCGAAGGACTTTGTTAACTTTTTTACTTATACTGCCAACGGGGTCAATACCAATACCCGTACTCAAAACATCATCATTTTGAGTAAAATTATCTTGGCGAAAATCGGCTATTTCGCCGTTTTTCTTGGGATTCCTTTGTTCGTATTTGAAGTACCAACCCAAACTTTAATCGCGGGTTTTCTACTCATGCACTTTATTGGCGGGATTATTTTGACGACGATTTTCCAACTAGCCCATTCTGTAGAAGGAACTACACACCCACAACCCAACTCGAAAGGGGAAATTGAAAATGATTGGGCAATTCACCAGATGAACACAACGGTCAATTTTTCACGCGATAATAAGTTGCTCTCGTGGTACGTAGGTGGGCTTAATTTTCAGGTAGAGCACCATCTTTTCCCAAAGATTTCGCACGTACACTACCCTGCTATCTCGCACATTGTCAAAGAAACCGCCGAAGAGTTTGGGATACCATACCTTGAAAATCCTACGTTTGCCGTAGCATTACGCTCTCATATCACAACCTTGCATCAGCTTGGTCACTTACCTGACCTCAACGAAGCATTTGGATAACCACGTTTTGCCACGTCAACCCTCTAATGCAGGTTTGACGTGGCATTCACTACAACAAGTCGTTTTTGAAGGCATAAGCTACCAAGCCCGCCGTGTTTTTAGTCCCCGTTTTTTCGAGAAGCCGTAAGCGGTGTCCCTCCACTGTACGAGGACTTACAAATAATTTTTCGCTAATTTCGAGCGTAGAAAGCCCTTCACAGAGTAGCTGCAACACTTCCATTTCACGGGGCGAAATTTGAATTTTGCTGTTAAACAATGGGGCTGGCGGATTGGCACGGGTAATTACTTTACGGTGCAGCGCTTTCGACACAAAATCACTGTAATAAAAACCATCCGCCATGACGCGCCGTATGGCATTTTCTACTTCCCCTGGCTCCGAGTCCTTCAACAAATACCCATTGACACCTTTTTCCAACAAATGAATAATAAATCGATCTTCCTCGTGCATCGACACAATGATTACCCGTAGATTGGGAAAATGTTGTTGGATTTGCTCCGTCGCCTCTACCCCATCCATGATGGGCATTTGTAAATCCAACAACGCAATGTCAGGGGTTACTTTTTCTAAGAGTTCCAACAATTCTTTTCCGTTTGCCGCCTCACCAATCAACTCAAAATCAGGAATTTGATTCAACATTGCAGTCATCCCTTTACGAAAAAGGTTGTGATCATCGGCAATCACGAGTTTTATCTTATTCATCTGTCCGTGCTGTAAATGTATATTACTTTGCTGTTATTTTTTCGGGAGAAAGCGGCGAGTTCAAGGGCGTAAACTTAGGTAACCTCACCACCACTCGGCATCCTTTATTCAGACCTGTTTCGTAATCAACTTTTCCGTTGATTACGCGCAATCGCCCCTCAATGCTATCAAGTCCTAACCCAGGTGATGGCCGCAAACGCACATCATTGAGATCAAACCCCAGTCCATCGTCCTCCACAACAATGCAAAATTGCCGCGGAGGGAGCTCAATCTGTATATGCACATTTCGACCATTCGAATGCTTGAGGGCGTTGTTAATCAGTTCTTGTACTACCCTATAAAGCATCAACTCAGTACGAGGTGCCAACCGAAATTCTTCATCGCCCAGGCAATCAAACGTCACTTTCAAGGCATGATGGGAGTTGCTTCTGGCCGCAAACTCCTGAATGGCAGCTGCTAACCCAAATCGCTCTAAAGTAGTAGGAACTAACTCGCGGCTAATACGACGAACATGGCTAATGGTTTCGTCGAGGGCTTCGCGTACTTGTTGGGCGAGGCGTTCGGCTTGTTCTTTTGAGCCCAACTGGCTATACAACGCATTGAATGTTAGCTTTGTAACTGACAAAAGTGCCCCAATATCATCGTGTAAATCTTGGGCAATGCGCCTCCGTTCGGCTTCCGTAGAGGCCATAGAGACCTCTAAGAGTTTCCGTTGAAACTCCGCCTCCATATCTTTGACGCGTATTCGCTGCTCAATCTGTTTGCGTTGGTAATACATCACAAACACGACAATGAACATTGCCATGATAAGCATGATACTTGTCCCAATAACAATGGCATAAGACGGCTCCATAGTGAAGGGGCAAAACGACTGGCGTTATATACAGTCAAAAATACGGAGAAAAACGAGGGAAGCTATATTTTTTTAGTAAACGGCATATATTTCTCTTTCCTATAGCCAAAAGCTCTAACTAGGCCGAGGTTTCATATACCAAACTGAAAACGTCAAGAAGATATTTAACACAACTGATAACAAGGCATCTACGACCCAATATTGGTCTCTGGATGCCAAATTATTAAAAGTGTAATTAATAAAAATGTATGAAAATATTGTTCCAGAATAATAAAACAACGCGCCCGAACTAAACCAAAACAAGGGGGAAGAACCCAGTTTGGGCACTGTTAAATATTTTAACAGCTCAAAATAGTAAATAAGAATTAATAATATGGTAAAACCGCCCGAAGCATGATACGAAAAATTATTAAAACTTACAGTCTTAACGTCCAACAATGACGGCAAATCCAAACAAGCTATCAATATTGAAACGAACAACAGCAACAGAGCAAGCCCTTTAAAGTAGCGGTTTTGAAAGGTTAAATAATACAAAACCGCTACTAAAACGAAACTAATTAAATTGTACCAGTTATAGATATAAATGTTAAAAACGCCTATTTGTGCTAAAATAGACGTTAAACCATTTCTCAATAACGTTAGCAGTACAAACCCCAGAATAATCTTATTGGTCTTATCCAAATGTGAGACTTTTGTTGTCTTCAATAACAACAAAGCAAAAACTACTGGAATTAGTACACTAAAGTCTGCTAGATAAGAAATAAATCGTTGAATCATCCTTTTTATGGATTACAGAAATTGGGACAAGGAACTCCCCCGCCAGCACCGCCTGGCTCACCTTCTCCATCTTTTTCGCCAGTGGTGTCAATTTTAAATTTCATGTCGCGACCAAGGCCATCAACGCCAATCTGTACGGGCACCAAAAACAAGCGCGGCTGTTCATTCCCTACGACCGAAAAGTCGATATCACCCTCTTTATTTTCGGGTGCGTGTCCATAATAAATCCGAATCCCGTCGCAGCCATCTACTTTGAGCAGTGTCTCAAGTATCTCACGGCTAAAGTATTCGGCTTTACGTAGGTCTTTTTGGCCTTGGTGTTTTGCCTCAAAGTTTTTACGGCCCTGTGCAATCTCTTTGACAGAGAATATTTTACCAGCTTTTTTCATGAAGTTTGTAGGGTATTAGTTGTGGAACAAGGTTGCAAGATATACTGTTGACCAAGGAAGTCCAAACCGTTAAATAAATTTTGACAGGTAGAGTTACGCAACAAAAAAACGCGTATTTCTACGCTAAAATTTATCAGCTCTAGCCGCGACCTTTGTAACGGGTTTGGTTGAATTAGCACTCAATAGTGCCAACTTTTTCTCATAGGTTAGGTTAGAAGGAAAAAGCCGAAAACACTTGTTTTCGGCTTTTTTAGGTCTAAAGCGAAAAAAACAGTCGCTATTATTGGCCTTTGGCGGAGAAAGATGTTTTTTTGTGCAACTTACGGTTCTATCACGCCGTCACGTCTTTTTCCTCGATTCATGAACAAAAAAATTCTACTCTATTCGTCATTAAGCGCATTGCTTTTTGCTTTTTCATCCACCACATTTGCCCAAACCACCGCCCGCCTCGTCTCTTACGTAGATGTAGCAGGTGCGTGGAACACCGCTACCTGGTCTGCCAATGCTCAATATCATCAATACTTAAAAATTGACCGAAAGGGCTTATTTCAAGTCGGTTGGGGCATACGGGGTACTCATTTTCGCGGCAATAACCTCCCTTTTATTACTGCCCCCGCGTCTCAATCTCGTGGAAAAACGGGCTTCAGCGCCTTGAGTGCCCCCTTGCTGCTACGAAACATTGATACATTGCAAGTATCGGCGGGTATCACTTCCTTCAATTTTAACTTAGGAATACAGCTTTCTGTTTTTGATAAGGTAGATATTGGCGTAAATGCCGACATTCTTGGACTGGCCTTCGGAGGCAAAAAATCAGGCTTTTATTCTTCAACAACGGGGTATAACAAAGTAGATTCGCTCAATTTGCACCAGACTTATCAGCAAGCAAAGCCGACTTCGCCCAATGTACAACTCCTTGGCGACAATGCCGTTGGCAATCTTACGACCGAAATTTATGCCCGTTTACACATCACCGAACGGCTGGGGTTAAAAGCTGGCTATGTCTTTAATACCAACGAGTACCGCACGTCCAACAAACAGCTTGTGGCCGATGTTCGCCGTTTTCGGTATCGTTCAGATATGTTTTTGGTAGGAGTTACGTTTAAAGTACTTCGGTAATCTAACTTCCCGAAAGCTTAGAGCTTTCGGGAAGTTGAGCTAATTCCCTAACAACCTTCCGAAAGAGAATAACCTTCCCGAAAGTTTTTAACTTTCGGGAAGGTGTGCTAATAAGCTTTTAGACTCAAATCCAAGCTCTTGATTTGGTGGGTCAAAGCGCCGCACGAAATATAATCAACGCCCGTCTCGGCTACGGCACGCAGGGTTTCTTCTCTAATTCCCCCCGAAGCTTCGGTAGGGTATTTTCCAGCCACTCGTTGAACCGCCGTGCGAAGGTCATCAAGGCTAAAGTTGTCGAGCATGATACGTTGAACCTGTCCAATCTGCAACACTTGTTCTAACTCCGCAAGATTACGCACTTCAATTTCAATCTGTAGCTGTCGCCCCGTGCGTTGCAAATACGCATTAGCTTGGTTAATAGCGGCCTCTATTCCTCCTGCATAATCGACGTGGTTGTCTTTGATAAGAATCATGTCGTACAACGCGTATCGGTGATTCACAGCTCCCCCAATTTTAACCGCCATTTTTTCAAATAGGCGAAAATTAGGCGTCGTTTTGCGCGTATCAAGTAGTTTGGTTGGCAAGCCGTCCAAAAGACGTACCAGCGAATGGGTGTAAGTAGCAATACCGCTCATTCGTTGCATCGTATTGAGTACCAGCCGTTCTGCTTTCAGAATTGACTGAGCATCTCCACTGACATGAAGCACGATGTCACCTTTTTTGATGGCTTGCCCGTCATTGATAAACACTTCTACTTCCAACAGCGGGTCAACTTCTTCAAAAATGATTTTGGCAACCTCAACACCTGCCACAATACCGTCTTCTTTTACGAGCAAGCGCGCCCGTCGCTCCGCATCACGGGGGATGGTCGAGAGCGAAGTATGGTCACCATCGCCTACGTCTTCAGCAAGGGCCAAACGAATGTAATCACGTATATCCATACCGCAAATGTGCGGGTTTTCGGGAGAATAAAAAAGCAAAGGGGTGGTTTTTCAGAACAGCACTTTTTGCAGCACCACCATGCCTCGAAGCTCTGCACGTAGCCGACAAAACACTTCATCGTCAAGGCGTGTTGTCGCTATTTTCACAAAACCTGCTTTTTCATAACTCTGAATCGTTTTTAGGGACGAATCCATCGCCATTAACCAAACCTTGTTAATACCCCATTGACGCGCTTGTTCATCTACCCAAGCCATCGCTTTTTGCCCCAACCCAAGTCCCGTTGCTTCTTTGAGAAAATAGATTTTTTCGAGGTACAAAAACGACTCTTTCGGCTGATTTTCAAAGGGTGTTTTGTGTTTTACAAGTTTAAGAAAACCCACGTTTTCGCCGTTGAGCCGCACTGCAAAATACAATAAATCTGGGTTTTCAAAATCCGCCTTGAGCGCATTGTCTCCGAAGCAGCGTTCCATGTACCATTCAATCCCTTGGGTATCATACCACAAATGGGTATAATGAGGAAAATAAGTTCGAGAACCTAAATCTTGGATGGTCTCAAAATCATTAAGTTGCTGAATATCAAAGCTGTTTTCTATCATTTATTCCGTAATTTTTCGGCGCATGGCTTTGGTGTCTGACTGCCGTTGTTTTTCTTTCAGACGTTTTTCAATCACTGCGGCAGAGGGTTTGGTGGCTTTGCGGGGCTTGGCCACTTCAAAGCACTTTTTGATAAGTTCGTTAAACTTTTTGACTACTTTATCCCGATTGGCCAACTGAGAACGTTCGGTTTGGTGCGTCAACACCAGCACGCCTTCGGTTGTCAGGCGATTGGCTAGTTTTTGTAGCAAAAGCGCGCGTTCGGTTTCGGTCAGTAGCAGCGATTGCGAAACGTCAAAACGCAGCTCAACTTTGGTCTCGACTTTATTGACATTTTGCCCTCCCTTGCCTCCACTGCGAGCAGTTTGAAAGACAAGTTCGGAATGGAGTTTTATTGGGTCAAACATGGTTAATTTCGTTGAAATTTTGCACAAAAATAGCAGTTTGCGGCGCAAAGATTTGATAGAATACGACTTTTCAGTAATTTGTCGCAACCAACACTCTTCCCAGCGTTATTTTATTTGAACCGATGGCACCTTTTGAGCGATTTTTAAAACTTCGACGGTTTGTGTTAGCCGAGCTTTCGCAGCAGCTCTCACCCAAACTTACCTACCACGGGATTCACCACGTCCGTGATGTGCTATCGGTTTGTCGTCAGTATATTAAACGGCTTTCGCTCAGAGAGCCCGAGGCCGAACTATTACTCACTGGCGCCCTTATTCACGATATAGGCTTTACCGAAACCTATCAGGGGCATGAAGAGAAAGGCATTGAAATTGCCAAGCGACTGCTTCCCAATTTTGGCTTTACCAGTATTGAAATTGTGTTTATTAATGGGCTTATTATCTCTACCAAAGTCCCTCAACAACCGCTAAATTTAATCGAACAAATCTTGTGCGACGCCGACTTGGACTATCTAGGACGTAGCGATTTTAACCCCATTAGCGAAAGTTTATTTCAAGAACTTCAAAACATGGACATGCTCCATGACCGCAAAAAATGGGACGAAATTCAGATCAAATTTTTGGAATCGCACACGTACCATACTCCCTTTGCCAAAAAATACCGACAACCCAAGAAGGAACAACGGATTAAAGAAATCAAAGAACGGCTTCTGGGGTAAAGCGCAAGCATTGTTATGTTAGAGGAGAATTCATTAAATTTGGAAAAACTATTTTCGTTATGGCTTCAACAACTTTTGACCTCATTGAAGAATTTCAATCCGAAGATATTATGTCTGTCAATCACTCACGCCTTATTCACCGAATTGGGGTTGCTCTTGACAAATACGACGCAGAGTATGATATTTTTCCTGAACTGGAATTAGAACTCTCTACTGGCAAGTGTAAACCTGACATTTCGGTTTTCAATAACCTACCCGTTGATTGGCTCAACGACATTATTTTTTACAATCACCCTCCCATTCTAGCCATTGAAATTCTTTCGCCAAAGCAAGCATTAACCGACTTAACCCAAAAAGCTTTTGAGCTATATTTTCCTGCGGGAGTCAAAAGTGTCTGGCTTGTTTTGCCTTCCGTGCGCATGATTATCGTTCTTACCCCTGATGGTCAAAGAAAGACTTACACCGACGATGTACTCCACGACCCTGCGGTCAATTTTACATTACCTTTAGCTTCTATTTTTCGGAATTAAAAACCGTTGGGTGTACGAAACTTTGCTACAAATGTTGCGCCTCTCCGAGGCTGTTTTGAATGACTCAAAATTTTTGATTAAATCTACAAATGTTACGCCTCTCCGAGGCCGTTTTGAATGACTTAAAATTTTTGATTAAATCTACAAATGTTGCGCCTCTCCGAGGCCGTTTTGAATGACTCAAAATTTTTGATTAAATCTACAAATGTTACGCCTCTCCGAGGCCGTTTTTTTAATGCGTTTAACCTGGATAAAGCGCAAGCATTGTTATGTTAGAGAGCGTTTATTCTTTCTTCAGTTTTTCTCGCAATTGCAACAATTCGTCGCGATAACGGGCAGCTTCCAAGAAATTGAGTTCTTTGGCGGCGGCTTCCATTTTGCGTTGTGTTTCCGCAATTAGCTTTTCCAATTCGGGTTTTGCCATGTACTGCACCACTGGGTCGGCAGCTACCCGAACCTCCTCTGGTTCTACGTAATAACGTTTTGCCGATGGTTTTGAATCGGCCACCGACGTTTGTTCCATGATGGCCTCACGGCTCTTGAAGACCGTCTTGGGCGTAATTCCGTGCTCCGTATTGTACGCCATCTGAATCTCTCGACGGCGATTGGTTTCTTCAATCGCCTTTTGCATCGAGCCCGTCATTCGGTCGGCATACATGAGCACTTTTCCGTTTTCGTTTCGAGCGGCCCGCCCAATGGTTTGAATGAGCGAACGAATATCCCGCAAAAAGCCTTCTTTGTCGGCATCCATAATTGCCACCAACGACACTTCGGGCAAGTCCAACCCTTCCCGCAAAAGGTTTACTCCTACTAGCACATCAAATGCCCCCAAGCGCAAATCACGCAAGATTTCGACCCGATCAAGGGTTTTTACTTCCGAGTGAATATATCGTCCTTTGATGCCTACCCGCTCCAAATACTTGCTCAGCTCTTCTGCCATTCGTTTGGTCAAAGTAGTAACCAAAACGCGTTCATTTCGCTTGACACGTTTGTCGATTTCTTCCAACAAATCATCAATCTGATTGAGGCTCGGACGCACTTGAATTTCGGGATCAAGCAAGCCCGTTGGACGAATAATTTGCTCTACTACCACGCCATCCGTCCGTCGAAGTTCGTAATCGGCAGGAGTTGCACTCACAAAAATCGTTTGTCCTGCCAAGTTTTCAAACTCTTGAAAGGTCAGCGGTCGGTTGTCCATCGCACTTGGTAAACGAAACCCAAAATCGACCAATGACTCTTTACGGGAGCGGTCGCCGCCCCACATTGCACGAATTTGGGGCATCGTCACGTGGCTTTCATCCACTACTAGCAAAAAATCTTCGGGGAAATAATCGAGCAGACAAAACGGCCGTTCGCCTGGTTTCCGATTGTCGAAATACCGTGAATAGTTTTCGATACCCGAACAGTAGCCCAATTCGCGCATCATTTCTAGGTCAAACTCCGTTCGTTCACGAATGCGCTGGGCTTCCAGCAACCGCCCTTCTTTTTCAAAGTAAGTAATTTGCGCCACTAAATCGTCCTGAATATGGCGAATGGCATTTAGTAAAACGTCCCTTCCTGTCACGAATAAGTTGGCAGGAAAAATGGCCACCATCTTTTCGGACGATATTTTTTTGCCATTGGTGGGATTAATACGCTGAATTTCCTCGATTTCATCACCAAAAAAAATGATACGATAAGCAAAATCAGCATAGCCTGGATAAATATCGACCGTATCGCCTTTTACCCGAAAGTTTCCCCGTGCAAATTCGGCTTCCGTCCGACTGTAAAGAATTTCAACCAAACGAAACAGGAACTGATTGCGGGTGATTTGTTCTCCAACGCCTACCCGCACGATACTTTTTCGATATTCTTCAGGGTTTCCTGCTCCATAGATACACGACACCGACGCCACCACCAATACATCTCTCCGCCCCGACATCAACGATGACACCGTCGAAAGCCGAAGTTTATCAATCTCTTGGTTAATGGCTAAATCTTTCTCGATGTAGGTATTGGTCGTTGCAATGTAAGCCTCGGGTTGGTAATAATCGTAGTAGCTAATGAAGTACTCGACCGCGTTGTTGGGAAAAAACTGTTTAAATTCTCCGTACAACTGCGCGGCGAGGGTTTTGTTATGGCTCAACACCAGCGTAGGGCGGTCGATCTGCGCTACCACATTGGCAACGGTAAATGTTTTTCCCGAACCCGTTACCCCAAGAAGTGTTTGAGAAGGTTCGCCGTTTTGAACACCTTCCACAAGCTGTGCAATGGCTTGGGGCTGGTCTCCAGTAGGTTGATAGGTGGAAATGATTTTAAATGGCATATTAATAGAAGAGGTATAAGCCTAGATAACACCCAAAATAGCCACAAAAGTTCTGTTTTTCAAAGACAACTTACACCCCCTTAAAAAAAACATGGCCCCGTTCCAATGAAACGGGGCTAATGCCAAATTACCCTACTCTATTATATTAATTATTGTTTACACAAGCATCGTGCCAAAGTTATCCCAAAAACTGGACAATTTTTTATTCCGCTACCGCAACGATTCCCCACCGCCGTTAGTTATGTTCCATATACTCTCTTTTTATCACTATGGCGGAAACTGTTTTAATTACTGGCGGAACGGGCATGATTGGCCGTCGTCTTACCACCCTACTCCTTGAAAAAGGCTATCAAGTGGCCTATTTAAGCCGAAAACAACAAAACAACCCAAACGTCAAAATTTACCGTTGGGATATTGAAAAAAATTTCATCGAAGAGGAAGCCCTTCGTAAAGCCGACTACATCATCCATCTCGCTGGGGCTGGAATCGCCGACCAACGGTGGACTGCCAGTCGTAAGCAAGAGATTATTCAAAGCCGTACCAAAAGCATTGAACTGATTGCGCGCAAACTTCAAGAGCGCCCCTACCACGTCAAAGCTTGCGTGTCGGCTTCGGGGATTGGATTTTATGGGGCTGATACGGGTGATGTGCGCGTGTCTGAACAAACCCCTTCTGGAACTGATTTTGTGGCCCACGTGACGCGGCATTGGGAAAACGCCGTCGAGCTAATTGACAATATTGGGATTCGCACGACAAAACTCCGTACGGGCATCGTTCTGAGTACGCAAGGAGGAGCGCTGCCCAAAATTGCGCTGCCCGTTCAGTGGGGCGTAGGTGCGCCACTTGCTTCTGGCAAGCAGTGGACGTCGTGGATACACATAGACGATTTGTGCCGAATGTACATCGAAGCCCTCGAAAACCCTGCTTGGCGGGGAGCCTATAACGCCGTAGCGCCCACGCCTGTGACGAACGCCGTCCTCACCCGTCAAATAGCCGAAGTGTTAGACCGCCCGCTTTGGTTGCCCAACATTCCAAGTTTTGTGCTCAAAGCCGTATTTGGAGAAATGGCCAACTTAGTCATTGGAGGAAATTACGTGCTTAATCACCGAATCAAGGCCGAAACCAACTTCGCTTACCAATTTGAAGACCTAAAAAAAGCCCTCAGCCACCTGTACGAAAAGTAAATTCTGGGTCAGTAAGTGAGGCTTATTGAAAATGATTTTTTACTTTTGAAAAAGTACGCTTTACCCAATATGATTGAACGTATTCTGACTAAGTATTCAAACCACTTTGTATCCCGTCATCTCATTTTAGCGATTGACGGCGGCGTGGTTATTGGATCCTTTGTCATTGCCTGTATTTTACGATTCAACCTCAATGTTTCCAACATTAATTGGAAATTGTACAAGTACTATTTGGTGGCGTTATTGGTCAATCGCTTGCTTTGTTTTCTTTATTTTCGGTCATATACGGGCATCGTTCGGCACAGTAGCGTTGAGGATGCTTCGCTCATTTTTAAAGCCACGACTGCAAGTAGTATCTTGACCATCATTGGTTCTACTTTTTTAAGCCATAGCACCGACAATGCGGTTTTTTATATCCCGATTTCAATACTCATTATCGAGTATTTCATTTCATTGTCGGTGATGATTTCGAGCCGTTTTTTGGTTAAAAATATCTACAAAACCCTGATTGCCAATGCTCCTGGCGAGAAGGTCAATGTTCTGATTTATGGAGCGGGTACGCTTGGAATTTTGACCAAAAATACCCTCCTCCGCAATCGGCACAAAAAATATACAATTGTCGGATTCATTGATGATAACCCTTCTCTTAGTTTCAAAACCGTTGAAGGGGTACCCGTTTATCCCGAAAGCGAAGCCATAAAACGCTTTGTGGAAGACGAAATCACCAGCGACCTAGAAGTCGTTTTGGCCATTCATCAAATAAAACCTCACCGCAAAAACCAAATCATCGAACGGTTTTTGAAAAAAGACATCATCGTCAAAGTCGTTCCATCCATGTACGAACGACTCAATGGCGACCAGCTTCGTTCGGACGACATTCGTAACATTCGGATTGAAGACTTGCTCGAACGTGACCCTATTCTACTTGACAATCAAAACATTATCCGCCAACTTTCAGGACAAACTGCCCTTGTAACTGGCGCGGCGGGGTCAATTGGTAGTGAGATAGTTAGGCAACTTATTCGGTTCAAACCAGAAACCTTGATTCTTATCGATCAGTCCGAATCAGGGCTATATGACCTTGAAAACGAACTGAAACAGCATTTCCGCCGCTTCCTCGACGATGCCACGCGGGTGATTGTGCAAGTAGCCGACGTCACTGATGAAGTGCGAATGCGGCATATTTTTCGTCAATATACGCCCCAGTTTGTGTTTCATGCCGCCGCGTACAAACACGTTCCATTGATGGAAGAGCATCCTTACGAAGCCGTAAAGGTCAACGTTTTTGGCACAAAAATCATCGCTGATTTATCCGTTGAAACCAACGTCAGAAAATTTGTAATGATTTCAACCGACAAGGCCGTCAATCCTACCAACGTGATGGGCGCGACCAAGCGGCTGGCGGAAATGTATGTCCAAAGTCTCAATCATCGTTTTCTCAAAGGTACCCGCTTTATCACCACCCGTTTTGGCAACGTACTTGGTTCCAACGGCTCCGTTGTGCCCCTTTTTCAAAAACAAATACGAGCAGGCGGGCCTATTACGGTGACTCACCCCGACGTCATTCGGTATTTTATGACCATCCCCGAAGCCTGTCAATTGGTGTTGGAAGCAGGCAGCATGGGCAACGGTGGAGAGATTTTTGTATTTGACATGGGCGAGCCTGTTCGCATTGCAGACTTGGCCCAAAAGATGATAAAATTGTCAGGATTACGAGTCGATAAGGACATTCAGATTACGTACTCAGGACTGCGTCCAGGCGAAAAACTCTACGAAGAACTCCTCAGCGACAAAGAACATACCCTGCCAACCTACCACCCCAAAATTCAGATTGCCCAAGTCGATGAGCAACCATTTGGGGAAATTTCGGCGGCGCTACAAGACCTCAAAAAAGCACTTCGGGAGGGCGATAAAGCCCTAATGGTGACGTACCTTAAAACGGTTGTTCCTGAGTTTATCAGTAACAATTCAGAATACGAAGAGCTTGATGGTCTGGAATTGAGCTAAGTCAATCAATGAAACTATTTACTGTTCCCCAAATTCGGGCATGGGATGCTTACACCATTGCTCACGAGCCTATTTCGTCGCTCCAGCTGATGGAGCGCGCCTCTACTGCTTTTGTCAAGTGGTTTTGCGAACGGTTTGACGACCGTTGCACCATCAACGTCGTATGTGGAATGGGCAACAATGGCGGCGACGGCCTCGTCATCGGACGGTTATTACTCCAAAAATGCTACAATGTCCACATCTTTGTGGTTAAGCACAGTGCTGGAGGGTCAGCTGATTTTGAAGCGAATCTAGCACGGCTTCACCCAATGACAACCGTTCATTGGATCACAGAAAGCACGGACATTCCCCATTTCGCCCAACAGTCGTTGGTGATTGATGCCCTTTTAGGCTCAGGGTTGTCGCGTCCTACACAAGGATTTTTGGCCGAAGTTATTCAAAAAATCAATGATTCCTCGGCCACCATCATCGCAGTGGACATTGCCAGTGGGCTTTTGGCAGATACCCCCAACGCGCTATCGGACATCATTATCAAACCCGACTATACAGTTTCGTTTCAGTGCCCCAAACTAGCTTTTGTGCAGCCGCAGTCGGCCGAGTACGTAGGAGAATGGCAGGTGGTGGACATTGGGCTGAGTGCTGCGTATGCCGAAGCTACGGCTACTCCTTATTTTTTCAGCACGGCCTCCTTCATTTACGATTTTAAAATCTCAAACCGACGAAAGAAATACGCCCACAAAGGCTCTTTTGGGCACGCACTGCTCATTGGAGGCAGTTACGGAAAGATAGGCGCCATTGTGCTGTCTTCCAAAGCCTGCTTACGCTCAGGAGTAGGTTTATTGACGGTTCAAACTCCGCGTTGTGGTTACGACATTTTACAAACGAGTTTGCCCGAAGCAATGGCCTTGCCCGACTGGCATTGGATGGTCAATACCACTGTACCCAACATAGACGGTTATAGCGCCGTAGGAATCGGGCCTGGGCTAGGCAAAGACCCACTCACCCTTCAGCTCCTCCGCGAACTTTTGCCGAAGCTCACACAACCTACTGTTTTTGACGCCGATGCGCTCAATTTACTCAGTGAACACCGAGAGCTACTCACATTACTCCCTCCTAATTCCATTTTAACACCACATCCAAAGGAATTTCAACGCCTCTTGGGACATCCTTGGCAAGATGATTTTGACAAACTTTCTTTGTTACAAACATTTGCCCAACAACACCAAGTGATTGTCTGCCTCAAAGGGGCTCATACCGCGGTGGCATTGCCCAACGGCACCCTCTATTTTAATTCAACGGGCAACCCTGGTATGGCAACGGGAGGTAGCGGCGACGTGCTTACAGGTATCATCACGGGGTTATTGGCACAAGGCATTCCTCCCCATCAAGCAGCTATTTTTGGGGTCTATCAGCACGGAGCAGCAGGCGACCGAGCCGCCCAAAAATGCACCCAACCTGGCCTTATTGCTTCCGATATTATAAACGAAATGGGCTGGTAATTACACCAGCCCATTCGCTACGCTCTATTTTTCTACCCTTTTACTTTCTCTTAATTGTCACCGTGTAAGGAATACATTTTGGTGGAGGACAACTACAATCTGGGGCTTTCACCGTCAACTGTGCCTTACAACTATCGCTTGATGTGGCCGTTACCACTGCGTCTTTGTTGATAGGTACTCCTGACACTGTGAATGTGCCATTTTGATTGTTAGTTACCTGTCCTGCATCCACCGTAACCGTTCCGTTCGATGTCACCGTAAAGCTATAAGTCTGGCGATCTGCACTACACTTAGGCTGCTCACTTACAACTACCGTCGGGTTAGGATAGTAAGTCAATGTAAGTGGAATACGCAAGCTAATACAGTTTGAACCGTCATTTTTACGAGCTTCTACCCAATACGTACCAGCGGCAGTAGGTTTGAACTCCAACGTACCATCGGCCAATTTGGTACCACCTGTTTCACTGCTATACCAGTCAGCAGTTTCACCAGCTCCTACCACAACCGTCAATTTTGTAGCGCTATCCCCTTCGCAGAACGACTGGCTAGAGCCAATTGGAGGATTCACGGTAGGACAGTTACAATCAGGGGCAGCAATTTCGAGGGTTGTTTTACAATTGCTGTTGGTAGCTGTTGCGGTTACTAACACACTCTGCCCTGCTGGAATACCCGAAATGGTGAACAAACCACCGCCGTTATCTACCACCGCGTAAGGAGGAGTTGTAGTGATAATTCCGTTAGAAATTACCTTCACTGAGTACGTTCCGAGGTTCAATGCGCAACTACGTTCTGACACTTCGAGGAGTGGCTTGGTTGTATCAGCACTTACGGTCGTAATTCCTGTTCCTTTACAGCCGTTTGTTCTGTTGGTTACTTCAACAGAGTAAGTACCTGCTACACTTACGACAAAGCTGGCTACATTACCTGGATTAGCCACCCCTTGTGGCACTTGCCAAGTGTAGGTAGGCGTAGTTCCGCCGTTGTTCACGGTTGCGGTCAGCGTTCCTGTAGGAGTAGCACAAGTTAAGTTCAACGGGTTAAGCGCTACAGTCACACGGTTGGTATCGTTCAACACTGTTTCACTTGCATTGCCACGGCATCCATTGAGGGTATTGATTACTTCTACTGTGTAAAGACCCGCTACTGAAGCAACTGTCGTTGGGTTGTTACCAGGGTTGGTAGCCCCCGCTGGCACGCCCCAAATGTACGTTGGCGATGTACCTGCATTTACGACCGTAGCCGTTAGCGTCTGAGAAGGTGCACTACACGTCAATGTAATTGGGTTCAACGTTACCGATACTTTTGTTGTATCAAGTACCACCGTTGTGCTCGCCGAAGCGTTACATCCGTTGGCACTATTGGTCACAATCACCGAATAAACGCCTCCTTGAGTTACCACTAAGCTATCCACATTGCCAGGATTGGTTACACCACTTGGCACACTCCATACGTAGGTTGGGTTGGTTCCTTCGTTATCAGCAGTTACTTTCAACGTTTTGCTTGGGCTTGCACACGTTAGCGTTACGTCATTTAGCGCTACCGTTACTTTGGTAGTATCTGCTGTTACCCCTGTAATGGCCGTACCTTTACATCCATTGATGGCATTGGTAACTTCAACCGAATAGAATCCTGTTTTAGAAACGACAAAGTTGTTGACGTTGCCAGGGTTTGTTACACCGCTTGGCACTGTCCATGAATACGTAGGATTAGCGCCTGCATTAGTAGCAGTGGCGGTCAAGGTTTGGCTTAGATTGGTACACGTCAACTTAATTGTATTGAGTGATACAATCACTTTGGCGGTATCAGCAAGCACAGAAGTTGATGCCGTTGATTTACAACCGTTTGTGTTATTTGTTACTTCAACCGAATACGTTCCAGCATTGACAACACTAAAACTTGCCACATTTCCTGGATTTGTAGCTCCACTTGGTACTGTCCAAACATACGTAGGATTTGCACCTGCGTTGGTAGCTGTGGCAGTTAAGGTTTTGCTTGGTGATGCACAAGTTAGTGTCACTGAATTAAGTGAAACTCTTACCGAGGCCGTATCAGCAGCTACGGTTGTTGTAGCCGATGCTTTACAGCCGTTGGCGGCACTTGTTACTTCAACAGCGTATGTTCCTGCACTTGTTATGGCAAAGCTTGCTACATTACCTGGGTTGGTTACGCCATTTGGCACTGTCCATGCGTAAGTTGGATTTGCTCCTGCATTGGTCACAGTTGCTGTCAAGGTCTGACTAGGCGCTGCGCACGTCAAGGTAAGTGGGTTCAAAGCGACGGTTGGTTTTAACGTATCTTGCGTCACGAGTGTACTTCCATTAACCGAACAGCCATTGACAGGATTTGTAACCAAAACTGAATATGACCCTGCTTTCGTTACGGCAAAGCTCGCTACATTACCTGGACTTGCTACGCCACTTGGCACTGTCCACGTATAAGTTGGATTTGCGCCTGCATTGGTCGTAGTGGCTGTCAAGGTTTGGCTTGGTGATGCACAAGTCAATTTAATCGTGTTCAAATCCACCGTTGGTTTGGTAATATCTTCCGTTACAATCGCGGTATCCGAAGCCGTACAACCGTTGATGGTATTTCTTACCGTTACGATATAAGAACCAATGGTATCCACCACAACGCTTGAGGTGGTTAGTCCATTCACCGATGGATGTCCACTCCATACGTATGTTACCCCGCTAGACGCCACCGCCGTCAGGGTCAGTTCTGTTTTGATACAAGTGAGCACCCCACCTGCCACCGAAACCGTTGGGTTGGTTTTGTTTTCATCTATCACTACCGCATCCGTGGCCACACATCCATTAGGCCCTGTTACAGTCAAGGTATAAGTACCTGGCAATGTAACGGTTGGTGTTGGAATTGAAGCATTTGGCGCAAATGTAGCACCCACAGGCCCTGTCCAGCTATAAGTAACGCCTGGCGTTGTGCTGCTGCCGTCCAATTTTACCGAAGTGACTTCGCAGGTCAAGGTTTTGTTTTGACCAGCGTCCACGTTGGGAAGGGTCTTGTTTTCACTCACTACTGCCGTATCTGATGCCGTACAGCCGTTGTCAGGATTTAAGACCGTTACGGTATAAACACCTACTTGTTGAACGGTAATAGAAGCATTCGTCGAGGTAAAGCTGTTAGGCCCCGTCCATGAGTAAGTTACCCCTGGAGGCGCTGCTTCGGCTAAGATTGTCACTGACGATTTAACGCAGTTGATTTCTCCACCATTTGCCACCACAATCGGGCGATTAACGTCTTGCGACACAATAGCGGTGTCACTTGCTGTACATCCACTTCCGATGTGCGTAACAGTTACCTGATAAACACCTGAGGCAGAAACCGTCACATCTTTCGTAGTTTGGCCATTTACGCCTAAACCTGTCCAAGCATAGGTTACATTTGATGAAGCATTTGCAGAGAGTGTTAGGTTTAAGGTCGAACACGTCAATTCGCCTCCATTCACCTGTACGGTTGGAACCGTTTTATCTTGGGTTACTGTGGTTGATACGTTTCTAGTACATCCGTTGGCTGAGTTTGTAACTACCACCGAATAAGTACCTGCCACGGTCACTGCAAAACTTGCTACGTTGCCAGGGTTAGTCACACCCGCTGGAACAGTCCAAACATACGAAGCAGTTCCGCCGTTCAGGCCACTCACGGTGGCAGTCAAGGTCTGGCTTGGTGCTACGCACGTCAATTTGATGGTGTTCAAACTAACAGTAGGTTGAGTTTTATCTTGGGTTACTGTGGTTGAGGCTGATCTCGTACAACCATTTTTTGAGTTTGTTACAACCACCGAATACGTACCAATTACTGTCACCGCAAAACTTGCTACGTTGCCAGGATTGGTCACACCTGCAGGTACTGTCCAAGCGTACGAGGCTGTTCCGCCACCCAAATTGCCCACAGTAGCGGTCAATGTTTGACTTGGCGATGCGCAAGTGAGTTTAAGGGTATTCAAAGAAACAGTTGGCAGTGCTTTGTCCTCAGTCACTGTCGTTGAAGCTGTTCTTGTACAACCATTTTTAGAATTTGTTACTACGACAGAATACGTACCTGCTACTGTCACAGCAAAACTAGCTACGTTGCCAGGGTTGGTCACTCCCGCAGGAACTGTCCAAACATACGATGCCGTTCCGCCATTTAAAGCACCTACCGTTGCTGTCAAGGTTTGACTAGCAGACGCACAAGTAAGCACAACTGTATTCAAACTTACCGTTGGGGGCGTTTTATCCTCAGTGACTGTCGTAGTTGCCGCTCTTGTACAACCGTTTTTAGAATTTGTGACCGTCACTGAATACGTACCTGCTACTGTCACGTTAAAACTAGCCACATTGCCTGGGTTAGTTACTCCCGATGGTACTGTCCAAGCATAAGAGGCCGTTCCGCCGTTAAGGCCACCCACCGTTGCGGTCAAGGTTTGGCTAGTCGTTACACAAGTTAAAGTAACGGTGTTCAGTGAAACTGTTGGCTGGGCTTTATCTTCTGTTACAGTCTTAGAGGTAGAAGCAGTACATCCATTTCTTGAGTTAGTAACAGTTACGGAGTAGTTGCCAGCAGTGGTTACGTTAAAACTAGCCACGTTGCCTGGGTTAGTCACTCCCGACGGTACTGTCCAAGCGTAAGAGGCTGTTCCACCGCCTAAGTTCCCCGCAGTGGCCGTCAGTGTACCACTTGTTTTTGTACAAGTCAACTCTAAAGTATTAAGACTTACGGTAGGCGTAGAAACGATACTTGTAACAATAGCGGTATCAGTAGCCGTACAAGTTACGCCCGACTTCGTTGCCGAATACGTCACCGTGTAAGTACCTGCCGCCGAAACCGACGGGTTGGCCGAAGCACTTGTAAAAGAGTTAGGACCCGTCCAAGCGTAGGCAGAGGTTACACCGCTTGTTGGGCTACCTACTGCCGTAATTTGCACGGTAGATGGCACACACTTCAACAAGCCACCAGTGGCCGAAACGGTCGGTCTCAACACATCTACTTGGTATTTTACCCAAGGTTGACAGGCAGCTGTTGCTCCTTTCAAACAAGCATACACATAGTATGTTTTTACTTGTCCATTTACAGCAGGGAAATTAGAAGAAGACAACGACGCCGAACCTGAATTGATAGCACCACTGCCTAAAATCGTTTTACCATTTCCTGTAGCCGTGTATGGATTTGTTACTTCTGAATCAAAACGAACCCATTCAATAGTCACAGGACTACGCGCCGTTGTACTGGCAGAAAATGCCACACTCGTACCTGGGCAAATTGTTCTTGCAGCCGATGGGTTCGGGTTAGTAACGGTTGGGCACGTTACTTGCAAACAAGCAAGATCGACCTTAATATAGTCTCCGCTGGCCGTACCCTCTACTTGTACATACGAGGTATTGGCTGGCGCAGTGCCGCTCAAGAAGTACTGCTGTGTCAAAGGAGTTGGCCCAAAGTCCACATCTTTATCAACCTGTACTTCCGTACTACTTAAAAGCGTATTTGCAGAATTGTAAAATTTGAGTTTAATGCGGTGATCTAAGTCTGGGCGGTGCGTACCTGCCCAAATTGACAATGATACCGTGCTTCCTGGCGTAATGTTAACATTTTGGTAGAATCGAGCGCTAGAAGACGTTGCTTCCAAAAATGCGTTATTGTTGCCACACACTTGGTAGCCCGTACCACTGTAGAAATTTCCACCACTGGAACTCCAACCCGATACGCCTCCTTCAAAACTCGGATTTGAAAGTACGTTATTGGGGCAGTTACAGTTTACCGTACATGTTAATTGTGCGTTAAGACTGGAAGTTGGCGAAGTTCCTGTTCTGGTGTAATTTACACCTGCATACGTAAATTCGATACGGACAGGGGTACCATTGGCTATAGAAGCCACATTATAACTTCCCAATGAATTGGTAGTTGCTGTACCAAGTAAGGCACCAGTAGAGCTATTGACAACCCGTACGGGGATACTTGTCAATCCCTCACCATCATTATAGGCATTATTACCGCTTTTATCGCAGTAAATACGACCACCGACATCGGTGGCTAGGGCTGCATGAGCAACAACTAGCATCAACACTCCTACCCACCAAGACACGGTCTTAGAGCTTAACAGGGTGGAGAAAATCTGCCTAGGTTTGACTCGAAATTTGCTTGTAAACGAAGTCATGGGGCGTAAAATTTAGATGTATTATAGAGCAGTAGATTTATTACTTTTTGATGGGCACACCGCCTTTTTTGGTTTGTTTAATCGTGAATGGCACGCACAAATCAGCAGGACAGCAGTTGTTGCTGGCTTCAACAATGATGGGACAACACCCATCGGCAGGGCAGGCATTTGACGAGGCCGTAAAGGTATAAGTACCTGGTTCTGTGATAAGAATAGCATTTCCAGTAGCCACGGGCGTTTGTCCACCATCTTTAAACCATTGTACATTTTTGTATTTTTCAGGAATAGATGCTTGAATCGCATCACCTAGACAAACCTCCAATGGCACCGTAAAACACTCACTGTCAATATCATCTTCTTCTGTATTGCCATTGCAGGGTGTTGAATCTTGGTCTTTTTCAGTCATGGTACATATCTCAGCGGTATTAAACCACACGCCTTGTGCCACTACTTTGACAACCAATAAAAGCACCGCCGTATCTCCTGGCGCGATTGAGCCAATTGTCCATGTTTTGCTGTTAAAGTCATAATTTCCAGTAGCAGAGGCATAAGTGACGTACTCAACACCTGCGTTTAGGCTATCTTTGACCGAAACATTGGTAGCCGTTGACTGCCCCTCGTTCCATACCTTTATGGTGTAAGTAAGATTATCACCTATTCGTGCCACTTTTTTATCAATAGATTTACTAAGCGCAAGGTCGTATGCCCCTTCGCATGGCTTAAATGATGGCGAAGGCGCTACCGCCGCCGCTGTACATCCATTGGCATCTTGTACAAAAATGATGTTTCCACCCGTTGTTTTTAATTGCAAACTGGTCATTTGACCTCCACCCGCAACGCCTGTAAGCGTCTGGGTAATTCCTACTGGAATTGGGCCATTTCCGATGCTTGCTACACCAGTAGCCACTGTGACAGTGTAGGTACCTTGGCTCGGAATCTTGAGCGTAACCGTGTAAGTCGTATCTCCCGTACAAGCAGGAATCGAATCCAGCTCAAACTTGGGCAACGGCAGGATTGTATATACTTTTTCGGCAAACGGCAGGCAATTTGGCACATTCGTTGGCGGTGTACTCAAAATGGCATAGACATAGTATTTGATTGGAGCTGTACCGTTATTGGCGGGCAATTGTAGGCCAGGAAGGCCATTTGGCGCACTTACCAACGAACCTTGTGGTTTTACTTCTTGAATAAGTGTTCCGCCCGAATACATGCTTGTACCCGTTTGTTGAGAAGCAAAGTAAACAAAACGCACTACTTTAGAGGTATCTGAAACCTGAACTGTTATACCCTCACCATAATAGCCCGAGCAAAGTGTATCGGTAGCATCAACCGCCGTAATGGTTGGGCAGTTGCCCACGCATGGGGTAGGATTTACCACCACCGAGGTGTCTTTGTAACAACCTTCGTTGCTAAATACCCGCACATAATAGGTAGTTGAGGCAGTTGTATTGGCAATATTTTGGGCAATAGTCGTGGGCAAGCTGCTGATTTCAGTACCTTCCGACGCTGCCGTTGGTAGCGTTCCTGCTCCTGTGGTATTAAAAGCAAAGAACTGACCCACTGTAGCCGACGTAAGTGCCACACTTCCATTATTCAAGGCAGTCCCACCTTGGCAAATAGGGTTTTTCGCTTGCACCGTAAACGTCGGTTTAGGACTAATGGCCAACGTCACTGGAATGCGTACTCCGTTTACTTCATTGTTACAACCTGAGGCTGTGCTTTTGGCCTGCATATAATAAGTACCTACCGCTGTAACACTGAATGTGAGCGTATTAGAAGCTAAAAGCGTTCCTCCAGTGGCTGCACTGTACCAATCTACTGTGGTGTTTGCACCTACCAATGCGGTAAAAGTCGGGGTAGGAATAGCCACTCCTTCACAAATTCCCACGTTTGCCGCCAATGCCGTCGGAGTCGTTGGAATACAAGCACAGTTAGGAGCAATGATGGTCGTATCTTTTGAACAGCCATTCAACGTAGAAGTCAAGACTAGATTCTGCCCTGCGGTTACGTTTGAAATGGTATAAGTTCCTGTTCCCGTGATGGTAGTTCCTGACGGTGAGCTTACCGTCACAGTACCCGTAGAAGTAATGGTAATTGAGTATATTGAATTACCCGCGGCACAATTGGCAATAACGCCACTGAAAGTAGGGTAAGGTTTCATTGTTACCCCAACCTGTACTCCTGTGCTTTTACAAGTGGACGCTGTTGAACTAACACAAGCAACGTAATAATTGCGGGCCTGTGTCAAAACAGGCGTTGTGAAGCTAACCCCACTGCCAACCTCCGTCGTTAGTGCTGCTGAATCGTACCATTTTGGCACGGTACCCGTCGCACAATTGGACGCTGTTAAAGTAGCTGTTGTGCCTACACAAATTGCTACGCTGGATGCGACAGGGGCTGCTATCGGTGGGCAGTTAGCACTACAAATGGGTTTATTTACCGTGAGACGAGTCCGACATCCGTTTAGGGTTGCCGTGATGGTATATTGTGTTGTATCGCTTCCAACTGTGACAGTGAAGGTCGTGCCACTTCCGCTGACAAAACCTGCGTTTGACGTAACGACTGCCCCATTGTCAACGGTAACAGTGGTCGTATATTTTGACGTATCGGACGAACAAACCGACGACACCAAAGTAAGTTTTGGCGCAGGAAGCACCGTGACGGTAATTGTATCTTTGCCTGTACATTGGGTCTGCAACGACGTGACAGTGACGTAATAATCGGTTGTCACCAAAGGCTGTACCGTAATGCGCGCAGTGGTTACCCCCGTATTCCAAGCGTAAGAGAAATTTGTACTATCGGTATATCCAAAAGTCAATTGAGTGCCTGGACAAATTGGATTCAGCTGGATTTCGGGCACAACGACCGTCGTTTTTTGAACTCGTATGGTATCCGTACAACCACTGCTGTTGGTCAATACAAACCGATAGAAACCTCTTTTATCCAAACTTGCGATATTACCCTGTGCGTCAATGGTCGCGACGTCGGTGTTTGAACTATTATTAGGGTCGTTGAAAGACAAAAACGACCATGTTTCACCCGTACCTGCCGCCACTACCTTGGCCGTAGTTTCACAAACAGTGATGTCTTGTCCCGCATTTGGTTTGGGCGAAACCGCCACTTGAATCGTATCTCTAAATACACAGCCCGTTGATGAAGATGTAACTGCCACACGGTAATCGGTGGTTTGGGTAGGGCTTACGGTAATCGTGGCTGAGGTTGCGCCCGTGCTCCATAAGTAACTGACATTCGACAGCCCTTGGTAGCCAAAAGTCAGGTTTTCTCCTGGGCAAATCGACTTATCGGTAATGGTTGGCAACAAAAAGCTCGATTTGGTCACAACGATGGTATCGCTACAGTTGGCGTCAGATTGTCTTCTAAGGACAAATCTATATTGCCCCGAAACCGTCAAACCAGTAGCCAAGCCCGTGGTAAAAATGGTGGCGGCAGTGTTATTATTTGAAGAAAGAAACGCCCAAACTTCGTCCGAAGCTGGTGTTTTCAACTGAATTGACGTCACACAAATTGTTGTATCTTTTCCTGCGTTGGGCTTTACACAAGTTACAACTCCGCAGTCAACATTTCCCTCAAAGGGGTAATGGTGCATTTCGCCTCCCGAATGCACAAAAGACTGCCCCACCAATTGTCCCTGAATATTTGATTGGTTGGCCGTTTTCACCACAGCGGCATTAGGCGCTAGGATACTCCCTTCAATGGTTGCGTTTCCTTCGATATTGAGCGTTGTTGCACTAGGGAAATTCCAGATAATATACTTCATCGCCCCGCCCACATTCTGGTTTTTCACATTCCAAGTAAAGGAAGTACCCGTCGATACATTAATAACGAGGGGCTCACTTGCCGTAGGCGTAAAGCGTAAATTCAGTTCATTGATGGCGTTCAAATCAGCTCCCGATACATTCCAAATACGGGGCTTGCCCGCAATCGGACTTGCAGGCAAATCTAAGTATAGGTTTTGTCCCGAAATACTCGTCAAAACATCCCCATTAGCATTCTCTGTTACGACATTCGTCCCTTGGCATTGCGCAAGCGACGAGGAATTGGCCTTTAGCGTAGTAAACGCAGATGCAAAATTGATAGAAGTAGTTTCACAAACGGGGTTGTTGGTACTGCTTACTTGGTTAGGTTGGGCATATCCAGCCCAGCCGTCCGCTTGCGTATTAATTTGAATCCAGCTACTTGGCGAAGCATACCCTTCCGTATTTTTGGTGATACGTATTGGCGAAAAAGCGTCGTTATTATCTTTATACCAAACCGTTAAACCAGTGCAATTCCCTATTTTAACGTACCCTTGGGTATTCATTTGCAACTGCCCAGCAGTCAGCGTCACTCCGCCACCTACTACGAGCCCAATTGGTATATTCCCTACCTTCAAGTCACCCACATTGACCGTCGTTATTTGGTAATTACCTCCCACGGTCAAGTTGCCTCCGATAGCAACGGGGCCTTCACTCTCGTTATTGGTCAATGTAGCATTCCCTTGGGTAAAAATATTAAACTTCCCCACACTGGAAAGTGGATTTTGCGCAATCGCGAAAAAAGGGAGTGAGCTTATAAGTACGGACAACATCCATCCAATACTCAAATTTCTTGAAGAGCGACGAGCAACAAGGCACGCATGAATGCGAAGCCTTAAATAGGGCTTGTAAAGAAACAACATAATAGAGTAGAGTAAGTACTGTTAAACAAAGCACTCACGATGAAGCTATACAACAGCAACCAAAAGAAAATTTTTCTAAAAAAATGGTTTTCTTTCAGGTGGCATTATACCACTTTAACGTCCCTATTTTTAGGACAAAAACTATACCAAAAAGAGAAAGACAGCGACAACACCCTCAAATACAAGAAGTTATATATTATACTTTATTTTCACCAAAAGTATAAGTATCAAAATAGAATGTACAGGTACAGTCCACAAATTTTGTGCCATTTATTTAAGGCAGAAGGTCGGGGCGCCGCGCTTGAGTACGTTCCAACGATTGCTGAAAGCGCCAATCAGAGATTTTGGCTTCGTGGCCCGAAAGTAGAATATCGGGAACTTTCCAGCCTTCAAAATCGGCAGGGCGCGTATAAACAGGGGGCGCCAATAAATTATCTTGAAAAGAATCGGTAAGGGCGGAGGTTTCGTCGTTTAAAACCCCTGGAATAAGGCGAATAATTGAATCAGCAATGACACAGGCAGCCAACTCGCCACCCGACAGTACATAATCTCCAATGCTAATTTCTTTGGTAATAAAATGCGTTCTCACCCGCTCATCTACCCCTTTGTAGTGCCCACAAAGAATGATTAGATTTTCGGTGAGCGACAGGCGGTTGGATGTTTTTTGGTTGAGGCGCTCGCCATCGGGCGTTACGTAAATCACCTCATCATAGGTGCGTTCGCTCTGAAGTTTTCGAATACAGCGCGCAATGGGCTCGATGGTGAGCACCATTCCAGCACCACCTCCAAACGCATAATCATCCACTTGGCGTTGTTTGTTAAGACTATAGTCGCGCAGGTCATGCACAACCACCTCTACATGCCCACCCTCTTGGGCACGTTTCAAAATAGAGTGTTCAAAAAAACTGTCTAACAAACGAGGCAAACAAGTGATGATGTCAATGCGCATAGGTATATTTCTTACAACTTTTAGTAGGCGACTAATCTTCTATTTCACTATCATCGTCATCAGCGACGGCGTTCGTTCCTTCGGTATAAACATCCACCAACCCCTCGGGAAGGCTCACATTCATCACTTTTTCTTGGCGATTTACGCCTTTGATAATGTCATCATTGACGGGGATGAGCACTTCTTGTCCCTGATACTCCATCGCAATCAGGTCTTGGGTAGCCATGGTATAGACAGTTGTCACCAAGCCTAAGGCGCCCAAAGTAGCGTCTATAATTCTAAAACCAACAATTTCGTGGTAGTAAAACTTCGACCCATCCAGCTCATCGAGGGTATCTTCTGGCAAGAATAGTGGGCAATTAATCAGCGGAGTAGCCTGTTCGATGGAATGAATATCTTCAAACTTCACGATGGCTTTATTTCCCCGTTGAATGTTGATTTGTTGGATAAAGTAAGGAATTAACTGTCCTTTTATTTCGACAAAGACAGACTCCATCTGCTCGTAGTCGTCAGGAAAGTCAACGTCTAAGAAGATAACCACCTCTCCCTTCGTCCCATGGGTACGAGTGACGTGCCCTAGTTGAAAACAATCGTTGTGCTGCATGATGTCTAAAAAACAAAAAATGGTATGGGGCTAAACGAATAGACCCATACCATTTGTAAAAAGAGAAAATTATTCAGCTGCTCCTTCGGCTGGGGCTGCCTCTTCGGCTGCTGCCTCAACTTCTGCTACTGCCACTGCATTTTTCTTTGCAATAGCGGCCGCACGTGCTTCATTCACTTTGCGTTCTGCATCTAGTTTTGCCAATTTCTCGTCTGCTTGTTTTTGAGTCAAGCCGTCAGATTTGGCATCATTACGTGAAGCTTTTTCTTGTTTCCAAGCTTCAAAACGAGCATCAGCAACTTCTTGAGTGATTGCCCCTTTTCTTACCCCTACTTGCAAGTGCTTACGCAACATTACACCTTCGTGGCTCAAAAGCGCGCGAGTTGTATCTGTAGGTTGTGCACCGTTTAAAAGCCATTTTACCGCCTTATCAACGTTCAAAACAACTTTTGCAGGGTTAGCAATTGGGTTGTACGTACCCAATTTTTCAATGAAACGACCATCACGTGGTGCTTTAGCATCTGCTACGACGATGTCGTACATTGCTCCTTTTTTGCGTCCGCGACGCGCTAAACGAATTCTTACCATTGTTTTTGTTCAGTTTACTATATGAAGGAACACGTCCTTCGTGTGTAACGTGGGCGCAAAAGTATGCGATTTTCCTTAAAAAACAAAATGGGCATTGCTTTTGAAACAATGCCCATCCGTTATTTTTATAAGAATCGTTACCGATTATTTCTTCTTTCTAGGCTCTTTGGCTACTTTACCAGGCTCTTGATCTTTCTTTTTACCCGTACGGAAACCTGCAGGATAAGAAGAACGAATGGAGTTCATTGGCAAAATACGAATCTCTACCCGACGGTTACGGCTCATTCCTTCCACTGACTTATTATCTGACACTGGGCGTAACTCTCCGTAGTATTCTACCAATACGCGGCTTGGGTCTTGCATACCGTTACGAATCAAATAACGTTTAGCAGCTTCCACCCGGCGCTTCGACAACTGAATGTTATAATTATCAGACGCACGGGCATCGGTATGGCCTACAATCACCGCGCGGCAGTTTGGACGCACGTTCAAGAGGTCAATCACTTGCTTCAAGATTTGCTGAGAAGGGTCTTTGATGATGGCTTTATCAGTATCAAACTCAATATTACCAAACATCGCCTCGCACTCTTCTTTAGGCAAATTTTTCGCAATGATGTCTTTCACGTATTTTTCCAAATCCATCGCAACCCCACCTCCAGACACGATGCTGTTGGCTGGCGTATTCGGTTCTTTATCAAACAAGTCAGCGACACCATCACCATCTGTATCGGTAAACAAGCGTGGATCAACTGGCTTAGGCATATTCGCTTTAGCAATCGAGTCCGCATCGTTCATGGTAGGATTATACGGCGGCGCAATCAAATCCATTGGATTCGTATAACGCAAGTGGTAGCGGCCTTTGGCAGGGTCATGCACCCAGTTTCCTTTGGCATCTTTTTTCGCCATCACAGCATTCTTGCCTATTTTATACGTTAGAGAGAGGCCAACGCTTCCCCACTTGTCTAATTTTGAGTCGCCTTTTCTAAACAACCAAATATCTTGACGAGGATATTGCTCTGAACCACCGCCACCGTAAGTTACGTCTAATTTCTCCGTATTTACGTGATTGAGGGTAAAGTCCAACCCAATGTCGATTCGAGGAGATGCTTCAAAATGAATGGCCGAACCGATTGGGAAAACAATTTCACGGGTATAAGTCGAACCGTCGCGTTCCCACTCACCTGCTGTTTTAGAGCTTCGGTTGGTATTGGTACGAATCAATTCAACGGATTTGCCAGTACCTAAGCGATACACCCGCGAGTTGAACCACATGTAGCCATACCCAGCATACACATCCCACTTCCAGCGTTTCAGCTTATTGTATCCAAACAAAATCGGCTTGAGGTTTGCGTGGGCGTTGATTGTGGTTTGTAAAAACCCTTTGCTTTCAAAATGGGCATTGTAAATACGCTCTTTTGAACCATTCAGGTTGCCAGTCCAAAAATTGAGACTAGCGCCAAAAATAGGCGTTACTTGCTTGTGGAGTGCAAGCCCAAGGCCACCCGTCAAATGTTCTTCGGGGCCGAGTTTAAAATCATACTGACGAAGATCCCCATAAAATTGGGTAAGAGCCGGGGTAATTGTAAGTGCCCATGTATTTAACTTGTTTGGACCTTCGTAGCCCGCGCTTTTAGGGCTAGGCGACTGCGCATTGGTCTTTGCTACAGCCAACGATAACAAAAATAGAGTGGACAGTAAATTAATTTTTTTCATGGGCAATGAGTGTTGTTTACTGCAAAATAGTATTACAAAACTTTTTTTTAATAGCGTAATCGGGCCTATAAGCCGGATTCTGTTTATCAATTTAACTTGACAATCTTATCATTTATCTGGCTTCAACGTTGCCGTTGAAATCTATCAACCTACCCATGCCGACACCTCCGAAGAGAATTAGAACGAGTAGCTCTAAAATCGACACTTATTTGGTCTTTCAGCCCGTAAGGTTTACCGTGCCCCGTCTGTCGCCAGCCGAGCGGTGGGCTTTTACTCCACCTTTTCACCTTTTCCATTTCTTATTCAGAAACGGTAGTTTATTTTCTGTTGCACTTGCTGTCAAATAGCCGTCGCCAACTATTTGCCTTCCCGTTAGGAAGTACGGTACTCTGCGCTGTCCGGACTTTCCTTCCTGCTTTCAACCTAAGCGAGAGCAGAACGATAAGACGGCCTCGATAACGCTATCGGGTACAAAGCTATAAAGAGTTCGCCTCTTTAAAAATCAAATAAAAAGAAAAAAATCGTAAATACCATGAATAGGGGCGCTTTTTACCCTACAATAAGCCGTCTATTTTGACGTCAATCTGTCCTTTTGCCACAATTAATGCTACCAAAGAGGTCGGTGTTAGATAGACTTGATCAGGGTCGAGACGGTCTAATCGCCCTCCAAATGCAACTCCTTTGGCCACTTTCCGATTGGTAAGCTGTTGGCGAATAGCTTTTTGCGCTTCATCCACCTGATCACCTACCGAAAACACAAACTGCTGTTCTATCTGTTTGGCAAATTTTCCTTGTAAGAGCCAGTTGGCCGTTTTCAATAACACATTCTTGGTGTCTAAATCATAATCAACATTTTTTAACGATAACGTTCGTGACGCTGCATCATAATGCGGAATCCCTTTTAAATAAATGACGCCATTGATACTTCCTTTCACCCCCGATTTGATAATCAGCTTATCGTTCTGACCATAAATGTCAACACTCGTCACCTCAATTTTGTATTTTCCTTCTTTAAAATCAAACCGTTTTCCTACAAATTGCGTGGCTGCCAGCTTCGACGCTTCTTCGTAAGGTACCACCCCAATTAAGCCAATCTGAAAGCCTTTGGGAATATCTTTCACAATCATCAAATTAGGAATTTCGGTTGCAGGTTTGATGGTTGGCTTTTCTCCCGTGAGGGTTTGGGTAAAGCCTCTGATGCCGATACTTGTGCTAATTTTTCCTTTATCAACTTGAAACGGTGTCATTAAAATGTCCGTCGGAGTAACAACCAGCCAAGTACGGTATTCTTCCGACAATTGGCGCGGCTCTCTGATGAGGTTCCATGCCTGCACTACGTATGGTTTTACTTCGATGCTCTCTTGGATGTTTTTATCAATGGCCTTGGAAAATGTCTCAAGGTTTTCGGAAATTTTACGGCTGATGATGCCCGTAATTGGGATTTCGATGTTGGCTACTTTGATGCTTGGCTTGGTCACCCAATCAAACCCCGCAGATACCGTCTGAGAACGTACTTTCCAGTCGGGGTCAACGCCAAAACGCGTCATAAATTTGAGATTGATTTGAAATTCGGTCGCTTGTGCACCCGTAATTCCTAAAACTTGGTACGATTTTTCTCCCCAAATTTTCAGCGGAACAGTATAGTACAATAGCGAATCGCGGGCTTCCGCTACGATGAGCGCCCGTTTCCACACTTTTATTTTAAACCCTTCTTGGCGGTCGTTATCTTCATAAATCAAACCTTGCACTTGTGTATTGAGGTGGCGCGTCAGTTCGGCAATCGACAATTCGATGGGAACGTGAACCGTCGATCTATGTTTTTCACTCTGAATATCCATGTTCGTGTGTTTATACGATTCAGTAGGTGCTTTGGGCTGCGTGGTGGTGGATGGCTGGCAACCCGTCAGTACTAAAAAACAAACTAAAGGTAAAAGAAGCAACGACTTTGAAAAGTGAAAACAAATAACAAATGGCTGTTTTTGTAGCATGGCAGTTAGGTGCAAAAGCACGCGTTATTTGGGTTAAATTAAGGTTGGTCTTCGATGTAACAACAGGGTATTTTCCAGTCAACTCCTTGTACGCGCTGAACTCCCATAATGGCCTGTGGCATCAGTTGTTTCAGGGCGTGGATACCCGCAGCAAATCCTTGCGGCTGCTCGGCTGTGATGACGATACGCTGGGGTGAAATATCCAAAAAGTAGCCTTTATGACCTAATTTCAGGTCTTTGCCTGGCACAAGATTGATGCCTTCTTTGACGCGAAAATTGCCCGCAAATACGCGCGTATCATGCCCCGACACCAGCCCAATGGTTTGCGCAAACTCTTCTGCGAAGTGGCGCAAGTACGGGTCGGTGCTAGTGACGGCAATCAGCAAAGTTTTGGGGAAAATAAAATGGCCATTTTTAGGCACTAAATGCGCTGGTTTGGGAACAATCGGGTAGGTTGACTGCGCCAAGGCTGCCCCCCAACTTGCTACGCTTAACCACAGATACAAGCAAACTTTTTTCACCTTTTTCGTTCTTGAATTAGGCCAAACGGGCTCCATTGGGGACGGGGCGCTCGGGCTGAGACAGCACCACTTCGCCATCGGGCAGCACAAATCCCGTCACGAGTACTTCCGACATAAAATCGGCCACTTGTTTTGGGGGAAAGTTGGTCACACAAATCACTTGGCGACCTAGCAGTTCTTCTTTTGTATAAAGCTTCGTTACCTGCGCCGAACTGCGTTTTATCCCAATTTCGGCTCCTAAATCAACCCAAATTTTATAGGCTGGTTTCCGCGCTTTTTGAAAGTCTTCCACCTGCACAATTGTTCCTGCGCGAAGTTCTACTTTTTCAAAGTCTTGCCACGAAATATCCATTGTCGCTGTTTTTTACGTGTTCTTAACGTAGCTACCAAGCAATTTGATATAGCTGCGGTGTTTTTTAAACACTTTCTGCACATTCTCGTCCTTGAAGTACCCCTCTAATTCAATAAAAAACCAAAAATTAAAATCCTCGCTTCCTTTATAAGGGCGACTTTCAATTTTGGTCAAGTTGATATTAGCTCGTTTAAAATCTTGAAGAAAGCCTGCTAAAATCCCTGGCTTCTCGGTGTCAGGCAAACGCGCAATCAGCGTCGTTTTATCATTTTCGCTCGGCTGATTGATAAAATCTTTGGCCAAAATAAAAAAGCGAGTGCGGTTGTTGCTGTTATCTTCGATGTTATCAAAAAGCACAGGTAAGCTAAACAAACGTGCCGCAATCACGGAGCAAATGGCCGCGCTTTCGGGGTCTTCGGAAGCCAATTTAGCCGCTTTCGATGTCGATTCTACCTGAATTTCTTCGGGCTGGGTTTGTTCAAAATACTTGTTTAAAAACCCACGACACTGACGAAAAGCAATGTCTTTTGAGTAAATACGCTTGATTTTAGAAGGGTTTTCACATTCTGTGGCAAGGGCAAAATGCACAGGAATTTTGAGCTCGGCAGCAATACTAATATTGGTTTCGTTTAATAAGTCAACCGTCTCATAAACAATCCCTTCTTGGTTATTTTCGATGGGAATTACCCCAAACTTTGCCCGCCCTGTATCCACAGCCTCAAACACCGATTTAATCGTTGGAAGGGTCATGTACTCACTCATTCCGCCAAAACGACTTTCGGCCGCTTGGTGGGTAAAGCTTCCTTCGGGTCCCAAATAAGCAATACGTTCGGGCAATTCAATATTTCTAGCCGTAGCAAAAATCTCCAGATAAATCGCCTCGATTGCCTCGGGCGTCAGCATCCCTTTGTTTTGTTTGTTAAGCCTATCCAAAATTGATTTTTCGCGTTCGGGGCGATAAATCACCGTCTTAGTAGCTCGTTTTAATTCTCCTACCTTATGCACCCACTGCATTCGTTGATTGAGGAGAATAAGTAATTGATCATCAATGGCATCAATTTCTCGACGGATGTCTTCTAAAGTCATTTTTTGGTTGGGTTAAAAAACAAAACAGCGGTTAGTGGTCAGTGAAGAGCGGCCAACACAAATAGTATATTATTCGTTGTCGGGAGTTTCGCCATCAACAGGCGGTGGAATGGTCAGTCCCGCAAAGAGTGAGTCCATCTTGGCGGCATACTCGGCAGTGTCATCCAGGTAATAGTGTAACTCAGGTACAATGCGGAGTTGGTGACGAATTTTCGTTCCTAACAACTGACGAATGGATTTGTGGCGTTCTTGGATTTGTTCGAGCAATAATCCTTTGTTTTTGGCAGCCAAAAAACTCAAATACACCCTTGCAACGCTCAAATCAGGCGACATACGCACGACGGTCACTGTAATAAAGGCATTGTCAAACCACGAACGGCCTTCTTTTTGAAATATATCGCTCAAATCTTTTTGGATTTGACGCGCCACTTTTTGTTGTCTTTTCGATTCCATACATATAGGTCGATGGAACGTACTTTCCATCTTTTTTGCAAAGGTACAAAATTCTAAAACGCGAAAGTGGTACGGTTTTTGTTCAAGAGCTAAAATAGCAAATCAGATCACTCAGCGACCATGCCTAAATTCTACACATTTGGAATACTTTTTCTGATAATTGGCTCATTTTCCAATATCTTTGGTCAAACATTTACATCTTCCAATCTCCCCATTATTGTTGTTTCGACCGAAGGGCAAACGATTGCCGATAACCCCAAGGTAAACGTCAAAATGGGCATTATTGACAATGGGCCAGGGAATCGAAATTATTACCGAAACCCTGCCAATAATAACCAACCCGACCCTTTCAATAATTTCAACGGAACGGTAGGGATTGAGCACCGTGGCTCATCTTCCCAATTTTTTCCCAAAAAACCCTACGGTTTTGAAACCCGTACCGAAACAGGCGACGACCTCAAGGTTTCTTTGTTGGGAATGCCCAAAGAAAGCGACTGGATTCTGAATGCCAGCTACACCGACAAAACCCTCATGCGCGACGTACTGACGTACCACTTGTCGAACCAAATGGGGATGTATGCTACGCGTACCAAGTTTGTTGAGTTGGTGGTTGATGGCGATTATAAAGGCGTTTATATATTGATGGAAAAAATAAAAAGGGATGCGAATCGGGTCAACATTGCCTCACTCAAACCCGCTGATAATTCGGGCGATGCCCTTACGGGAGGCTACATCCTGAAAGTAGATAAAAATACGGGCAGTGCCGACGCTTACTGGAAATCGCCTTATCCTGCCAACAACCTGATGGAAATCAACATCATGCTTGAATACCCCAAGAAAGATGATATTACCACCGCGCAATTTGAATACATCAAAAACCACTTTACCAATTTTGAGCATACCCTCAACGGCCCCAATTTTAAAGACCCGACCAATGGATATGCCAAGTACATTGACGTCAACACCTTTGTAGATTATTTTTTGCTTACCGAACTCACCTACAACATTGATGCTTACCGCCTAAGTGTTTTTTTCTACAAAGACCGCGATAGCCGCGATTCTAAAATTAAGATGGGGCCAGCTTGGGATTATGACCACTCATACGGCAACGCTAATTATTGCAAAGGCTGGGAAACCAATCACTGGGCGTATGATTTTGTGCGAGAGTTTTGTCCCCAAGACGACAAGCAAACTCCTACTTGGTGGGCACGTTTGCTTCAAGACCGTGAGTTTTGCCTCAAAGTCCGTGAACGCTGGCAGCAACTTCGACAAAATCAATGGACCAACAGCAACATTAGCAGCTTTGTGAACCAAAACGTGGCGCTCCTTGGCGAGTCTCAAGTGCGTAATTTTCAGCGTTGGCCACTGTTGGGCGAATGGATTTGGCCCAATTACTACTGGGGAAATACCTACCAAGAAGAAATTGATTGGTTTAAAAACTGGACAGAACAACGCCTCAGCTGGCTCGATGCCAACATCCCACGCGTGGGTGCCTTGGCCAACGAACCCGCCGATTGTGCCTCGGTGACAAAACCAACCGTGACTTCACCTGTCAATTATTGTATTGGGCAAACCGCTTCTGCCCTTTCCGCAGGTGGCGTAAGCCTAAAATGGTACACCCAAGCAACGGGCGGCACTGGCAACACCTCCGCTCCTACCCCAGCGACGAGCAGCGCGGGCACAACGTCGTACTACGTTACCCAAACCATCAATAATTGTGAAAGTACACGGGCGCAAATCGACGTAATAGTGGCGAGCCAAGCCACAGCACCTACGGCTACCACGTCCATCGAATACTGCCAAGGCCAAACGGCATCAGCCCTTACGGCTAATGGCTCAAACCTAAAATGGTACACGGCACCTTTTGGAGGAACAGGCGTAACCAATGCCCCTACCCCTTCAACTTCCGCCGCTACGTTGACCAGCTATTTTGTTTCACAAACCGTGAATGGCTGCGAAAGCAGTCGTACTCAAATCAACGTAAATGTCAAAAACCGACCAGATATTCCGCACACGGTAGCCAGTCTCAATTACTGCCAAGGCCAGACGGCACTGCAACTTTCGGCGAGCGGAACGGCATTGTTGTGGTACAACAATCTTATTGGAGGTACTGGCTCCTCAGGGGCTCCGATTCCATCGACAAGTACCGTTGGCACTACCTCCTATTTTGTCAGCCAAACCCTCAATGGTTGCGAGAGCAATCGCGCCGAAATCAAGGTCAATGTAGGCACCAAAACCACTGCTCCTAGCGCGTCTAACGTTGAGTATTGTCAAGGCCAAACGGCATCGCCTCTCACGGCGGTTGGAAATGATTTGTTGTGGTACACTTCTTCAACGGGAGGTGAAAGCAGCACCACGGCCCCCACACCCTCCACTGCTAGTCCCAACATTTTGAGCTATTTTGTTTCACAAACCATCAGCGGATGCGAAAGCAACCGTACGCAAGTGATGGTGACCATTCGCAGCAAACCTAGCCTTCCAGAGGTGGTTAATCCACCAAGCTATTGTCAGGGAGATGCAACCAACCCACTTAGCGCCACTGGCTCAAACCTAAAATGGTACGACATTGCAGTAGGCGGAACGGCCAGTAGTACTGCCCCTAGCCCTTCGTCGGCCACCGCGCGCACGGTTGCGTATTACGTCAGTCAGACCGTTAATTCGTGCGAAAGTAGCCGTGCCATGATACCCGTCACCATCAAAGCCAAACCTGTTCCGCCTACGGTTTCTGGTTCAGTCAGTTATACCCAAGGACAAGCACCCGCTGCCCTGAGTGCCACTGGTAGCTCCTTAAAATGGTACAGTTCATCCACTGGTGGAACGGGCAATTTGACGGCTCCCACCCCTTCTACGACTTCCATAGGAAGTACATCTTATTATGTATCCCAAACCGTAAACGGCTGCGAAAGCGACCGCTCGTTGATTACGGTACTGGTAAGCCCACCGTCTCAAGTGACGGCTTGTATCGAAACCAAAGTATTGTTGGAAGGTGCTATGAATGGAACCACCATGCACACCAAGCTCAACCAACTTGGATTATTGCCAGGGCAAACGCCTAAGGATGCGTTAGCAACCAAAACCGCTGCGGGTCAGCCCTACAAAAATGCGCCTTGGAATTATCCTGGCAGCGAAGGCTCTGAAATTTATTCTCCTGATGTCGTTGACTGGGTATTGGTTTCGCTACGGACGTCGCCCGAAGAAGCAAATTCGACTATCTTTAAAACCTCGGGGCTGCTTTTTAAAGACGGTACTGTACAAACCACGGGGGCTTGCCCCGTCGTTAATCCTACCCAAACATTGTTTGTGGCCATCGAACACCGCAACCACATCGGAGCGGTATCGCACGATGCTGTAGCCGTCGTAAACAATACAATTAGCTATGACTTCACCAAACGCCAATCGTACGTGCCTGCGGGGCTTCCCGCGTCGGGGCAGTTGCAAGTTGGCAGTGTTTTCTGTCTTTTTGCTGCCGATTCCTATAAAACGTCTTTTGCCGAAGTGAATGCCAACGATGCTTCAATTTGGCTGAACGAAAACGGCAAATTTGGGCTCTACAAACTCAGCGACTTCAACTTAGACGGTGAAATCAACGCCAACGACAACTCCATTTGGCGACGAAACAACGGCAAGTTTTCGGGGGTGAAGTTTTAATATGTTCCAACATCACATATTTCGGCGGTACTGGCCTCCTACTTGGTACAAGGCCGCCGAAATTTGGCCGAGTGTGCATACTTTCACCGTCTCCATTAAGCATTCAAACAAATTACCGCCTTGCAGCGCCACTTGTTGTAGCGTCGCCAATGCGGCCTTGGCTTGGGCTTCGTTGCGCTGCTGAAACGCTTTTCTCGACGCAACGGCGTATTGTTTTTCGTCGTCGGTCGAGCGGATGACTTCAGCGGGGAGCGTCGTGGGAGAGCCTTTTTCGTCCAAAAATGTATTAACCCCGATAATCGGCAACGCCCCCGTATGCTTCTGCATTTCGTAGTACATCGACTCCTCTTGTATTTTGCTGCGTTGGTACATGCGTTCCATCGCCCCCAACACTCCCCCACGTTCGTTGATGCTCAAAAACTCTTGGTAAACGGCTTCCTCGACCAAATCAGTCAATTCTTCTACAATAAACGCTCCTTGCAATGGATTTTCGTTTTTGGTCAACCCAAACTCGCGGTTGATAATCAACTGTATCGCCATCGCCCGACGCACGCTTTCTTCCGTAGGGGTCGTGATGGCCTCGTCGTAGGCGTTGGTGTGCAACGAGTTGCAGTTGTCATAAATCGCCAACAACGCCTGCAAGGTCGTTCGAATGTCGTTGAAAGCTATTTCTTGCGCGTGCAAACTCCGCCCCGACGTCTGAATGTGGTACTTGAGTTTTTGACTACGGTCGTTGCCTTTGTACTTGTTTTTCATGGCTTTGGCCCAAATCCGCCGCGCTACGCGCCCCAAAACGGTGTATTCAGGGTCCATTCCGTTGGAGAAGAAAAACGACAAGTTAGGCGCAAAATCGTCGATGTGCATACCACGACTGAGGTAGTATTCCACAAAGGTAAAACCGTTGGACAGTGTAAACGCCAGCTGCGAAATAGGGTTGGCGCCCGCCTCCGCAATGTGGTAACCCGAAATCGAAACCGAATAAAAATTTCGAACTTGATTTTCAATAAAATACTGCTGAATGTCGCCCATCAGTTTGAGCGCAAACTCGGTGCTAAAGATGCAAGTGTTCTGCGCTTGGTCTTCTTTCAAAATGTCAGCTTGTACCGTTCCGCGTACTTGACGCAGGGTATCGGCTTTAATTCTTTGATAGACATCGGCAGGTAGCACTTGGTCGCCCGTCGTGCCGAGGAGCGCCAACCCGAGGCCGTTGTTGCCTTCGGGAACCTCACCTTGGTAGGCAACCTCACCCCTAGCCCCTCTCCTTTCAGGCGAGGGGGATTTTTGTTCCCCTATTACCTCGGTCCCTACAGGGGAGGGACCGAGGGTGGGGTTTTGCAGGTACTTCTCACACTGCTGATCAATGGCCGCATTTAGGAAAAACGCCAGTACAATGGGCGCGGGGCCGTTGATGGTCATGGACACCGAGGTGTTGGGGTCACACAGGTCAAAGCCGCTATATAGTTTTTTGGCATCGTCGAGGGTACAGACACTCACGCCCGAGTTTCCGACCTTCCCGTATATGTCAGGGCGTAAGTCGGGGTCTTCGCCGTAGAGCGTCACCGAATCAAAAGCCGTGGAAAGGCGTTTGGCGGGCATTCCTTTGGAGACGTAGTGAAAACGGCGGTTGGTGCGTTCGGGGCCACCTTCCCCCGCAAACATCCGCGTTGGGTCTTCGCCCTCGCGTTTGAGCGGAAATACACCAGACGTATATGGGTAAGCGCCAGGAACGTTTTCGGTGAGCAACCATCGTAAAATATCGCCCCAATCGTGGTACTTGGGTAACGCTATTTTGGGGATTTTGATGTGCGACAGGGTTTCGTACCAAAGGTCTTGTTCGATGATACGGTCACGGACTTTGAACTGGTACTTTTCAGCGCGGTATTGTTTCACCGTCTCGGGCCACTGTTCGAGTAAGCGTTTGCAGTCATAATGCAAACGAGCTTCCAAATCGCCATAGATGACCTTGAGGTCGTCCACTTTGCCAAAATTCGGCAAGGCTGACAACGTTTTGAGCGTACCGTCCAACTGGTACAACTGCCGCGCAATGGCGCATTGGTCGTTGACAAACTGCTCATACGCGCGGGCATTTTCCACAATTTCGGCCAAATACCGCACGCGGTCAGAGGGAATGATGCCGAATGACGAGGGACGAGGGACGAATGACGAATTTTTGCTTTTTCTATCCCCCTTTACCCATTGCCCTTTACCACTCGCCTCTTGCCCATTTGCACTTTCCACTCTACCCTCTGCCCCTTGCCCTTCGCCCCTTGCTCCTTGCCCCTTGCTCTCCAGCAACTCCAACACCTTGGCGTAGAGCGTGTTCATGCCTTCGTCGTTGAACTGACTGGCCATGGTACCAAAGATGGGAAGTTGGTCGTCGGGGACATCCCAGAGGTTATGATTGCGGCGGTATTGTTTGCGCACGTCGCGCAGGGCGTCGAGCGAGCCACGTTTGTCGAATTTATTGATGGCAATGAGGTCGGCGAAATCGAGCATGTCGATTTTTTCCAACTGCGTAGCCGCGCCGTACTCCGCCGTCATCACGTACAGCGAGACGTCGGAATGTTCGGTAATTTCGGTATCGGATTGGCCAATGCCCGACGTTTCAACGATAATTAGGTCAAAATGAGCCGCTTTGCAAATATCAATGGCATCTTGTACGTGCCGACTCAGCGACAAATTGGACTGCCGCGTAGCCAGCGAACGCATATAGACCCGTCCTTTGGCGATGTCGGGGTGCAGGGAGTTCATCCGAATGCGGTCGCCGAGCAAAGCCCCGCCCGTTTTGCGTTTGGAGGGATCCACGGAGATAACGGCCAAGGTTTTATCTTCAAAATCGAGCAAAAATCGTCGGATGAGTTCGTCCACCAACGACGATTTTCCTGCCCCTCCCGTACCAGTGATACCCAAAACAGGAGTCAGAAGCGAGGAGTCTGGAGTGAGAAAAAAGGAAGAATTGAGGGAATATTCGGCTTCAGTAATAGCTCTGGCAATCTGTTGGTTTTCAGTTATTTTTATTCCATGGGCTATGGACTGTGGACTATCAACCAAGGGAAAATCGCAGTTCTTTAACAAATCATCAATCATTCCCTGTAACCCCATAGCACGGCCATCGTCGGGCGAATAGAGGCGGGTGATGCCGTAGGCGTGCAGTTCGGCGATTTCGGAAGGCAAAATAGTGCCCCCTCCACCTCCAAAAATCTTGATATGTCCTGCCCCTCGTTCTTGCAGGAGGTCGTACATGTACTTAAAAAACTCCACGTGCCCCCCTTGGTAGCTGGTGATGGCGATGCCGTGCGCGTCTTCTTGGATGGCACACTCCACAATCTCCTGTACCGAACGATTATGTCCCAAGTGAATCACTTCTGCCCCAGAGGCTTGCATGAGGCGGCGCATGATGTTGATGGCGGCATCGTGGCCATCAAAGAGGCTCGCCGCCGTGACGATTCTGATGGGATACGTGAGTGAGATTGGGGATTGAGTGACTTTTTCCATGTTCTGACGTTTACCGATAATAACAAAGCGAAGGTAGCGGAAATTGGAAAAAAAATAATTTTCTATCTACTCTTATGGCGCCTATCCAACAAATATGACATATAAACGCTACAAAGTATGAAAATTCGTCCATCAAAAATCATTAACCGCAACCAAAATCGCATAAAAATGGTATGATAAAACCAAAATTTATGTGGAAGTGGTAGGTCGTAAGATTTTAATCAAAATGCCTACAAATGAGGCAGATACTAAGAAGGCTACTTTTGGAACGTCCCACATTATCCTGGTAATTTAGAAATGATTCAAAGCTATTTTGGAAATCGAATTGCCGAAATAATCATCCACGAACAACTCGACATAAACCCCAACCTAACTACGTTAAGCCCAAAACTCGACAAAAACGAGGTGTTGGTTCTAAAAACCAATACCAAACGCCTAAAAAAGTCCCCCCTTATGACATCCCCAACTACCGTACCTACCCCGAAGAGTACAAAATGAAACTCTTTAGCCATCAATGCGATCAAATTTTACTACGAACGGGTATTGGGCGGCCAACGTAAGTTGTATTTTATTGACCGATACACCTTACTTTCGCCCAAAACCTTGGATATACTACGACGTTATTTTAAGGAGTACCGCCCTCAAGAGTGGCTCTTTGAAGGGCAAATTGCGGGCGAGAAATATTCTGTGCGTAGCATCCAAAATATCTTTAGGGCGGCAGTAGAAAAAGCTGGTATAAAAAAAGACGTAAGCGTACACACCTTACGGCATAGCTTTGCGAACCACCTACTCGAAAATGGCACCGATTTGCGATACATACAGAGTCTTCTGGGCCACGAAAGCTCTAAAACGACCGAAATTTACACCCATATAACAACCAAAGGTTTTGACCAAATAAAAATTTACTTGGATAAATTGGATATTTAATTAAAAGTTTTTTTATTTGAGAAACAATTGTGATATGCGTGGACTTAACCGCGTCGGCGGCCCGAAAAGTAACACTAAAACCCCTGAGATACAGGCTTTAGAAGGCGGTACAATGGTGGCAAAGTTTGACCGAGTTAGCAGCTACTTATTTGCAGAAAGGAAGTTTGATATACGTAGAAGGAAAGCTCAAAACACGGTCTTACGAGGACAAAACAGGCGAAAAGCGATACGTAACTGAGATTATTGCCGACAGTATCATCATGTTAGACAAACCACAATGACCACGCACAAATCGGAAATAGGCGCCATAACAGCCGACAACAAACGATTATAATCGTTTGAAAACGGTGGAGTGGCGTAAATACAATCGTTGGCCGCAACCTTAGAAGACCACAACAAGTGCAAACACTTCAATTATAAATCACACTAATTAAAACTATCAAAGTGCCTGACTTTATTGAAAAAAATATTGATGTTTTTGAAAGGGTAGTAAAAATATATGAAGATGAGGTTATAGACATTCTTGACCACGAAGCCAAAGAATTAGTCAAACGGCTTAAAAGGGTAATAGACCAACATTCTTCTAACTACAACTTAGAAACTCAGAACGATGTCAACCCAATTAAATATTACTCCTTAAAATATAGGGTTAAAGGATCTTTAAGTCTTAAAGAGAAACTAGTTAGAAAGAATGAAGGATTTAGGATCACAGAAATTGGAGAAATCATTGACCCAAAAGAAGTTCAAGCTAAAAAACCAATTATTCTTTCACAACTCAAGAGAATGCCAGACATTATTGGAGTGAGGGTTGTGACTGAGTTGCGAAATGATTGTAATAAAGTCCTAGCTTTATTAAGAGCGTTTGTAGATGATCTAGCTGCAATCGAAGTCGTGCTTGATAAGATTGATTTAGAAGCTCAACCCCAAAAAATGAAAAATGGGCTTTTTATTTTCAAAATAAAGGGAATCTTTCGAAGTGACTTCGGTTTTGAGTTACAAATTAAAAGCAAAATCGAAGAAGCATGGGGAGATATGGATCATGCAATCTTTTATAAAGACTATTCTGTTACTCCAATAAAAAATGTTACCCAAGTAACAATGAACAATGTTGGAAAACTTCTTGAAGATATAGATGATCTATTACTTGGGTTAAGAAATTCAGCTAGTCAGTACCAAGAGAATTTAGAGCAATTAAATAATTTAAAACTATTAAATGATGAGTTATATCCAGTTTTAGAACAGAAGCTCGGAATAAGCTTTGAGATTGGAAAAGTTGCAAGTTTTTTATACAGTGTGAAAGAAAAGGCTTTGGACGGGATTAATAATCCAAAAACTATTACAAACCTTGATTGTACATTTCTAGAATTTCAAGTCACTAGTGAGAGACTTCAGCAATATGTAAAAATTCGTGGAAAATCATTTGAATTGATGATTATTGAAGCTGCCTATTTTAATTGGTCTATCCAAAATGGAAAGTTTGAATTAACACAGGCCAATTATGATGAAAACCTGAACACATATCTAGATATATTAGCTGCTCACATTTTCAATGTAATTGAAAAAGAGAACTCGGCACAGGCAGCTGAATTAGGTGATGCAACAAATCTTTCTCAAAAGATAACGGAATACAGTAAATATTTAGAAATTCATGATTTATTCCTTTCTGAAAAAACATTGATTCATATCTCAAGGACTGAAGGAACGATTGAAGAGTTTTTCCAAGAAAAACAAGATTTTTACTTTAATGATGGGGTTGATTATTCAGGATTCAAATTAGCTTTTAAGGTTGTATACGCCGTTAAGTCTCTAGGTTATAAAGATGGACAAGCAGTAGACGATTTATTAGAGAAATATAATCAACTGGAAGGAAATATCAATTCCACTTTGGATACAATTGCGTACGATTTTAAAGAATATCAACGAAAGAATGAGAGAAATACAAGAGCAGATCAAAAAAAAGGTGAAACGGTAAAAGAGTCTATTCCTACAATTGGGATTTCTGAAAGTGTAGTTAACAATTTAAAATCCAAACTTAATGTCCAATAATATTACAATACGTATACAACGATACAAGCAAAATGGCCAGGAATATATTTCTGGAGTATTTCTTTTTAAGACAGTTTCGGCTTTGAGTGAAGTACTTGTTTATAAACAAAACGAAGATGGTTATCAAAGGCAACCCAATAGAACACATTATTTGAAAATAAAAAATTACATTCTAAAAAATCTGGAAACTTTCAAATTCCCAACATCAATAATATTAGGTACTGATAAGGAAAAAATCGAAAAGCTGATTAAAAGCGATACATGTGGAGACTACATCGAAATTGATTTGAATTTTAATGAAAAGATCTTTCGCATTGTTGATGGACAACATCGTATCGAAGGAATTAGAGAGGCTGCAAAAGAAAAACCTTCACTAAATGATTTGTTACTTAATGCAGTTATATTATTAAGTCCTTCTGGCCATAAGTCAGTCGAATTAGAGGCATTTATTGACATTAATTCTACAGCCAAAAGAATTAGTACTGATTTGGCTACACTAGCAAGGTTTGATTATGAAATTAAGGAAAATCGAATTAGTGAACCGAATCCTATTAAACATATTGCTACAAAGACAGCATTCTATTTGAAAGAGAATTTTCCTTTGTCGGTGTGGAGCTTCGCAATAAAGTTCGACATTCATTCAGAAATTTCTTTAGGAATTGTTGGTGTTACACTTTTTAGAGAGTCAATTGAGCCTATTGTTAATGTTTACCTAGAAACAAAATTTACTGATAGAAGAAATAAGAATGAGGCTGAGTTGATTAATTATTATGATGAAGTGGCTCAACAAATTGCAGCCGATATTGATGACATATGGAACAATACTGTCAGAAAAAAATGGAGTGAATGCTTTTCAGAATCTATAGCGAAAAATGAAGTCGGTGAACTCAAGACAATATTTTATTCTAATGAGTACTACATTCAAAAAACACTCGGAGTTAAAGTGATTAATGTACTTTATAGTGAAATTTTAAGACAGTCGGGAATAACCGAACAATCAAAAAGAACTTTTAAAGACTTAATTCAAAACAGTAAGGTAATGTCACGAGACTGGAGAAAAGGTGGACCATTTTCTGGGCTCAGTTCTGAATCTGGTTTTTCCAGAATAAGAAAAATGATTAAAAACGAAATTGAGAAACCAAATTATTGACAAGGCAGCGGCCAATAACTAAGCTTTCGTGGTGGCCGAAGGCCAAGCCATGAAGTCGATGGGGGACGCCCAGTCTTGAACGAAACTCGGGCGGGCGGCCAGCCTGGCGGTGAGAGCTCACCAAACCCTTTTCCTTTTATTATGGAGTTATCATCGAAGGTGCCACTACTTTCAAAGCAGGTTTTTGACCTGCTTTTTGCTTTTACGGCTGTTTCGGCACCATTTTTATGGGTTTTTGTTAGTGTTAGAGCATAAATCCCCCTACCCATCCCGTTAACTAACAGGACGGATGCTTTGGGGTTGGCCAACGCCCATGTATGAGGCGTGTCGTATTCTAACGAAGCGTTTGGGCAATATATGCTGAGCAAAACGCCTGATAAACTCCGCATGGCTCAAACACATGGACTTTTTAAGACCATTTTGGCGGTAATCTTTGCAGGAAAAAGTAACACATTCCTCATCCACCTGCTGGATGCGATGGTTGCTAATGGCTACTTTATGTGTGTATCTGCCGCATCGGCGGTCCGACCAAATATTCCACCACTGACTTCGCAGAACCAAATGGTCGCTTGGCATACACAATCCAATTTCTGGCAAACAGCTCCTCTCTAAGGGCTTTGTCTATCTCCAGTTTTTTGCGCAGCTCAGCTACATACTTGGCTCTAAACACCTTGCTCATGGCTTTTACTGCAAACAAAAACTTACCATCTGCCCGCAAGTTGTGCCAATTGCCCTTCACACATACGCCACCGCCTGGAACGATACAGTGTAAATGTGGATGCAGTGATAAGGTGACCCCGTTAAAAAACAAACGGAAGTATTTTACAGAGTGAAATTTGAGCAAATACCGTGTGACGTTCACCACGCATTGAAAATGTCGCTGTGGACTATGCGTTTGAAATTTTCAAAAGCTGAGTTATTGTTAATGCTATCTAATCCCATTTTTACCCGAAATTATATTTTAATGTTTTTTTGTATTTTAATTGATATATCAATTATATTTGCATCAAATAAATAATTCGACATGGAAAAAATAGACGAAATAATTTTTTACACCTTAGAAAAGTCAATTAAGGTCTATCGAAAATATGCTCAAAACCAAATCTTAAAAAATGGCTATGATATTACGATTGATCAATGGTTAGTGTTAAAAACCTTGCAGGAGAATAAAAATCTTTCACAAAATCAGATTGCAGAGCTGGTATTCAAGGACTTTGCATCTATTACCAGAATAATTGAATTATTATCCCAAAAAAAGTATATACAACGCACAATTAACAACAACGACAGAAGAAAGTTTGTCTTGGATATTACGGAAGAGGGAAATAAAATTATTGAAAAAATTTACCCGATTGTGATTGAAAATAGAGCAAAGGCATTAACAGATTTTAATTTAGAAGAAATAAATAATTTAAAGACTCAACTTGATAAAATAATTAACAACTGTAAAAACTAAAAATGATGGAAAAGTCAAGCCTACCTCCTCAAATACCTATGCCCCAAGGCATTCCACTTCGTTTGGAATTTGATTCTATGGAAGATGCACGTGAACACCGCAAGAAAATGCTTATAGCATCGTTCCGGATTTTTGACAAATTTGGCTTTAATGAAGGAGTTGCAGGACACATAACGGCTCGTGATCCCGAGCATACCGACCATTTTTGGGTAAATCCTTTTGGTATAGAGTTCGGGAGTGTTAAATTGTCGGATTTAATATTGGTTAATCATTCGGGGCAAGTAATAGAAGGTAAATATTCGGTTAATAAAGCAGCATTTGCCATACACTCTAATGTACATAAAGCTCGTCCAGATGTTATTGCGGCCGCACATGCCCACTCTGTTTATGGTAAAGCTTTTTCTTGTTTGGGTAAGACCTTAGATCCCATTACTCAAGACGCCTGTGCATTTTTTGAAGACCATGCCATTTATACTGAGTTTGGAGGTGTTGCAGGTGAATTAGATGAAGGTGCAAGGATTGCAAAGGCATTAGGTAAAAATAAAGCAGCCATTCTCCAAAACCATGGACTTATTACAGTTGGGCAAAGCGTAGAAGAAGCTGTCTGGTGGTTTGTAACAATGGAACGCAGTTGTCAAGCTCAAATATTAGCTGAATCAACGAATACACCAACCATAAAAATTGATAGCGAAACAGCTCTTCAAGTGCGTCGAGATACTGGTTATCCGCTTGCTGGAATGTTCAGTTTTCATACACTTCTGCAAAAAATCGAACGACTTATTCCAAATCTGTACGAATAATTATTCATTTAATCCTTATTGACTCAAAATGCTAGGGGTAACACAATTACCTTGAAAGTATATCATTGTTTTCAAATGAAAAATTTATTCAGGCTATTGCTCGTTTGCTCCTTCATTTTGGGACTTATTGCCCTAAGTATATTGATTTTGGGTAATAATAGAGGAGATATTGGTCCTTATATCATTGCCTCTTTGGTTTGTTTTGCCATTGGAGGAATGAATAACTCTAAGCTTAAACAAACCACGTTTATTTCGTGGACATTTGCAGTGGTAGCTTTAGGTATGTTTTATCCACAATATTTTCAAAAAGTTGGAGATTTTAAACTGAACACTTTGGTAGTGCCTTTACTTCAAATTATAATGTTTTCCATGGGAACTGAAATGAGTTTGAAGGATTTTGAAGGGGTAGTAAAAACACCAAAAGCAGTAATAATTGGTTTGGTAAGTCATTTTACAATTATGCCAATGGTAGGTGTAATTATTGCAAAAAGTTTTGGTTTTCCACCCGAAATAGCAGCAGGTTTTATCCTAGTTGGCTGTGTACCTTCGGGGGTTACGTCCAATGTAATGGCTTTTATAGCTAAGGCAAACTTACCATTATCAATTACAATTGCCACAGTTTCTACTTTGATTGCTCCCCTGATGACTCCTCTTTTAATGAAAATATTGGCTGGGCAACTAATAGAAATTGATTTAATGAAAATGGTGCTTCACGTTCTCGAAATTATTATAGTTCCTGTGATATTAGGGCTGGTTGTCAATAAATTAATTCGGAACGGGGTTTCTTGGTTGCAATCAATCATGCCAACTTTATCAATGTTAGGTATGCTGTTGATAGTTCTCTTAATTGTATCATCTGGTCGAGATAATTTACTTAATACAGGCCCTTTACTCTTTTTGGCTTGTATGATTCACCATACTACCGGCTACTTATTTGGTTATTGGAGCGGACGATTGACAGGTCTTGATGAGGCCACATGTCGAACAATTTCATTGGAAGTAGGTACTCAAAACTCGACACTTGCCTCAGTTCTTGCTTTGCAAATGGGTAAAGTTGCTACTGTTGGCTTAGCGGCGGTAATTTCGATTCCTTGGATTACAATTGAAGGAACATCCTTAGCAAATTGGTGGCGAAATAAAGAATAGCCTAATCAGGGACTTTCTCTTTGTAAAATGAGAGAGTCCTATTTTGCTTTTTTATTTTCCAACGGCTTTGTTGCGTGAATATTTTTAAACAATTGAATATCAGGTATTTATAAAAATTTTATCATTTTACAACTAATTGATATTCAATATATTACTCAATTCATGCAACAACGCCGTTCTATTTTACTGCTGTGCTTAATTCGAGCAAACGTTTTTCAAGTTCCCCCACTTCTTCAATACTCGTCCGTTAGCAGTCATTGCATAAAGACACACAAAAAGAGCCTGCGATTTTCAAAGACAAGGCCATAGTTAAAACGGCAAGCTTGAAAATGATAAAACTTCAAACATCAAGTAAAGACAATTTACCGTGGACGGGTAACGGCGAGAACTCTTATGGAAGAAAATGCATCGACAAAAGTTTTGAAGAAAAATAATTATGAATTTGTTGGTGTTGTTATTGACCCAGAAGACGGAGAAGTATGGGAGTGGAAATTTAAAAACTAACCGTAAGACCAATGGCAATAAAAACGGTTTGCAGCACAGGCGGGTGTTGTGCATTTTGGGCAATTTGGTTTTTATTTAAATGGAATTGCTTCTGTAGAAGTTTAGTGCTAACTTCCACCACTGTTGCAAGCTGTAACCATTAACGGCAACCCTAAAAGACAGACACTAAAACAAATTACGACTTGACAAAAAATAGAAAATGGGTAACACGTAGCCTTTGGGCTTTGACAGCAATTTTTGTTTTGATGAACATTGTTGCGATTTTTCATTCATACAAGTTCACTCACTTTGCTGACAGTAAAATTGAAAAAACCAAAGACCCGAAAAAGCTATCAACAGGACAGAAAATTAACACTTTAATTTTGGGTGTTAGTAATCCAAGACCCGAAAACTTAATCACTCCAACTGGCGACTTTGAAACAATCAGGCTCAAAAGCAACAGAGAAATCGAATGTTGGAGTATCAAGGCAAAAAATGCGAAGGGGACAGTGATACTTTTTCACGGTTTTGGTGAAAATAAATCTTCAATGATTGACAAGTCAGACATTTTCCTTGGGCTTGGTTTTAACACTTTTATTGTTGACTTTATGGGTTCAGGTGGTTCAGAAGGCAACCAAACGACCATCGGATTTTTGGAAGCAGAACAAGTTAAAACGTGTTTTGACTACTTGACCGAAAAAGGAGAACAAAACATTTACTTATTTGGAACCTCAATGGGTTCTGTTGCGACAATGAAAGCTGTTAGCAGCTTTGGCATTAAACCAAAAGGAATCATCATTGAATGTCCATTCGGTTCTATGTATAAGACAGTTTGTGCAAGGTTTGAAACGATGAATGCGCCGACATTTCCAATGGCAGGCCTTTTGGTTTTTTGGGGTGGACTACAAAACGGTTTTTGGGCATTTGGACACAACCCGACAGAATACGCCAAGAAAATAAATTGCCCCACTCTTTTACTTTATGGAGCAAAAGACGAAAAAGTAAGCAGAGAAGAAATTGACCAACTATTCAATAATTTAGGCGGACATAAAACATTAAAAATTTATCAAGAAGCAGGACACGAAAACTACTTGACAAAATATAAAAGCGAATGGACGCAAGACATACAAGCGTTTTTGCCATGATATAGTTTAAGCTTACATTGCTCTTAAAATTAACCCTTTTGTCCAAATGCAGCTACCGAAGGTTTTGTTCAACAGGGGTTTGTCGCTATGGCGGGCAGACGGAATAACAATCGGCAGCTTTACTACTTTCGGCTACTATCGGGCTTGACCGAATTCTATTTGGCATTTAGTTGTTAGCTTCAACTTCAGTAATTCTAATCGGCTTCAGTTGCTGGGCGGACACAGCAACAATCCAGCCCTGTGACATGCCTCGAACGTTGGCGGTAAGACAAGACACCCCCACAAAACTCACTTTTTGCCAAATGACAAATAATTCCATTTTCTATTGAGCCAATTTTGCACCATCAATAATGTAAAAAATAAAATAATGGCAAAGACGGTTTTAATAACAGGTGCTTCGGCAGGAATTGGAAAAGCAACAGCAATTTATTTGGCACAAAACGGTTACAACGTTTACGGTGCAGCACGCAGAACAGAGAAAATGCAAGACTTAAAAACACACGGCATAAAACCAATTTCTTTGGACGTTACTAAAGAAGAAAGCCTTGTTGCTTGTGTTGAACAAATTTTGAAAGAAGCAGGAAGTATTGACGTTTTAATCAACAATGCAGGTTCGGGATATTACGGTGCGTTGGAAGATATGCCAATGTCCGACGCAAAATATCAGTTGGAAGTAAACGTTTTTGGTGTCGCACGTTTAATCCAATTGGTATTGCCCACTATGCGAAAAAACAATTACGGAAAAATCGTAAACATTTCGTCGGTTGGCGGTAAAGTAACCTTGCCAATGGGCGTATGGTATCACGCAAGCAAATTTGCTATTGAAGGATTGAGTGATGCACTTCGCAAAGAAGTAAAGTCGTTCGGAATTGACGTAATAGTCATTGAACCGGGCGGCACAAAATCAGAAATGACAGGGCTTGGAACTGAATACATGTCAAGAGTTTCGGGCAATACGGCCTACAGTTCTTTGGCAAAAGGCGTGATCAATATGTATGCAGCAGTAGAAAAAGATGCTGCCGACCCAATTGTCATTGCTAAATTGATCAAACAAGGCATTGAATCAAATCAACCGAAAACAAGGTATGTTGGTGCTTCGGGAGCAAAAATGATGTTATTTTTCAGAAAAATTCTCTCCGATAAACTATTTGACAAACTGATAATGAGCCAAATGAAATAAAACGATGGAAGCATTGATCAATTATTTATTGCAATTCGGAAATTTAAACAAACAGCAAATTGACTTCATCTCAAGTAAGTCAACGGAGTTAGTACTTCGCAAAGAAGATTATTTTTCAGAAGCAGGCAAAATTGCAAAACAAGTTGGGTTCGTTTTAGACGGCATTCTTCGGGTTTGCTATTATAACAACAAAGGCGAAGAAATTACCAAGTATTTTATAGACGAAAACAATTTTGTTGTGGACTTAGACAGTTTTGACAACAAAATTCCCTCTTCAGGATATGTGCAAGCGGTTACGGACTGCAAACTAATTGTGTTTACCAAACAAAATTGGGAAGAAATCGCTAATACCATTGTTGGTTGGGAAAGTATTGTAAACAAAATCGTCAAAAAATCATTAATACAAAAGATAGAGAGAAGAAGTCCCTTGGTTTCGGAGGATGCCTCTACTCGCTACTTGGAGTTTATGGAGAAATACCCACAACTTGTAAATCGTATTCCGCTTTCCTACTTAGCATCCTACTTGGGGGTTACCCAATCTTCGTTGAGCAGAATTAGGAAAAATATCCGTTAATTTTTCCTTCACCTCTTTTTATTTTTCAGCAGACAGCGGGTAGGTTTGAGCATTGGGATTACTGTTTACGTGTGGTGCAAAAAATCGCCGCCTTCGGTAATACCCGAACTGAAAGACCCAAACCCATCCATTATTTCATTTAGGCTACAACATCAGTCGTTTTGACTACATCTGTTTTTTGAAGTCGTTGCAATTTTGCATCAACAAAAAAACAGAAAAACAATGAACAAGAACATCATCATCGTAGGCGCAGGGCCTAATTTAAGTTTGGCTATTGCTGAAAAATTTGCAGAAAATAATTTCTCTATCGGATTGATAAGCAGAAACGAAGAAAAACTAAAAGCTCAAGTTGAAGATTTTAAAGCAAAAGGCGTCATTGCCGAATATGCCGTTGCAGATGCTTATGACACATTGCAGCTAGAAAATGCGCTTATTCAATTGACCGCAAAAATCGGAGGTGTAGAGGTACTGTTGTACAATGTAGCTGCAATGAAATTCAAAAACATCATTGACGAAAATGCCACCGACCTAACCGATGATTTTAACATGTCGGTTGCGAATGCTTTTCATTGTGTGAAAACCTTACATCCACAATTAAAAGCAGCCAATGGCGCCATTTTGTTTACTGGTGGCGGACTTTCTCTTCATCCCAACGTTCAGGTAGGTTCATTATCTATAACAAAAGCCGCGTTGCGAAATCTTGCTTTTCAATTGAACGAAGTGCTCAAAAAAGACAATATTTATGTGGGTACATTGACAGTAAATAATTCCATTCGGCCCGACAGTCCAACACATTCACCAAAAATATTGGCAGCTAAATTTTGGGAAATGTATGTAAACCGAACCGATGTTGAAATTCAGTATTGATAGAAATATTTTAAAAATGAAATCTAAAATACCAACCGAAATAGAAAACGTAATTTTGCAATGGAATAAAACAAGTGCAGAAAACGGCGATTTTGTATCGAGAGCGTTTTTTGTTCAAAATAAAGAGTTTGGGCATATACATGATGACGGAACTTTGGATATTGTCTTTGGGGAAACTATAACTTCTCAATTGCTGCAAAGGAACATCGTGCAAAAACACTTGTATATACATAAAGTTGCAGTTACATACATTGTATCGAGCGAAGACAAAATTCCATTTGCCTTATCTCTGTTGCGTTTTTCATATCTACTCAAAGCAAGTAAAAATGGTGCAATTCCTCATAGCTTATTTGAAACTGAATGGGCTAAACTTCCCAAAAGTTTATCATCAATTACGTTGAAACAGGGATGAAAGAAAGCAAAAAAGTAAAATCAATAAGCGAATATCACCGCCTTCGGGTTTTTGGAGAGCCCTTACACCCATTGATAAGTGTGGTGGATTTGGCAAGCGTACCAGCCGAAAATAACGTAACGAGTGTAGTCATTGACTTTTATTCAATTTGCATTAAACGTAGCACCAATATCAGCCTCAAATACGGACAACAGGAGTATGATTTTGACAGAGGTGTTATGTTTTTTATGTCGCCTGGTCAGGTTTTTAGTCTATCAACAAGTGACAAAGAAGCACCTACTCAATCGGGCTGGTTGTTGCTCATTCATCCCGATTTTTTTTGGAACACCCAGCTTGCCAAGTCAATCAAGCAATACGACTTTTTTGATTACTCGGCAAACGAAGCATTGTGGTTATCTGAAAAAGAAGAAAAAACAATCAACGGAATTATTGAAAATATCCAGCAGGAATACCAAAGCAACATCGACAAGTTTAGCAAACAAATCATCATTACGCACATTGAAAATTTGTTGAGATACAGCGAACGATTCTACAATCGCCAGTTTATTACACGAGAGAAATCCAACCATCAGGTTTTAGAGCGTTTGGAGAAATTGCTTTCGGATTATTTTCACAGCGAAGATTTGATTTCGAAGGGTCTGCCGACAGTACGCTACGTTGCGGAGCAATTAAATGTCTCGTCAAGTTATTTAGGAAGTTTATTAAGAACGCTCACTGGACAAAGCACGCAGCAACACATTCACGAAAAGTTGATTGAAAAGGCGAAAGAGAAATTATCGACAACCGACCTTTCCATCAGCGAAATTGCGTATGAATTAGGCTTTGAGCACTCGCAATCGTTCAATAAACTATTTAAGACAAAGACAAACCTTTCGCCTTTGGAGTTTAGAAAATCATTTAATTGATAGTATATAAAAACAAACTTGACGGGCAATGCACTACGGCTAGCACGGGTTTTGCATCAGGCGGGTTAACGTGCTTTTTAGAAAGATTTGTACTATATTTGAAGTATGGGATTATCAAGAAAGTTTATGCTAAAAATCCCACCTTCACAAAGTTGCGAAACGTTGTGCGTCATTTTAGACGCTAACGTTACAAAACATAAATAAACGAGTCATACAACTGCAATGAAATTAAACCAGTTTTTATTCAGAAAAAGCCATCTTTTGTTTTTGGTATTCTGTGCACTGGTAGTACTCGCTTTTTGGCTAAGTTATTTTAGTGCTCTGCTTAAGCAGGAGAACTTTCGTATGCATATTCATGGCGGTTTGATGATTCTCTGGTGCGGTTTATTGATAATACAGCCTTATCTTATTAAAACTAAAAAAAAGAAGACTCATCAACTGCTGGGGAAATTATCTTATTTCCTTGTTCCGTTGATTGCATTCTCCACTATTGACCTTTTTAAATACAGGATAAACCAACTGTCAACATTAAGCGAGATAGATGTTTTTTTTACGGCCTCGGTACTCATTGCTCTTGCAGTATTTTTACTTTTTTATGGATTGGCTATTTATTTCAGAAAAAATGCGGCGGTACATGCTCGCTTTATACTCTGTACGATATTCCCTCTATTTACTGCGGTTTTCGACAGGATTATCTATAATTATTTCGAGAGCGGACTGCATTTGTTTCCAACAATTGGTAACGAAACAGTAGTGCAACCATTTGGATTGCTGTTGGGAGATGTTTTGCTTTTAGCCCTATCTGTATGGGATTGGTATTCTCACAAACGGTTTGGTGTTTTTCCCCTGGCATTGTTGATTCATCTTGGTTATCATTATTCGGTCATGAACTTTTATAAATTTTCTTTTTGGCAGGAATTCAGTCTATGGTTTTTTAAGATTTAAATAAAAACACAACAATGAACTGACAAGGGGCCAAATGAAATAATAAAAGTATATTAGTGCTACTATTAGCTACATATCCAAACTCCCGAAAGCCTTCGGAATTGAACGAACCTCAGGTTTTATGACGAGGTGTTTTTGCCACAATAAATTTAAGTTTAAATTGGACTTAAATTTAACCCTTTTGTCCAAACATAGCTACCGAAGGTATTGTTCAACACTGAACAAAAACGAAAGTAGTAATATTGAATCATGGAGCATAAACATAAAGAAACGGACAGTCTCTTCCTTAAAACAGGAGAAGGAAGAATTTACAACTGCGGGACGATGACAGCAGTTTTCAAAGCAGACGAAAACGAAACCGCAAACAAATACAGCATTTCAGAGTGGTGGCTTGAACCAAACTCGGACGGACCTGGTGCGCACCAACACGAGGCCAATGATGAAGTATTTTATGGTATTGAAGGTGTTGCATCAATACTCGTAGGCGACAAGTGGATTGACGTAGAGAAAGGAACTTTTTTAAGAATACCCGCCAAAACTGTTCACGACTTTGCTAACAAAACGAATGAGAAATGCGGGCTTCTTAACTTTTTTATTCCTGGTGGTTTTGAAAGAAATATGCCATCTATTGTAAAATGGTTTGAAGACAATAAATAAGGCGTTTGGAATGGCACGAAACTCAGGCGGTTATCCTGGTGGTAAGTGCTTTCGATAGCGATTCATTACTGGTGCATTTCTTAACTTAAGTGAACGAGGTCAGACATTTCCCCAATCTACCTTTGCAGCATCGTTTAACATGAATGAAAACAGAGATGCAAAAGAAGATTTTATGGATTGGACTTACCTTAATGTTGGCAAGCAGTTTGCCGATGAGTGCACAAGATGCAAAAAAAGACAGCACGTATAAAAAATGGTGGGTTGGCAGCACTTTGTGGTTATTGGGTAATTTTGATAAAACAAATAACCCTGAGTATTTCCAATTGAATGTTGGCTATCGAATAACCCCCAAAGATATTATTTCCTTTCGATTCAAACGCTCCATTTATTCCTGGCCAATAGGTATCCCTTTTAGTTCATCGTCATTTGATGCTCCAGGAGAAAACTACCCTGGCCATGCTCGCATATTGGCACCTACCATAGGCTATCAGCGGTTTTGGTGGAAGGGAGCTTATGTGTCTGTTCAAGCATTGAATGCTTTTGAAAAATACATGGATAAGAATGGGAAAAAAATTGGAAATGGCTACACGTTGTATGTGGATTCTTATTTGGGGTACCAGTTTAAGTTTTTTAAAAACCGTTTCTTTTTTGAACCAGCTATCGGAATTAGCTATTGGCCTATAAGAACCAATGTTCCTGCATCTTTTAAGGCAGTAGAACAAAAATGGAATAACTACTTTATTCAACCTGGGTTTGATTTTGGTTTCAATTTTTAATGTTAAAAGAACAAATGAAAGCTGTAATCTGCCCCCAATATGGCCCTCCTGAGGTTTTACAACTTCAGGAGGTTGCCAAACCAATACCTAAAGGCAGCCAAATTCTTGTCAAAATAGTTGCTACTACCGTCAACTCTGGCGATGCTAGGGTAAGAAGCCTTCGTGTAAAGGGATTTATGAAGGTCATCATGCGGCTGGTTTTAGGTATTTCAAAACCTAGACAACCGATTTTAGGTACTACTTTTTCGGGTATTGTTGAAGCGGTTGGAGACAAGGTTTCCAAATTTAAAGTTGGTGATAACGTATTCGGGATGAGGGGGTTTAAATTGGGAACTCATGCCGAATATATAGCCGTTGACCAGCACAGCCATGTGCTTAAAATGCCTAAAAATGCTACCTACGAAGAAGCCGCAGCCATCGTTTTTGGTGGACATACAGCCATTTATTTTCTAGAAAAAGCAAAAATTACCGAAAAGCCAACCAAAAAAATCCTGATTATCGGCGCAACAGGTTCAGTAGGAACGGCAGCCATCCAGATAGCCAAACATTATCAGGCTGATATAACTGCTGTTTGCAGTTCCAGAGGGCAAAAACTTGTTGGCGAACTAGGCGTTACAAACATCATTTTATACGACAAAGAAGATTTTACCAATCGAGACGAAAAGTTTGATGTAATTTTTGATGCCGTTGGGGTATTCAATCGAAAAAAATGTGCGGCACTCTTAAACGAAAACGGAATTTATAAGAGTGTAAATGAATATGCTTCCGACACAATACAACAATTAGAGCTGTTAAAAGAGCTATTTGAAAAAGGAGCTTTTAAGGCGACAATTGACAAGACTTTTCAAATGGCTGAAATAATAGAAGCACATAGGTATGTTGACGAAGGACGAAAAAAGGGGAATGTCGTACTCAAAATAAGTGACTGAATAGCGCTACTCTAAAAGCAGGTTTTGACCTGCTTTTTTGCTTTTGTAGTTGTTTTGATATAGCTTTCTCACTTCGATGGGGCGAACATCCAAATTGCAACCATTATTCTAGCCTTTTTTACCAAACTAGGCTTAAAGCCTTGGAATAGCAAGCGGAATTAGTATTTTTGGTTTATTAGGGCTTGTGGTACCTCTTGACGAAGCTTTTCATTTTTAAGTAATTATGCAAAATAGACTTTCCAAGTTTTAGGCATAAACACTTAATAATCATTGGCATTGTAAACTTGGAAAGTCTAAAATTTAAAAATGATGATATTAAACTCATTTCGAAGTATGAATCATAAACTCTTAATAGGCTTTCTTTTGTGTCTAACCTACTCCACCTATGCACAAATGAAACCTATCCCCAATATTCCCGCAGTCAGTCCAGCGGATGCGGGCTTTAATAAAGATTCCATCAATGCTCTTACCGATACAATTTCTAAATTTAAGCAACGAGATTTTCGAGGTCTGGTTGTGATTAAAGACAATAAAATTGTCTTGGAAAACTACTACAATACATTTTGGCGTAACCATATACATGATATTCGGTCTGCTGGGAAGAGCATTACCGCATTACTTTTAGGAGTAGCTATCAAAGACGGATTGGTAAAAAATTTAGAACAAGACGTTTATTCTTTTTTTTCTAAGGAAAAGCACCCCTCTATTCACGAAGATTATAAAAAGGTTAAACTCATTCATCTCCTGAATATGGCTTCTGGTTTAGATGCCGATTCTGACAATTCTAAAACAATGGGGAGCGAAGGGAAATGGATAGCAAAGGACGAATGGTTAAGCTACTTGTTAAGCGTTCCACTATCGGGCGAGCCTGGAAGAAAATGGGTCTATGCAGACATCAACGCCGTTTTGATTGGAGCTATCATAGAAGAAAAGTCGGGCATGAGCTTAAAAGACTATGCGAAGCAAAAAGTTTTTGACCCTTTGGAAATTAAAGAGTTTTACTGGTACACCAATGCGGCGAATCAAACGGGGGCTGCTGGAAACCTCTATATATCCACGCTGGACTTTGCAAAATTGGGTTTATTGGTTGCGAATAAAGGGAAATGGGGGAATAAACAGTTAGCCGATTATAATTATATGAATAGGTTATTGAACGAAAACTCCCCTGCAATAGGCAACTACAATCCATTGGCTGACGGGTATGGTATGCTTTGGTACAAAACTAAAAGGAAGTTTGGCAACAGAGAAATAAGCTATCTATGGGCATCAGGAAACGGTGGTAATCATTTGGTGGTTGTTCCCGAAGAAAATATGGTGATTGCTCTGACCTCTGGTGCATACGGAAACTGGTATCCTCATACAAGGGCATATTTTATTCTTGGTAAAATATTTCAAGCGTTGAAGGAAAAATAAGAAAAACCAGCCAATAACAGCTCTTCGATAACAAAAATATCTCGCTCGCGCTATCAGAAAATAACCAACTAAAATCCAGCAAACAATCATAAATAAAATGAACGAAATCGAAATATACATGCAGCAGTTTCCCGACAATGTGCAGGAAATCTTGAGAAACATTAGAACGTTGATAAAGGACAATGCCCCCGAAGCAGAGGAATCGTTTGCGTACGGAATGCCTGCTTACAAGACACACAAAAAACCATTGGTTTATTTTGCAGCATTTAAAAACCACATCGGATTTTATGCAACGCCATCGGGACATGACGAATTTCAAGCCGAGCTTTCAACGTATAAGCAAGGAAAAGGTTCGGTGCAATTTCCGCTTGACCAACCTATGCCCTACCAACTCATGGAAAGGATTGTAAAATTCAGAGTAAGCGAAAACAACGCCCGAAGCACTTCAAAAATGTAGTCCGACACTTACCATGATTTGCCCATGAAACATCAAGATATTCAATCCGTTAAGGAAATCAAGAACAACTACCACCCTATTTATAACGTCAATCAGAAGCATAAAGAAAAGCTTTCTACCCTCGACAAGGCTGCTTTGTGGATTACTGACCATGTCGGGAGTATGGGATTTTTTCTCATAATCTTCTGCTGGACAGCCCTGTGGCTTGGCTGGAACACCCTCGCTCCCACCACCTTACGGTTTGACCCGTACCCAGCTTTTGTTTTGTGGTTGTTTATCTCCAACATGGTTCAGATTTTTCTTATGCCCCTTATTATGGTTGGGCAAAACTTGCAGTCGAAGCATTCTGAACTTAGGGCTGAGCAAGATTTTTCCATCAATAAGAAAGCAGAAAGTGAAATTGAGGCGATTCTGAAACATTTGGAAAATCAGAATGACCTTATTCTTCAGATATTAAACAGGCTGGAGGCTTTTGAAACAAAAAAATGAAGAAACACTTGGTTTTAATGTGCCTTCTTCTTTCGGTAGGCTTCATTTGTACGGGTGCCCATCTTTATCCTGGCGGATCCCTACACGACAAAAACTCCGTGGGATTCGACTGGACTCAAAATTTCATTAGCAATTTATTTCAACCCAACGCCCTCAATGGCACCGAAAACCCGTCGAGAGTCTGGGCGACCATTGGCATGGCTTTTAATTCCTTGGGCTTTGGTCTATTTTTTATCAATATGGCCAAAAAGATGTCTAACAAACACGCCTCATTAGTCTTAACGATTGTTGGCTTCAGCGATATTCTCTTCAACTTCCTCATTGCGACTCCGTTGCACGACGTTATGGTAACCCTCTCCAGCACATCTTCTTTGCTTGGGCTGTTTTACATAACAGTTTTTACCCTAAAAACGAAGCTACATTTCTTTAAATTTGGCTGCATTCTTTGTATGGGCATCTTTTATTACTCCTTGTTTCTATACGGCTTTGGCGATTGGGGTTTATTGGCGATTATGCAGAAAGTAACCTTAATCTACTCCATGCTACTCGTGCTCGGATTTGAGTATTTTACTAATAAAGAGGACTTTAGAACAAATTAGGCGATTATTTAGTACGTTGTTTATTAAGTTTCTTTATAATTTACCCGCAGATTTACGCTGATTCTAAAACCGCAGATAACCGCAGATTTTGGGTGATTAATTCGGCTAATGAGCTTATCTGCGCCAATCCGCGTTGAATTTTAATCTGCGTTTATCTGCGGGATAAAAAATATCATATTACTTTTCAAACAAGGTATTTAGCCGTGAAATCTATTGATAATTGTTTACACAAAAAGCATTTTGGAAATCCACTTCCATGACCGAGTTAAAAACATTCTTCCAGCGACTCACTCCTGTATCGCCTGAGAGTTGGGAGCGATTTGCGGCGTTGTTTACCCCCAAAACATTGCAAAAAGGAGCGTATTTCATTGATGATGGGCAGGTGGCCAAAGAAATCGGTTTTTTGGAAAAAGGTATCCTTCGGGCGTTTTACCGAAATGCCGAAGCTGTCGAGTATAACAAACACTTTTTTGTAAATCCTTGCTTCGTGGGTGGCTACGCATCGCTCATCACGGGCCGCCCCAACCAAATTATCCAACAAGCCCTTACCGACTGTACCCTTCAGGTGGCGTCGTTTAGAGACATTCAGCACCTCTACCCTACGTGCCCCGACATCGAACGCGGAGCAAGGGTATTGGCCGAGCAATTTTTTGTGCAAAAAGAACAACGGGAAATCGAAATCGTACTGCTGGACGCCGACAAGCGTTACCAACTATTCAAGAAGGAGTTTCCGCAGTTGGAGCAGCAAATTACCCAATACCACATCGCTTCTTACTTGGGAATTACCCCCACGCAGCTCAGTCGAATACGGCGAAAAATGGCGGGCAAGTAGCATTTATCAACCTATGTAAATGAAAAAGGATGAGGTATTCCGCAGTTTTGTGGTGTCATCTTACTAATCACTTTACATAAAATACACAATGAATACCTCTGGAAACACCATCTTAATCACGGGCGGTTCTTCGGGAATTGGGCTTGCTTTAGCCACCCGTTTTCTGACCCTCAACAACAAAGTCATTATCACTGGCCGCAACCAAGAAAAATTGGAAGAAATACAAGCCACGTACCCCGACATCGACATTTTTGTGGGCGACCTCACCGACAAGCGTTCCTTGGACGATTTGGTATTGTTTATCGAGCAGCAGCACCCCGACCTGAACGTTTTGGTCAACAATGCCGCCGTTCAGTACAATTACCATTTTATAGATGAACCTAATCTTACGTACAAAATCGACTACGAAGTATCGGCCAACCTCACTGCCCCCCTCCAATTGACTGGTTTATTGCTTCCATTGCTACTCAAAAACCCAAACAGCGCCGTTATCAATGTAAGTAGTGGATTATTCATTTCTCCCAAAAAATCGGCCTCGGTATATTGTGCTACGAAAGCCGCCCTTCACAGTTTTAGCAAAACTCTACGGTATCAGTTGGAAGAAACGAGCATCAAGGTTTTCGAAATCATTCCTGCTTTGATAGACACGCCCATGACCGCAGGGCGCGGAAAATCAAAAATCACGGCCGAGGAATTAACCGATGAATTTTTGCGTAATTTCAAGGCCGATAAATTCGAGAGTTACATCGGCAAGACCAAATGGCTACGGCGCATCCACCGATTTTTGCCAAAGCTTGCCGATAACATCATGAAAAACGGACTATAAACCACAGCACCAATGAAAAGCCTATTAAAGCCATTGTTATCCTTACTCTTTGCCTGCTCATTTTTCTACGCCAGCGCCCAAAAAAAACCTCGCTTCAAAGCCAAAGTAGTTTATAAATCTTTTACCCAAGAAAACAAGTATGTTGTTCCCCAAAATAGCTTCCGCGATTCGCTAGTTTTAAAAGTGGGCAACGAAACCATTGTCGCCCAATCGTTCGGAGAAGGCCATACCAGAGACACCATTGGCCTCTTCAAAACCGAGATGTTTGGCGAGCAACTTTTTAAGAAAAACTAACATACACAGATCATTCTCTAAAGTTTATTTTTCAGTCATCCATGAAAAGAAGTAAAGACTCCTCCGAACATTATACTTGGGGACAAAACTGCGACGGTTGGCATTTGTTAAAAACCAACTCACTGAGTATCATTCAAGAACGAATGCCACCCCATACGTCCGAAGCCTTGCATTACCATCAAAAAGCGCAGCAATTTTTCTTTATTTTGGAAGGACAAGCCACATTTGAAATCGAAAACGAAGTTTTTGTAGTAAACACCAACGAAGGTTGTCATGTAGAAGCCAACAAAAAGCACAAAATCAAAAACGAAGGCGCTACTGACCTTCACTTCTTAGTCATCTCCGAACCCAAAGCCCACGGCGATAGAATTGATTTAAACCCCCAAAACTAGCAAATGGAATTTTCACCTTTCAACACTATTGTGAAACGCTGCCTTCAAGGAATGGAAATGGAGGCCAAGGGCAATCCCGAAGAAGCCAATCACCTATTTCGACAAGGCTGGGAGGAAGCTACCAATGAGTTTGAAAAGTTTCTTGCTGCCTATTACGTAGCTCGACATCAACCTACCGTCGCTGACCGCTTACACTGGCTAACCATTGCGTTAGAATATGCTTTAAAGGCCGACAATGAAGCTACTAAAAGCGCACTCCCCACTTTATACTCTCAAATTTCGGCGTGCTATGACGACTTGGATGATGTGGAAAACGCCAAAAAGAATCACGAACTAAGCACTTTATATGGAGCAGCTCCTTCCGACAAAGGCCCTTTTTACCATGGTACAAAAGCTGATTTACAACTGGGTGATTTGTTGATAGCAGGTGGTCTTTCCAACTACCAATCTGAACTGGTAATGAATCATATTTATTTCACGGCGCTGGTCAGCGGTGCAGGACTTGCGGCAGCATTGGCCAAAGGCGATGGCCCCGAACGCGTGTATATCATTGAGCCTACGGGTAGTTTTGAGCATGACCCGAACCTCACTGATAAAAAATTCCCAGGCAATCTAACTCGTTCTTATCGCTCACAAGCACCTTTAAAAATTGTGGGAGAAGTAACCGAATGGGGCAAACAAACGCCACAGGCGATTCAAACATTTCGTGATAAATTGGACAACAACAAAGGTGAAATCATTAATTAATCGGCCTTTCTTTTTTGTACTGGTGCTTGTTTCGTTCGTAAAAGCAACCGCCCAATCTCCCGAAAAAATCAACTTTGTTCGGCAAGGTGTTCGTCGGTTTATTTTTGATGAAACGCAGCAACTACCGTTGGCCGCCCTGCACCCCCGCGAAATCATCGGCTTATCGGCCATGTATCCCGTCCGCCATGCTTCACCAACGCCTGCGGAAGTGAACGTGCTTTCCCAACAATTATCCATTCAATCAACGTCCGAAACTCAAACCTCTATTTGGTTTGGCGGCTTCAATCCGTTTGCTACCTATATCCTTGACCTCGCCCGCTGCCAAGGCCAAGGTGAGATGGGTTTTGAGTTTACGGATGCGTCCCAAAGCGAGCAGTTTGTGGTTAAATTGGTTTTTAAGGACGAACAATTGCTAGACGTACGCCAAAAAATAGTAAAAAACGCACAGGTAGTTACGGAGTCTTCCATTGCCACAAAAAACAGCAAAAACGCCCAAATCAAAGGTAAAATCATCCTCCAAATGCTAGGAAGTGGCCTAACGCTTTTCCTGGAAAACGGTGATTTACCACGCCCAATCGGGCAGTTTGATTTTGGTCAAATCCTAGATTTACGCCACAAAAAATACCTTCATTCGTTCCAAGCTCGCTTGTACGTGGGGCTTCAGAGAGGAGAAGTGCTTATTAAGAAAGTAGAATCGGTACTTAGTAGCGGCATGGGTCTGGCCGACATCCGCGCCATTACCTACGAAGATGGCAGTCCGCTCTTGGACAAGGGGCGGCTTTGGTACACCATGACGATACGAGGCCGAGCCTTGCCCCACCACGTTCAGGGCGTATTTAGCCTCGACCCAACTACCTTCGACCTCCGATTGGAAGGCGTGATTGTATTTGACCGAAACGACGGTTTGCTCCGCAATGAGGTGGCTTCTCACCTGTTTTACGACCGAAAAGTAAAAACTTGGCGGGGGCTTACGACGGGATTTAGTGCGTATGCAAAGCCCGAAGAGAAAAAACAACTCTTGGCCATCGAAAGCCAGCGCGACCCTCGGTTTGGGTTTTCGGTGATGAAAGCCACGCCGTTTGGCCTCGTGGGCGACATCGAAGACCCGCACGTTGTTTTTGATTCCACAGCCCGTAAGTGGCGGATGCTTACCTGCGAAAACCAAAACGGTTACAAGGCCATCATGCTCGAATCGGAGGAGTGGAACAAAGGGTATCGGCGCATTGCAGGCCCCGTTCAGCACAATTCTACGGGAACGTCTATTCAGAAAATTGGGAACGAACGGTATTGCTTTTCGGGAAGTCAGGAACGGCAACTATTTATTTACTCCTACCCTACGCTTCAAGAAATTGGTACCCTCAAAATGGATTTACCTCCGTGGGACGCTACTTCGGGTACTAGGGTATGGCCCAACGTCGTTGAACTGCCCGAAGGATACCCTTTTCGGTATGTGGCGCTGATGATGGATCGCTTCAATTTTCCTGGACTCGAAGGCCCCAACTGGACGTACGGAGCGTTGTATTTGTATCATGGCTACGAGGATGAATAAGGTGTCATCAGTATGCTATTATCGACGATTTTAGCACACTGATGACACTGATTTAACGGATTCACACGGATTAAACCTTCGGACAATAACCCCAAAACCAAAAAATTTACAAAAAGAACTTGCGAAACCAAAAAGCTGCGCCTACATTTGCAACCAATTGGCTTCATAAATAAAAAACAACAATGAGAAGAGACGTGTTTCAGGCCATTGCGGACCCTACCAGACGGGCGATTATTGCGTTGATTGCGTTGCAGTCGATGACACCCAATTCGATTGCAGAGCATTTTGACACCACCCGTCAGGCCGTTTCGAAGCACTTACGCATCCTGACCGAGTGTGAATTGGTAAAACAGGAGCACAAAGGCCGCGAAATTTACTATACGCTTGAGCTAGAACGAATGAAAGAAATCGACAAATGGCTTGAGCAGTTTAGGAAGATTTGGGAAACGCGTTTCAGCCAGCTTGATACGTTATTACAAACCATACAAAACCAACAAACGTAAGCAGCCTTCTGCTTATAAAATCTCAATATCAAACTTTCGGTAATTGTCGAGCGCGGGGTCGTTGCTCGGCAAGTCGGTGATGAGAGCGTCGATAGCCGAAAGTTCGCATACCTTAAAAAAATCGACGGTTTCGAGCTTTTCTTTGTTGCTCAATACGATTGTTTTTCGGGCCGATGCCATCAGGATTTTCTTCACTTCCCCCTCGTCTTGGATAGAGGCGGTGATTCCGATTCGACTGTCTATCGAACATGCTCCCATAAAATACACATCGGCTTGGTACTTTTGGGCTTCGAGGCACGTTTGAACTCCTACGTTGGTTTGCGTACTTCGGTTATAATTTCCCCCCAATACAATCACTTCGATTCCGTGGTGCGCCGACAACAGCGAAAGTAAGGCTATGTTATTGGTTATCAGTCGAAAACTGGCATCAATCGGAATACTTGAAACAAACGCCAGCATGGTCGTACCTCCGTCTATAAACACGGTTTTAGCTCCCAAGAGCTGTTGTTGGGCTTTGAGCGCAATTACTTTTTTAGCGTCAGGGAACATATCCGCGCGGTCTTGAAACGAAAGCGGGCTCGCCGAAGGGCTAATGGCTCCACCTCTTACTTTCACTAGCAATCCACTCTTTGCAAGTACTTCAATGTCTCGACGGACAGTATCTTCTGAGACGTTCAAACTCAACGCCAACTCTTCAAACGAAGCTTTATTGGTCGCTTTTATGACTTTCAAAATATGGTCAAAACGCTCCTCTTTTAACATTTTTTGAGGTTTTATATATTTTCAAACGTGAAGCCAAACGTGAAGCGGGTTGCTCACAACCCGCCCCTTTTCCAATATTGGCGTGCGTTAAATCAGGTTGTGAGCAACCCTCAACACGGGCAAAATCGGGTTGTGAGCAACCCTCAGCACAGGCAAAAATCGGGTTGTGAGCAACCCTCAACACGGGCAAAATCGGGTTGTGAGCAACCCGCTTCACGGCTACTTCCTGCCATACGCTACGGCTACTAACAGCAGCAAAAAGCCTGTAAAGCCAAAGGCTATCGACAAGGACGTTTGTTGGGCAATAAACCCTAGAATCGCTGGGCCTGCCAATTGACCAGCGTAGCCCATGCTCGTAATGGCCGCAAGAGCGACCGAACTTGGTACGTTTTTGAGTCGTCCGCCTTCGCTGAAAAACACAGGAACAATATTGGCCGCACCGATTCCTACCAAAACAAACCCTACAAAAGCGCCAATAAGCCAAGGAGTTCCGACAATGAGGGCAAAACCTGCGACCCCCACAAACGCGCCTCCCGACACTACCGTTTTGGTATCTAATTTTGAAACTACTTTGTCACCCACCAAACGCATGACCGCCATGGCAACTGAAAACGCCGCGTAGCCTACTCCCGACAATGCCTCCTCTACGCCTCGATTGTCGCGGAGAAAAATGGCGCTCCAGTCGAGCATGGCTCCTTCGGCCAAAAACACCGCAAAACACATCGCTCCCAAAAAAAGCACTTGGGCATTCAGCCAAGAAGCACCTCCTGAGCTTTCTTCGCTTTTTTCAGGCGCAAATCGGCGATTGACTTTCACTTCGGTAGCGGCATCCATCAAAAAACGAAACTGGGTAAGTACAATCAACATCATTAATCCTGATACAGAAATGGCCGCCATCAACGGCGTTATACCCAACTTTATCAACAGCCCAATGGCCAGCGGCCCTACCAGTCCCCCTACGCTAAAAAAGCCGTGGATAGACGACATGATGGGTTTTTCCGACAAATTTTGAATCTGAACCCCGTGTGCATTCATGGCGACATCGATGCTACCAAGACCTGCCCCAAACACGAAAAGCATGGCCGCCATGGCCACCGAAGAATCCATAAGCAACAGCAGCGGCAACGCCACCGACATCACGATGGCAGAGCCAATCATCGTTTTTAGGGAGCCTATTTTGGAAATCAGCCAACCCGAAATCGGCATCAGGATAATTGCCCCTGCCCCTAAAAACAAGAGCAAAACCCCCATCCTACCGTCGTCGAGGCCAAGTCGGTCTTTGGTATAAGGAACCATCGGCGCCCAACTCGAAATCCCAATACCGCACACCAGAAAAATGGCTTTGAGGGCAAATCGTGCTTTTTTCAGATCTAATTCGATGGCATCGTCGCGGAAATTCATGTTTGTACGAGATTTTTTGGTAGAAAACTTCAATTATTTTGCAATTATAAGCAAATTTGCAAAATATTGCAAAAAAAACAAACTCTATGAAAATCGAACACATTGCCATTTGGGTACAAAACCTCGAACAAATGAGGGCTTTTTACGAAACTTATTTTGGGGCCATTTCTAGCGCCAAATACCACAATCCAACCAAAAATTTTCAATCGTATTTTTTGTCTTTCGAGCAAGGAGCACGCCTCGAATTGATGCACAAGCCTGAAGTAAACAACATATCCCAAACAGTTGAAAATCAACGATTAGGAATTATACATTTGGCTATTTCGGTCGGAAGTAAAGAGCAAGTAGACAAGCTAACTAAAAAGCTACAAGAAAATGAATTTCAGGTAGTTGGAGAACCAAGAATGACTGGAGATGGTTATTATGAAAGTGTGATTTTAGATCCAGAAAACAATCTTATTGAAATTACTGAATAGGGATAAAAAGTAGTTATTCGACATATACCTCTTTAGTACCTTTGTAAGGTTTATCTATCGAAAGGCAATGGAATTTATCGAAATCTACAGCGGAACTTGGATACAATGCCAAATGGCCAAAAAACTTTTGGAAAGCGTAAAAATCAAAGCCATTCTAAAAGACCCAAACATGGGCTCAAGTTCTACTTTTTGTCGCCCGAGAGGCAATATTAAACTGTTGGTACTCGATTCGGACTACGAATCGGCTACCAACATTGTCACTAAATTGTAAAAAGCTACCCCCAGCTTTTTAGCGAATCATCTTCCTCCGATGTTCGACGCCCCAATGCTGCATCGAACTCAATACGTCATTCAGGCTTTCGCTGTAAGGCGTAAGCGAATACTCCACCGTAATCGGTTTTGTGTTTTGGACAGTACGGTTGACCAACTCGTTCATCTCTAGTTCTTGCAACTCCTTCGACAATATTCTCGGCGAAATCCCCGCCTCCCGCGACAGTTCTCTAAACCTCCGCGGCCCCGTCATTAGAATGGTCAGCAAAATAAGTTTCCACTTTCCCCCTACCACATCCAACGTATCTCGAATGGCCAAAATCGACTTTTGACAGGCTTCTTTTGTGTGTATGGTATCCATTTTGTAATCGGTATCCTTTTTGTAACAGGTTACAAATGTATAGCATTTTAAAAGAACTTTGTCCCGAAATAAAAAATTTAAAAACCATGTCATCCAAATCAATTAAAATTACGGGCTGGGCGTTAACCGCTGTTTTAGGGCTATTATTTGCGTTTAGTGCATTCTTAAAAATTAGCCAAAACGAAGCCGCCATCGCCCAAGCGAGCGCCATTGGCATTGATGCCCATACGTACCGTCTCATCGGATTGGTGGAAATTACGTCATTGGTATTGTTTCTTGTTCCACGAACGGCCATCATCGGCGCCTTCTTTCTCATCGCCTACATGGGCGGCGCCATCGCAACGCACCTCCAACACCAGCAACCTGTCGGAATGGCCGTTGGTGTGCAGGTTATTCTCTGGATTACCATTGCCGTGCGTTTCCCCGATTTGCTCCAACGCGTATTTTCGCCTAATTTAACAACGCATTAAGTATTTCAATCAACTACAGCTATGAACCAACGTACCATTAAATTTGCTTTTACTCCCAAATTCCACCAAGGTTTTTTAGGAAAAGGGCACGCCGCTGCGGCACTCATTGACGGGCAGCATTTCCCCCAAACCGACCCGTTTTTTTTACTCATGGACGATCAGCTCAACTTACCTGGTGGCCCACCCGTAGGAGGGGCGCATCCACACGCGGGTTTTGAAACCGTCACTTTTGTTGTTGATGGAAATGATAAAGAATGGCAAAAAGGAAGCCTCGAACTCATGACGGCAGGGAGAGGGATTGTTCACACCGAAGAGATTACGGCACAAACCACGCTGCGGATTTTGCAATTGTGGTTGGTCTTGCCGCCCGAAAAGCGCTGGATAGAACCTTCTTGGCAAAAATTAACGCTCGAAAATGTACCTACGCTCCAAAACAAACAAGGTACGATTCGGGTATATAGTGGCAGTAGCCATGGCCTCACCTCACCCTTGCGCAACCACACACCTTTTACTTTGGTCGATTTCCAGCTCAATGCCACCTCGGAAGTAACCCAACCGATTCCTGCACACTACAACGGATTTGTTTACGTTCTTGAGGGAAGTGTAATAGTTGGCGGTCGCCAGTTAGAAAAAGGCCAAGTCGGATGGCTGGATTCATTGAACGAAACGGAGAGCGAACTCCATGTTCAAAGTACCGAACAAAGCGCTCGTTTTGTCCTATACGCAGGGCAGCCTCACCAAGCTCCCATCGTCAGCCACGGGCCGTTTATTGGCGATACGCAGGAAGACATTATACGACTGTACCGCGAATACCGTCAAGGTAAAATGCCTCATTTGAATGAAATTTGACACCATAGACTATTTAAAAACGGGAAACGAGCGACAACAACGCGCCTACGACGTACTGACCAACCACCGAATTTTGACGCAACTCGCGCCATTTTCGCCTGTGTTGGTTGGTACGATTCCTATCAATATTGACATCGAAAGCAGCGACCTTGACATCATTTGTCAGTGGTCAGACAAAAGCGATTTTGCAGCAACGCTCCATTCATTGTTTGGCCATTACCCCAATTTTACTTTTTGGGAAAATCCCGCTCATCAAGCCGTCGTTGCACATTTTATAGTCGATGGGGTTGAAATTGAGGTATTTGGCCAAAACATTCCCCCAAAAACTCAAAACGCCTACCGCCATATGCTGGTTGAAGACAAACTCCTCGCTCAGCACGGCGAAGCTTTTCGGCAGCAGATTGTTTCGTTGAAGCGACAAGGATACAAGACCGAGCCTGCCTTTGCCCTGGCCTTGGGTCTGGAAGGCGACCCCTACTTAGCGCTCCTTACGTTGGAGGTTTAGGCTTACCAAAAAGTACAGACTTAGAAAGTCTTTGAGACTTTCCAAGTTTGTACTTCGCAAATCCAAAAACTTAGAAAGTCTTTGAGACTTTCCAAGTCTGTACTTCGCAAATCCAAAAACTTGGAAAGTCTTTGGCCTTCTTGTTATCCTTGTAAGATTGTTTTTCGACTATCGTTTGTAAACAAACATTCTTATGACTTTTTGGTACAACGCCATCGCACCCTTTACGCCTCAGTACCACGCTCATGGACATTCATGGGATGACTATGCGGCTTGGTACGGGTTACATCATTTGAAAGAAATGGTTTCTTTGGACGCGTTGCTCAACCCCTCTGTCGTCGAACCAGACTACAAAAGCAGTGAGGACTGGACATATATTGTTTGCGATGGCGTCTGGTTGACTGGCTTTTATAGCTCCATCGACTACGTACTTCGACGAACTAAATCTATTCACTATCAACTAATTGCAGTCGTAAAAGAACCTACCGAAGCTTGCCATCAAGTACCGCTCGATGGCTTTGAATTTATAGGTTATGACCTGCTAGATGACGCCTATTCAATCAGTACTTTAACCAATTGTACGGGAATGGCAAGCACGCTCATGCCAGACGATTTTAATGAACGCGGACTTCTCCGTGATTACAATCGCGCGATTTTGACCCAAAAAGAATTTATTGAATTAAACCCCAATGAACCACACTCGCGGTGTTATGTGATGGCGGTTTGGCGGCAAAAAATTGAGATATCTTCCTAAATAGTAAAATTCCCCTTACCTTTGTCGCATCATTTCGGCGTCAGATACACCAGCCCCTCTGCGTCCAATTTATTACTTCCATGTGAGATTCACTTTCTTTCCGATTCAATAAATAGCCCCGTCGCGATGCGGCGGCACGTGCTTTTTTATTCACTCCTAAAGAAAGAAATCATGCTGATTCTCCAGAATATTTCCTATACACATCCCAACAAATCACGGTTGTTTGATGAGCTTCATTTGACCGTAAATACCCACGAAAAAATCGCATTAATTGGCAACAATGGCTCAGGGAAATCGACGTTGTTGAAAATCATTGCGGGTGAATTACTCCCTTCTACTGGTCAACGGATGGTGCAAGCAACACCCTATTATATCCCACAAGTAGTAGGTCAATTCAACCACCTGACGGTCGCGGAGGCACTTGGAGTAGCCCAAAAACTAACTGCTTTGCAAGAAATATTGGCAGGCAACGTCACGGAAGAAAACCTTCTTGTACTCGATGACGATTGGACGCTAGAAGAACGGATTCAAGAAGCATTTGCCTATTGGCAGCTCACCGAAATTGACCTTACAGAACCGTTAGCAACTTTGAGTGGTGGGCAAAAAACAAAGGTATTTTTAGCAGGAATCGACATTCATAACCCAGACTTTATCTTGCTCGATGAGCCTAGTAATCACCTAGATACGGCGGCGCGGCAGTTGCTCTACGGCTTTATTGAATCAACCTCCAAAACGCTCATCGTAGTAAGCCACGACCGCACCTTACTCAATTTGCTTGATACCGTCTGCGAACTTGGAAAGCGAGGGATTACCGTCTATGGCGGCAATTATGATTTTTACGCCGAACAAAAAGAAATCCAGTCGAATGCCCTCCAACACGACGTTCAAAGCCGCGAAAAAGCGCTTCGGAAAGCCAAAGAAAAGGAACGTGAAACGCTGGAACGCCAACAAAAACTGGACGCGCGCGGAAAACAAAAGCAAGAAAAAGCGGGCGTGGCGCGTATTATGATGAATACCCTGAGAAACAATGCCGAAAACAGTACCTCAAAGCTAAAAAGTGTTCATGGTGAAAAAATTGACGGCCTGACCCAAGAATTACGCGACCTCCGCTCGTCCCTTCCCGACATCGACAAGATGAAGTTTGGGTTTAACAACTCTTTTTTGCACAAAGGAAAAATCTTGTTTGCGGCCGACCAACTCAATTTCAACTATGGTCACAAGTCGCTTTGGCTGGAAAGTTTAAACTTTCAAATCACTAGCGGTGAGCGCATTGCGCTGAAAGGATTGAATGGCTCGGGGAAAACCACCTTGATTAAACTCCTGTTGGGATCGCTCCAACCGTCGGCGGGCACCTTGCATCGAGCGGCGGGGCAAGCGGTATATATCGACCAAGATTATTCGTTGATTGACCCGCGTTTAAGCGTTTTGCAGCAAGCCCAACAGGCCAACAGCGCAGCACTGCAAGAACACGAAATCAAGATACGCTTGCATCGGTTTTTGTTTGACAAAGAAACCTGGGACAAGCCTTGCGGTGCGTTGAGCGGCGGCGAGCGAATGCGCTTGATGCTGTGTTGCCTCACAATTGGAAGCCAAGCTCCTGACCTGATTGTGCTAGACGAGCCCACCAATAACCTTGATATTCAAAACATTGACATCTTAACTGCTGCCATCAATGAATACCAAGGGACGCTCCTCGTGGTTTCGCACGACGCGCATTTTTTGGAACAAATACGGGTTGAGCGATTTATTTTGCTTTAGAAACTACGTCGAAGAATGTTATCAAAAATTGGTTATTTTTGGGTCAACACATTCTTTAACCACTCATGTCACTTACACGTTACACCAAACTCGTTTTTTGTTTATTCATAGCTAACCTAAGCTACGCTCAAAATCGCTTATCGCCAGGAAGCCACTTTGCTACTGTGAATGGAACTACCCTGCACTACTATGTGGCAGGGAAAGGCCCCGTTATGCTCTTCCCAACCCCAGGCTGGGGTGCTTCGATGGAGTACCTCAAAAACTATTTTCATCCGTTTGAGCAGTACTTTACCATGGTTTATTACGACACCCGCCATAGTGGACAATCCAAAGGCCCCGAAGACCCCAAGCAATACACTACCTCGTTTTTTATGGAGGACATGGATGCCCTAAGGCACTACCTCAATCAGCCCAAAGTGTGGCTTTCAGGCCATTCAATGGGTGGGTTTCAGGTGCTTTCGTACGGCATTAGCCACCCCAACAATGTTAATGGCATTGTTGCCATTGGCGCTTTGGCGGGTCGGGACAGCTTGTACGAAGCTGAAATTCAAAAAGCCATATTAAAACGTAAGGAAAAACCCTATTTTGAAGCAGGAGTCAAGGTGCTTATGAACTACGACCCCACTATGACGCTTACCCAAGCTATGAAGTTTATTATTCCGTTTTATTTTCACGACGAAAAAAACATAGAGGCTTTTATCAAAAAAGCGGGCAGTTTTAACGACCAAGTGGACAAATATACCCAAACCGCCAATTTTGGAACGGAGTATCTTTTCCCGAAACTTTCCTCTATCAACGCCCCCACTTTCGTCGTTGTAGGAGACGATGATTTTATTTGCGACAAAATTTCACAATCGGATCGTATTGCCAAACAGATTCCTCAATCGACCGAAGTAATCATTAAAGACGCAGGACATTTCCCGTTTGTAGAACAACCTCAGTCTTTCTTCCTAGAATGCACCAAATGGTTTGAAAAACAAGGTATTAAAAAACAGAAATAGCATTATTTTTATCGAATCACGTTTGATAAACCCTCTTTCTACCATGCAAAACGATTTTATTGAAAGTACTCGCAAGCAATTTGAATACTATAAACTACTGGGCGATAAAACCATGCAACAACTCAGCGATGAACAGCTGTTTTGGAGCTACAACGAAGAAAGTAACAGCATAGCCACCATTGTAAAACACCTCTGGGGCAACATGCTTTCGCGTTGGACCGATTTTTTGACCACTGATGGGGAAAAGGAAAGCCGTAACCGCGATGCTGAATTTATCAACGATGCCACCACCCGTCAAGAAGTACTTGAGCAATGGGAAGAAGGCTGGACCTGTCTTTTCCAAGCCCTTGATGCTCTGAGTTCTGACGACCTCACTAGAATTATTTACATCCGTAACCAAGGCCATACCGTAACGGAAGCCATTCATCGGCAATTGGCGCATTATCCTTACCACGTGGGTCAACTGGTATTTATCGGGAAAATGCTTGCTACGCAGTGGACTTCCCTTTCGGTACCGCGCGGAAAATCGAGTGATTTTAACCAAGAAAAATTCTCCCAACCAAAACTACGTGCCCATTTTACGGACGAAATTTTGAAAAAAACGTAAAATTGCACTCACATTATCCCTAATTTCTATGCAAGAACGCGAACAAATCATACAAGCGTACGTCGAAGCCTACAACCAATTTGACGTAGAAGGCATGTTGGCTCACCTCGACGAAAATGTACAGTTTGAGAACATTGCCAATGGCGAAGTCAACCTTCATTTAGAAGGCAAAGAGGCCATTCGCCACCAAGCGGAGCAGTCAAAAGGCTATTTTTCAGAACGTTGCCAAACCATCACGTCGTTCAAACACGAAAACGACCTTTGTGAAATCGAGGTAGATTACGAAGCCGTTTTGGCCATGGATTTGCCAATGGGACTCAAAAAAGACGACCGAATTCAGCTGGAAGGCCGCTCTATTTTCCAATTTAAAAACGACAAAATCATCGCCCTGACGGATATTAGCTAGGGTGTACGAATAAATACTTTTTTTTGAAACACATAGAAAACAGTAGAATAAACACATAGTAAACATAGACAGTCTTTTGTGCGCTAGTGAACTATGTGTTTACATTTGCCTATTCACGTTTTAGAAGTAGCTTTAGCCCTCTCCTGTCGTCGAGGTGACAAAGTACCCCTTGCCTTTTGCCAATTTGCCCATTGCCAATTTGTTATTTACTCTTTGCCAATTTGATTAATTCCCCCATCTTCACGCTATTTCATTTATTCTTACGTTATTTTTGTAAATCCTAACCCAGTACGGAATGACGCGTTTTGTAGGCATACTTTCAATCGTTTTTTTTGGTTTGTTGGTGAGCGCTTGTGCCGTGTTCAAGTCATCGCCTCCTCCTGCTAGAACTACCACTAAAACGCCCGCTACCAAACGTCCCCTACTGACCAAACCCAAAGGTGCTTACCAAAATTACGTGCGCGACATTGTACGCAGTGCTCGTGCTTATACGGGCACGCCCTACCGCAGTGGCGGTAACGACCGAGGCGGCATCGATTGCTCAGGATTGATTTGCTCGGTTTATACCGAAGTGGGCCTCAAAGTTCCGCGCATTTCGTGGCAGCAAGCTGAATTCGGCACCGAAGTCGAGGAAGTACACGACATCCGTCCAGGCGACTGGATTTTCTACGTACCCGACGCGGGCAAAGCGGGCTACGTTTCGCACGTGGGCATTGTAACCGAAGTGCGCGGCAAAAACGACATTCTATTCATTCACGCTTCGTCGTCCAAAGGTGTCCGCGAAGACAACCTCTTTTCTAAGTACTTCAAAAATCGTTTTGTGAAGGCCATGCGGCCGTTTTGATTTTTTTGGTCGGTTTTCACTTACCTTTCTGAGGTTGATTTGATTAAGAAGAAATTCATTTATCATCTTAATCAACTTACGCTATGCGCACTCCACTGTTTATTCTTTTGTTTTTAACTGTTTCGGTTCTGTCATTTAACCAGTCATTTTACAATCCATACTCAACACAACCTTCCAAACGGTCAACTTCTTCAAGAAGTAGTTTATTTGAAGAGCCAACAACAACCAGTCCATCTGTTAGATACCAAAACGGCTATCAAAAAAGCAATGGAACTTATGTTCAAGGACACTACAAAACCGAGTCTAACAGCACAAATTTAGACAACTTTTCTACTCAAGGAAATTCTAATCCTTTTACATCAGAGTCTGGCTCTCGTGCTCGTGATAACTCTCCTAATGCAAACAATTATGGGCAAGGCCGCACTATTCACACAGGTCCTCGTGGTGGTCAGTATTACTATAACGATAACGGCAACAAAGTATATGTTCCCAAACAATCAACTACTTTTCCATTTTGAGAAATTTAAACTTTAGTGTATGTTTGGTATGATTATATTCCAACACTATGCCCTCCAAACATACTACTTCATTTTCTCAGTTTGACTTATACCAAGCACTTAAACAACGGAGGGAGTGGGCCTACGACTTTTTATATAAAGAACTTCAGCATCCATTTTCTTATTGGGTTGAAAAAAACAGTGGTACTCAAATGGATGCGGAAGATGCTTTCCACAAAGGTCTTTTAAACTTTTTACTAAACATTGAGACAGGAAAATATCAATACCAAGATAACGTCAAAATAACAACTGTTATCTTCGACTACTGCAAAAAGGTATGGCTGAACGAGTTAGCTTCAAGTAGATTTAAGACGCAAGCGCCCATGCCAGATTCGTATAACCCTGCCAATGACATTGATTTACAACGAGACCTTGAGCAGAATGAACTTATTTTTCAAGTACGCAGCGCCCTCCACCAGCTCAAAGGTGATTGCCGACAACTCATCGAATGGTTTTACATTGATAACTTATCAATACGAGAAATAGCCCTGCTTCTCTCAATGAAAGAGTCTTCGACCAAACAAAAACGGTATGATTGCACTGAGAAACTTAAAAATATTTACCTAAAATTGACCCAGCAAACAAAATGAATTCAGGCCAGTTTGAACGAATTGAAGCATACCTTCAAAACCAGCTTTCGGAGGCCGAACGGCGCGACTTTGAAAGTGAATTACAATATAATAGCGCCTTTCGGCTGGAGGTAGAAACTCAGCAAAAACTATACATAGGGTTTCAAGCATTGGCTATCGAAAAAAGGCTCAATGCTTCAAAAAAACGAACCCAAATTCAACAAAGAATAAAACCAAAACAGCCATTTTCTGTCTTTAAACAGTGGCCTGTATGGTCAGCCGCAGCTTCTATTGTACTAATAATAGGAATAAGTTGGTGGATGGCTAAATCTTTTGGTAGTTCCAGAGAAACAGAGATAGTGGCACTGGTCGATAGAGAAATGACAGACGTACAATATAAATCTTTGCCTTTTGAGTCTTTACAAAACATTTCCAAAACTGCCCCATCTCGACTTACCCGCGAAAAAGCAGAGTGGTATGTCGCATTGGTTTATCTAAAGAAAGGTAAAACAAAAGAGGCAAACAAAATTTTAGCGCGAATCGCACACAACCCAAAACATCACTATCATTTACGTGCGAAAAAATTATTACAAAGCATGTAAGTGCCTATCGGATTTTAACTACCCAAAAATCTCGCCCACCACGACTATTTTCGGATTTCTCACCCGAACTATTAGAATCTGAATAACCAACTAGGACAACTCTTCCATCAGACGTTTGCAGTGCTTTTCCTGCATTGTCATCACCATTTCCACCATACGTTTTATCCCATTGTTTTTGACCACTTTCATTGATATTTACAATCCAAAAATCCCTATTACCTCTACTATTTTCTGATTTGTCGTCCGATATATTTGATGTAGAGCTTCCGACTAGCAAGATGCTATTATTAGGCATAAAAATAGCATTAGTCATACCATCAAACCCGTTTCCTCCATAGGTTTTATCCCATTGTCTTTGACCGGTTTCGGTTATCTTTACCAACCAAAAATCTGTCTCCCCTCTATTTTGCTCTTGTTTATCTCCCGAACTTCCCGAACGGGATGAGCCTCCTAATAAAAATCCACGATCAGGCATAAATAGTAAGGTTTCCAAAACATCATCAGCTCCCCCTCCAAGTGTTTTATCCCACTGTTTTTGACCGTTAGCTCCTATTTTAATAACCCAAAAGTCCCAACCTCCAAGGCAATTTTCAGATTTATCACCTGAAGCATCTGAGGTGGACCATCCTCCAAGCAAAGCCCCTCCATCTGAAGCTGAAATAAGAGCTGTCATAGACTGTGTGTTAGCCCCCCCGAATGTTCGATCCCATTGTTTAGCACCATTACCACTAATTTTAACAATCCAGTAGTCAGTAATTCCTCTTTTATTTTCCGTTTTTGTCCCAGAACTAGCAGAGCTTGAAGTCCCTCCTAAAATAAACCCGCCATCTGAGGTCGAAACAACACTTGTTAATATATCATCATCTGCTCCTCCAAAGGTCTTATCCCACTGTTTTGTACCATTGGCATCAATTTTAAGCACCCAATAATCAAATTTCCCAAACCCATTTTCAGATTTCTCATTTGACGCTTTTGAATCTGAATATCCTCCGAGCAAAAAACCACCATCTGGCGTTACAATAATATTTGTCATAATATCACTGTTACTACCACCGTAGGTTTTATCCCATTGTTTGACACCATCAGCATTTATTTTTACCAGCCAAAAATCATCACCACCACGACCTTGGTTAGTTTTATCTCCCGAAAATCCTCCATCAGAGAATCCCCCAATAAGATAGCCCCCGTCATTTGTCAAAACTATTCCTGCATAGGGCTCATCTCGACTACTGCTTCCCAAGGTTTTATCCCATATTTTTGAACTAACCTGCAATTCAATCAAAGTATTAGTACTTACTGTTGCTTTTTCATTACATAAAGTTTCAACCTCAGCAACAATAGTATAATTTCCACTCGCAGTAAATGTATAGCTGAAGGAGTTTTCCCCTAACCGTTGTTCTTGAAAAATAGTATTTCCAGCACTTACAACTCTCCAAATCACAAGCTTAATACTCGGCAAAGTATTTGGTTTAAGTGAATACGTAACCGTCTGTTCATTTTTACTATCAATGATTATTTCAGTAGGCATTACGCACGTTTTTATAGACACAGTAGTGGTGAAAGACATTTTGTCTCCACATACGTTCAACACTTCTGCCGTAATAACATAACTCCCATCAGCGCCAAATGTGTATTCAAATGCTCCTGTAGAACTCGTTCCTAGGATAGTAGAACCTTGTTTCCATGTAATTGGAAATGTTATATCCGCAGTTACCCCAGCCAATAAAAACATATATTTTCGCGCGCTATTTGCACTAACAGCGGCATTTATTGCTGTAGGTTTTTGGCATACTTTCAATGTTTTCAAAACAGGATCTGCCCATCTACAGCCTATTAAAAACATTAATAAAATATAAAGAAACGCCTTTTTCATATAAAAAATATGCTCCAAGTAACACCCTTACCTAATTTTTACAATCCAGAAATCCCTTCCTCCGCGGCTGTTTTCAGATTTTTCACCTGAAATGTTAGAATCGGAATACCCACCCAACAATATACTTCCATTTGAGTGGACGATTGACCTAGTCCCAGGCCAACCTTCCTGACCACTTCCGCCAAAAACTTTATCCCACAACTTTTCCCCACTTTCACTTATTTTAAATAACCAATAGTCCTGTTGTCCTCTTGCAGGTTCTGATTTCTCATTTCCAGCAGGTGAACTTGAGTATGCTGTAATTAAAAAACTATTGTCGGCTCCTAAAGTAATCCCACCTTCGGCAACTGCATCATCCCATGGGCCGCCATAAGTCTTATCCCACTGCTTTTGGCCAGTCGAATTAATTTTTAATACCCAACAATCATAGCTTCCTCGGCGGTTTTCTGACTTTTCGCCTGAGCTATTAGAAATTGAAGCACATGCTAAAAGACACCCTCCATCTGAAGTGGCTACAATCCCTCGGAAGTTATCATCTTCCGCACCTCCATAGGTTTTATCCCATTGCTTTTGACCATTTTTATCAATTTTCACCAGCCAATTGTCAATACCACCTCGACTACTTTCAGACTTATCTCCTGAATTATTAGAGTTAGATTGCCCAGCTATTAAAAAGCCCCCATCAAGGGTGGTACAAAGCCCTCCAAGAAAATCGTCGTTGCGTCCTCCAAAGGTTTTATCCCACTGTTTTTGACCATTCGCATTGATTTTAACAATCCAGAAATCCCAAGCACCCTGGCTATTCTCAGATTTCTCCCCCGAAATATTTGAGGTTGAATTCCCTCCTATGACAAAACCCCCATCCAATGTACTTATAATTGTCCCAAAGTAATCCGTATTATTTCCTCCAAACGTTTTGTCCCACTGCTTTTGACCGTTAGCATTAATTTTCACAATCCAGAAATCGAAGCCACCGCGGCTATTTTCAGTTTTGTCTCCTCCTGCTGAAGATCCTGAGTGGCCAGAGAGTAAAAAACCTCCATCAGGCGTAGCAATCACACCAGCTAATTTCTCCTCACCAAGACCTCCAAACGTTCTATCCCATTGTTTTTGACCATTCGCATTAACTTTAACAACCCAAAAGTCATAATTACCTCTACTATTTTCTGATTTATCGACTGAGCTATTTGAATTTGAAGAGCCTCCTAACAAATAACCACCATCAGAAGTAGTAATCATTGAGATTATTTCATCAGTATCGCTCCCTCCAAATGTCTTATCCCAAATCTTAAATTCTGCACTGACATTTTGGATTAGTGTTATAGTTTGCCCACAGATTGTTTGCACAATTGCCATAACACTCACCACCTCGGAAGAATTAACCGTGTACGTAATTTTATCCGTTACTTTAAGTGAACCATGAGCCTGGTCTTTATACTGACTTACAGTTTTCCACGCTACTGACGCTACGTCTGACGGTACACTCGTTTTAATACCAAAACTAAACTTTCTGACATCCAATGGATCCGTTGTTACTGTGATTTCAGTAGGTAGAACGCATGTTTTTACAGCAACAGTAGATGTAAGTGTTATTTTATCCCCACATTTGGTCAATGCCTCAGCTGTAATCACGAAACTACCATCTCCCGCAAAAGTATAATTAATCGATGATGAGGAACTCGTACCAATCGTATATGGGCCATCTTTCCAGTTAATTGGGAAAATTATATCAGTTGTTGAACCAACCAACGATATGGTATATTGACGTGAATTATTCGCATTGACCGTCGCATTTATTGCAGTAGGCTTTTGACAAACTTTCAATGTTTTCATCGAAGGCTCTACCCATTGACAGGCAGTCAAAAACACCAATGTAATGTAAGAACATGCTTTTTTCATCATCAAAAACGGTATTGAAGCGCCAAACCAATATTTTGATTATTAGAATTGAGTTTAAAACCAGTTTGTTTTTTAGTTTTTGGCTTAGTCGTCAATAGGATAATCTCAGCAATAGCAGCAGCCCCTGCTATCCCCAAACAAGCATACATGGTTGTTTTATTGCTTTGGAAATTTTTAACGTCTTTATAAGCCGTTTCCCACTGGTTAAAAGCCGTTTGGTTCAAAATTACATTATCCCCATCTGGATCAGTTGTTTGTGAGATACTATTGAGGTTACTAAGCTTTGTTTGGTATTGATTATTGAGAAGATACGCATAGCCTCCCGCACCCAATCCTACCAAAGCAGTAAGTACCTTTGGAACAATACGGCGTTTGGGTGATGCAATTGGTTTCAATGTTACTGCGGGAGTAGTTTCTTTTTTGACCCCTTCTTTTTTCGCTTCTAAAGGTGTTTTCTCTTTCGTTTCTTGAGGTTTAGAAATGTTTACAGGATTTTGTACAGGCTCTAAACCTTTATCTTTTGGCTTTTCTGCTACATTTTGAGCGGCAACTTCATTTCGTTGTTGAACTTTGATAAACTCATCACAGTTCTGAATCTGTACTTGGATTAAGTCAGGCTTATTTACGTATTGGAGTGCTTCTTGGTAATTCTTTTTCGCCTCTGTATAATTCTTTTGTGCATACAATTTAGTCGCTTTGTCAGTCCAAAAATCCGCTAGCATTCCCTTAGCAATTGGCTCATTTGGGTTTTCTACCAAGATTTGTTTCAATGCTCCAAGCGCCTCTTCTCCTTTCCCCGAACTGATGAGTTTTGAAGCATTATCTCGCAAAGTTGATAATTTTGTTACTAACGCAATACGTCCCTTTGCATACGTATCATTCTCAAAATTAGGAACTTCCAAACAATTTCGGTATTGCTTAAGGGCATTGATATAATCTCCTTGTGCAAAAAAATCATCCCCTCTTTTCTTGTAACGGTCGTACTCTTCATCAATTCCCAGTGCAACATTTTTTATCGCTGTCGGAGCGGTTCGCACATTTTTGGCATTGGCTGTAGTAACCCAACAATTGGTTATTAGTAGAAGTAAAAGTATCTTTTGCATCATTATAAATTTGTATCACATTCTTTAATTTTTCGACGAATTTCTTCTGTATTTCGGATAGCTTGTGCCACCCTGTACCAAGCTTTTGCCCCTTCGTATTCTTCATTTGCAAAAATACGGTCACCTTTCGCGACATAAGTAGCGTAGGCATTCATTCCTTTGGCAGTAGCAACATCATTACTGTTCGCTAAATCATTGGCTTGCTTAAAGTTTTGAATAGCTGCTCCTTTATTATTGCTTGCTGTAATTGTTATCATGCCCCTTTCAATCAACTCGTCGTACTCTTTCTGGATTTGCTGCCTCTTCAATGCAGCTTGTTCTTTTAGCCTGTTTTCCTCCTCTAGTTTTTGTTGCTTCATACGACGTTCAACCTCATCGTTGTTCGTCGGAGCAAGAACCACCTCATTTGTCTTATTCTCATTTAATGGTTCTGGGTTACGCTTTTCAGGCTTATTTTTAGCGGGGATAACCTCTACCTTGGCAGGTATCTTAGCATTCTTTCTTTCGGTCAATTGAGTTGGTTTTCCATTTATTTGGCTCTCACTACCTTGCTTCGCATCCTCTTTTTTCCAAAAAAATAGACTCATCAAAACAACTACAACAGTTCCAGCTCCTCCCCAAAGCGCCCAATTACTTGTTTTGGGTTGTTTTTTTGTAGTTGGTACAACCACATTTGGCTGATACACATCCGTAGGTACTTCCAGTTTGTTTTCCTTTGGTTTTTCGTAAACGTCTGTTGTATCTGTAGGCACAGACTGTGTTACAGGTTGAATCGGTTTGACCAGCGGAGATTTTTTTATTGGTTCATCAAGCATCACCAACAACTCCTCCGCTTTGCGTACGCGCGCCCGAATGTCTTTAACGAGACATCGACGTACTATACTTTGATAGGGTTCTGGTAAAGCAAAGAGACGCTCGGGGAGTTGAGCCGTAATAATTTTGCGTTCTATCTCACGGCGCAATGTAGGCTCACTTGAGTGGGAGCCTACGCTGAAAGGCTTTTCCCCCGTTAGCATTTCGTATAAAATAACCCCAAATGCCCATAAATCTAGGTTAAAACTCACTCGCCCCCCCTCAATTTGTTCTGGGGCTTTATAGGAAGGCGTACCTCTACCATCGCTCAAGTCAAAATCAGAACTCTCTATTTCATCTTGGCTTACCAGTTTACTAAGTCCAAAATCTGCAATTTTGGGAACATAGCGTCCGTCGAACCCACGTGAAATAAGAATATTGGCAGGTTTAAAATCTCGATGAACAATCCGCTGTTGGTGTAAATGTTTTAACCCTTCTAATATTCCTTTGACAATATCTCGCAGCTCTTTGTCCGACAGTTTCTGGTGTTTAAGCAAATCTGCCAAATTTCCGTCGGCATAATATTTCATTATTGCGAAATCACTTACCCCCGTATCTGTTTCAAGGCGGTAACAAGCATCATAACGCGCAATATTGGCATGTCGTGGTACTTTCTGGGCAAGTTCTACTTCCGCTCTGAGTGATTTAGCCTCGTTTCGTCGGTATTCACTGATTTTTACTGCTACCCACTCAGTCTCTACTTGATCTTCAACTTTAAAAACCTTACCGTACGTACCACTTCCCAACCACGCCCCCTTATCTGCAAATTGAATTGGGTATCGTTTACGAAATTCTTGAAAGGTGGTAAAATCAGGGTTCATTTAGTAAATCACTCAATTGTTTTAAACCAATTCCTTGTAGGCATCAGGATAACGAATCATTTCAAGCTCGGCTCCTTTTTCCACAGCACTTTCAGCTAATTCTAATACTTTTTGGTTGACTGTATCTGACAAATACGCTTCCCCACAATTATCGCAAACATCAGCAGGCACGTCTTTAATGATTACAATCGCAACGCCACGTTGCAGCGTAATCAGCGTTTTTCCCTTTTCTATTTGACCAGTTTTACAAAATACGCATTGCATACTTTTATTTGGTTTTTCATTGGCAAACCATTATTTGTCTATTAATCAGGATACTTTGCGACAAAAATATCCAGCCCTCCAGAATAAGACAATGCAGGCGCTGTCCCAAATACAAACGAACTACTGTAAAACCCACTCAATAGCAGTAAATTTCCAGCGGTGTTGACCGCCAAAGACGTTCCTCCATCAGCTCCCCCTCCGCCTGCCGTCTTTACAAACTTAAAAGTACTGTTACTATCATATTGGGCTAAAAATACATCTGTATTTCCAGAAGAACTAACTGATGTATTGTCAAATGTACTCGTGCTGCTTATTAAACCTGTAATGTAAACATTGCCCGATTTATCTACAACGACTCCATTCCCAGCATCTGCACCCGCGCCACCCGCTGTTTTCACCCATTCTACACTTAAATTTGTTAGGTTGTATTTTGCCAAAAATATATCTCCGCCTCCACGGTAGTTCACTTGGGTATTACCGTAATTAGCACCTTGTATAGTCCCCGTAACATATACAGCGGAACCACTCACAGCCACACTGCTACCAAAGGCGGGGGTTCCAGAATTTGAATTGTGAAAAGCTACCAAATTTCCACTTGAGCTATATTTTGCAAGAAATATGTCGGGGGTTGCGTTGGAAGAATAAACCGTTGATGCACCAGAGGCCGAACGGAAAGTAGCTGGTGAAGAGAAATTTCCTGTCATATAAGCATTGCCTTCTGTATCTACAGCCACGCTGCTTGCATAGTCATTCTCAAAGCCACCGCAAGAAACAGCCCAAATAGCATCTCCATTCCCGTTTAATTTAGCTAAGAAGGCATCATATTTACCTGCTCCCCCTGATGCTTGAATGGTCGTACTCCCAAATGTTGCAGAAGGTGCACTAAAGAAGCCTGTAATATAAATACCTGACGTATGCACTGCTATACCAACTCCTTGGTCAGGGCTGCCTCCACCATAGAGTTTGTTCCAGAGCATTTGTCCATCACGGTTGTATTTTGCTACAAATACATCGGTTGGTCCATTCGTTTGTCTCCTTACTGGTGAATTAGAAATAACGTTGGCGGTAGTATTAAAAAATCCTGCATTTGTACTTACTTGCCCTACCACATAAATATCACCGTTAGCATCCACGGCAATTCCCTTTCCTTCGTCCGTACCATCACCAGTTATCCGTTGTACCCATGCCATATCTCCATTACTATTGTATTTAGCGATGAATACGTCATTAGCACCTGCGACACTCAAAGTTGTTGCCCCAAAAGAAATCGAAGCCCCATAATTACCAATAACATATACATTACCAAGTCCGTCAACAGCCACACTGTTACCTACGTCATTTGCACTACTTCCATTTCGCCAAGCTTTGAAATTGGCAGTAGCCGAAACTCCCCCGACCGAAACAGTTACCCCCAACGTTCGGGTTATTTTTTCGCCACAAACAGTCTCTATTTCTGCGCTTATCGTATAACTCCCCGAAGATGTAAAGGTGTAGCTAAATGTACCCGCCTCTGTTCGTTGCTCTTGAAATACGACATTACTTCCATTAAATACCTTCCACAGTACAGCCTTAACATCAGCTGCTACTCCATTGACAAGTGAGTAAGTATATGTATTAGAATTCGTCGTTGAATTGGTTATAGCAGTAGGCAAAACGCATGTTTTTACCGTAATTACTGTGTTCGTAGAAAGTGTTATTTTATCCCCACATAGGGTTTGAATTTCTGCAACAATCGTGTAAGTACCCGCCGACACAAATGTATATCCAAACACACCTCCATCCCCTCTACCTTGCGTAAGTACCGTTGTACCACTTAATACCTTCCAGTTTAAACTGGTGACCTCATTAGTCTCCGTATTTAATCGATATACGTAGGAATAGGCACTACTACTGCTCTTGGTTGCCACTATTTCAGTGGGAGATGTACATGTTTTTAAAATTTTCAAAACAGGGTCTTTCCATTGGCATCCCTCTGAAATTATAATTAGAGCAATGCCTAAACAGTGAAGAACCGAAATTTTGAAAAGATTTTTATTAGACCTAAAAAGAAAAGGTTGAATAGAAAAATAACTCATTCGATAAGGCTAAGAATGTATGGGGTTTTAGAAAAGCAAAACTACAAATTTTACGCTACGCAAGTACTATTTGACATAACTCATAGTTAAATTATCAGAAAAATTACCGTAAAATGTCGGAGCTTGTTTATTTATGGCATTTTTCTTCACCAGTGGTGATACGTATTGGTAAAGCTCTTTTACCGTAATTAGCCGATTTCCATCTAAATCCGCCTTACCTCTAAGCCCGTTTAGTAAGAAAAAAGTAAAAAGTCCTCCCCTAGTAATACCACTTTCTATAGAAGTTTGTGTTGCTCGTGATGATAACATTAGCACTACATCAGCTTTTTGGGGTGCTGTTTCAACGTCCGATATACCCCATGCAGTTTTAGCCGTCATAGTCCCTGACAGACAAGCATCAACTATACAAAGTTTAGTCAAAGCCGCTGAACTTTTAAAATATGTTTTAAGTGCTTGATGGCTCAAGATTGAACTTGGTTGATTTCTGCTAACGTCATAAGGGACCAATCCTCCTTTCATCCCATGTCCAGAAAAGTAAAAAACTACTCGGTCATTGGCCGTAGCCTTCTGGAACAATTGAAGTGCTTTAAGAATATTTCTTTGAGAGGCATTACTATTTGTAAGTAATCGAATGTTTCTTTCAGGGACGTTACCGCCAGCTTTACTCATTAGAAATGTTTTCATTCGCTGGGCATCTTTATCTGCAAATCTCAAGTCCCCAGTGCGATAATCCAACGATTTATAATCAGAAATACCTACTAAAACTGCGTAAGTAGCCTCCTTCTGAGCAGAACAAAAATGTGACAATAAAAATAACATCAATCCCAGCCATTGCCACAAACTTCTTTTTTTGGGGGGTAATGTTGAACTTATTCCATTGTTTATAACCACTTCACTTATAGGCACTAAACAGCCTGAATAATTATCACGAGTTTGGTCTTGACAGATACATAACACCTTTGCCATTTTTGATGCATCATTGTCATCCTCTCTAAAAACTCCCATCAACTTTTCTTCTGTTAATTGCTCCAAAACCCCATCAGTACACAAAAAGAAATAATCTCCCGCTTGTATATCAGTGATAGAATAAATGGTAGGCTCATCTATTTTTATGTTTGCTTCATTTGCTTTTACTCCAATCGAACGGCTTAGACTATTTCGGCGTGGGTGTGTTTTTGCCTGCTCTTGGGTGATAATTCCTTCCGCAACGAGCTCTAAAACATAACGATGGTCTTGTGTTTGGTGTAATACAAAGCCATCACGTATGTGATACACCCTACTATCGCCAATATGAGCAATCGTAGCCCCTCCTTCATCCAAATATAAGAGTGCCATTGTACTTCCCATGCGACTCAAAAGCGGGTTTTGTTGAAGATATTCAGCCAAAACCAAGTGAGCGTGGTTTACTACATCCATTAAATAATTTTGGGTAACAGCCACAGGAGGACGTTGTTCAAAATATTGAATGATTGCCCCTGCCACAAGGCTACTAGCAATTTCTCCTTTATCCCATCCACCTATCCCATCACAAACCACAAAAAGACGTGTATTGGGAGTAGGAAACTCAGGAAAAACGACATCTTCATTATTTTCTCGCTGCCCCGTAAACGAAAAAGCAAATGGCTGATTAAGAATAATCTTCATTGGTTACTGAGTTTCATCGGGGTCAAAAAGTTTTGATACTTTGTAGGACTGTAACATAGCTGTTGGAATTTCATAAACCTCCAATCTGAAAATATCCCTACCCCCCAAATTGATTAAACCTTTATTTGGCACATCCAGTTTTTCCCCATTTTTAAGAAAATAGCTACCAATAGATGTTCCATTTAGGCTATACTTGAATTGGCCACTTTCTGTCTCTAATGCCCCATCTTGTAGTATGTAGCGTAGCAAGCCTGTCCATTGGTCGAAAAAAACATCAATCGTGCAATGCCTTCTGCTTAGATAGCACTTACCATCATGCGTAAAACGTTCGGTATGGACTGTGCATGAGGAGGAATGCCCTATCGTATTTACTCCCATCTGAAGTGGATAAGACAAACTTGGGTTTTCAACATAGACAAGTTGTCCAAACGAAGGCAACCCTTGCAAAATACGGTCATCATAAAATTCGAGGGTAAGTTTATTGACATGACCACAATTTTGGTGGGCACATTGGATTGTTCCCTTCTCAAAATCTCGACTTTTAACGATGATGAGTTTGCCACATTTTTGGCAATTGATGATAGCGTTTTTAAATGTTGTCATTAATCCATCTCAGGCATTTCTGCATCATTAATATAACCATCATCGTCAGTAACGTCCTCATCATCACTAGCCATTGCAACAGTGCTCTCTTCCTCTGCTTGTGTAGTATCTTGGGGAGTGTCACCAAGTCTTTCTAATTTGCTCATTTCAGTAATCACAGGTTCCTCCAACGCTTCTACTCGAACTATTTCCTGTGTAGTCGCATCAATTTGAAGTACTGTATCTAGTCCATCATCTCCACTATTATTCACAATCGCTATCATGCTATTAGTCTCGATATCCATCATCAAAATTGCGTCAGCAATACCATCACGATTGTCATCAATTGCCAACGCAGGACGGCCATTGATGATAGTTTCAACATAATTAGGTTCTAGGGGAGCAACTATTCCTTCTGTCGAACTAGCATGAGACGCAACTGACTGAAAACCTATATCACTCAAAAACTCCTGTCGTTGTGCGATTGACAAACTTTGCCATTCTTCCACTGTAAAAGTATTATAAACATTCCCATGCCAAGAGAACACACCACCTGGCCCTACCTCCGCACGTGCTGCGGCATAGGCTTCCTCAAACGTCATATTTTCGTTTATGCCACCAGCAATATCAATGTTTTGATTTGGCTTTATTGTTCCATTTTGAACAACAGAGACCTGATTGTGCTTTACAGGCGCGGTAGGTTCTTCTGGTAGGCTATTAGTTGTTATTTGGGATGAATTTCGATTAGAAAGGCTATCTTTTTGTGGCTCATTTACATCAAAAGGATTATCAATTGCCCCTAACTTGACCGCAGCAAACGCAGCTCCACCTCCCAATAATATAGTGGCGGTAGAAATAGCTGCTTTTTGGCGAGCTGTCAACTTGGAAGAAGATTTAGTAGAAATCTGACCACTTGCATCATTTAAAACATCGGTCATTTGCTGGTCGGAGGTAGTTATATTTTGCATACTAATTTACGTTTTTCTATTTATCAATTTAGGCCATGAAAGGTAAGTCAAAATATCTGAAATTATTTTACCCAAACAGCTTTGCACTTTGGACACTTCTTCTGCTTTGCCAACAATGTGTATTCTCGATTTCCAAAAGGATCATGGCATTCGGGATTGGGACAGCGATAACGTTGTCTAAATTCTTTATCTATCAACTCAAGTTTTTCTTCTGTAGAAAGCAGATGAGAAGCTAACGTTGGCACCAAAATACTAAGACCAGCACTGGAAAGTACGGATAGTACCCCAAATGCTCCCGCAGTAACTACTGACCCTATGCCAATCACCGACCCGCCAACTACACTCCATAAACGAATCAGTTTGTCGCGTTCTCTGCACGCTTTTCGCAATACAGGATAATCCTCATAAACTTTCTTTAGGTCTGCAAACTCAGCGGTAAAATCAAGAAACGCTTTTTCTGGCTTTATTTGTTTTTCAGCAACCTTTTGCTCTTTGGGAACTACACTAGCAACGTCAAACTCGACATCAGCTATCCATATTTTATCTTTTATATCTATCAGTTTTCTGGTTATTCTCACGCGGTGCCCTTCATTTTCTACGAAGGTTCCTCTCTTACTTCCACAATCTTCTAGAATAAAACTACTCGGAGAACAAATAGTTAAATGGGCATGTTGACGACTAACCGTCGGGCTATCTACCACGATGTCATTGCCTTTATCACGTCCTATTGATAAAGCCACAATTTCTGGAATTATATTTTTTGTATCCACACGATATTTATAGGCTAAATTATACTAAAACATTTGGCGAATTTATCCTTTTTAAACTAATTTTAAAATTAACCCCCAATACTCCGCCCCGCAATCACTCCCGTAGTCCAAGCGGCTTGGAAATTGTAGCCTCCTGTGATACCATCAATGTCCAGCACTTCGCCCGCAAAAAATAACCCAGGAACGTGACGGCTTTCGAGGGTTTTGGGATGGAGGTTCGCTAAATTAATGCCCCCGCAGGTCACAAATTCGTCTTTGAACGTGGTTTTCCCCTGTACCTCCAACTGAAAATTGGTCAGTTGCTCTACCAAGCGGTGGAGGTTTTTGGCGGGTAAGTCGGCCCAACGCATGGTGTCGGGGATATTGGCGAGCTCGACCAATTGTTTCCAAAGGCGCTGAGGTATTCCAAAGGGCGCTTGGGTCGGCACAAACTTCCCTTTCCACTGTACGTCACGCTGCATGGAAGTCAGCTGCTCTTGCACTTCGTTTGGTTTTTGGTTGGTAAAATTTATCAAGGACATAAATTGGTAATTTTTAGAAGCCAACTCCCGCGCGCCCCAGGCCGATAAACGCAGTACCGCAGGCCCACTTACGCCCCAATGCGTAAACAACATCGGCCCTGCTTCGGTCAATTTACTTCCTGCCAATTTTACGCCTACTTTTCCTACCGATACTCCCATCAGGTCTTTCAAGGGCAATTTGGGCGCATTGAAGGTAAACAAAGAAGGTACGGGCGTTTCGATTTCGAGCCCCAACGTAGCCAACCAATCGTAGCCCGACAACTGCGGGTGGCCTCCCGAAGTCACCAAAACTCTACTTACCATCAGTTCTTCTCCCGACTGAAGCCTTAGCAAAAACTGCTCTCCCTCAGCTACAATGGCGTTGACACCTGCGCTCGTGCGCACCTCCACGCCCGCCCGCTGCGCCGCTTGTTGCAAACAATCTATAATCGTTTCGGAACTATCGGTCGTGGGAAACATCCGCCCGTCGGGTTCGGTTTTGAGGGCTACACCTCGGCTTTCAAACCACTGAATGGTGTGTTGATTGTTGAAAATTTCAAACAGCGGTCGTAAAAATTTTGCACCGCGCGGGTAGCCTTTCACCAGTTCAGGGAGCGATGGCGCGGCATTAGTGACGTTGCAACGGCCCCCGCCCGACACCTTTACTTTACTCAGGACGTTGCGGCTTTTTTCAAAAATAGTCACCTTGGCGGTGGGAAAAGTCTCGGCGGCGGTGATGGCGCCCATAAATCCAGCGGCCCCGCCGCCAATAACTGCGATGTGTAGTGATTGCACGTTTTGTTGGTCTAATATCAACTCGAAAGTGCGGAAACTTTTGGGAAGTTCAAAAAAAACGTTGCGTTGTTCGACCTTCTCTACCGTTCTTTGCGTTTTATACCAAAAAACAGAGAACAAACATTTCAGCATGTATTATCGAAAAGGCTTGCGTTGGGGAAACACCCTAATGTTGTTATTTACTTTTATCGCCATCGGTCTGGTGCTTCATTACCGTGGCCGTACCAAACCGCTAGTTTCGTTTTGGAACGACGTTAAAAGTGTGTTTATCTACCAAGAACGTTCCTCGGACAGAAATAACCCCTACAAAAACCCTGAACCTACCAGCACGGCCTCCGACGACCGAACATCCTACAACGATGTAGCCTCCGACGACCGTACGTCTTCCAATAAAGACGACCGAAGCCTGTTGGACAAAGAAGGCATTTCTACCCGCTCCGAAAGCACTACCTCTTCCGACGACGATGAGCCTGAATCTACTTCGTCCAATGCAGGGGACTATTCAAAAACAAAGGATTTTGGTTTACCCGCCATTGGCTCCAACGACCAAATTATCCGCCACCACCGCATCACGCTTCGGTACCGCGAACAGTATGAGCAAGCCGACTGGGTCGCCTATAAATTGTTGGGTGACGAAGCCCGTGCGTACCTTTCTCGCGATGGGAATAAATTTGTTCCCGACCCGCTCGTCAAAACAGGCTCGGCTACGCACGCTGACTATACCCGCTCGGGCTACGACCGTGGACACTTAGCGCCTGCGGGCGATTTTAATATTTCGCCCGACGATAAGCAAGAAACGTTTTACATGAGCAACATCAGTCCGCAAGTGGGCGATTTTAACCGTGGGATTTGGAACGATTTGGAGCAAAAATTTCGTCAATGGGCACAGCGCGACGAAGAATTGTACATTGTTACGGGGCCCGTTTTAAAACCTGGTTTACCTACCATTGGTAAAAACAATGAAATTGCCGTTCCCGAAATGTATTATAAAATTGCACTTTGCCTCACCGACCGCCAACCGCGCATGATTGGGTTTCTGATGAAGAATGAGTTTTCGAGCGAAAACCTTAAAACATTTGTGGTCAGTGTGGATGAAATTGAGCGCCTCACAGGCATTGATTTTTTCCCTAAACTTCCTGACGCGCTGGAGAAAAAACTGGAAAGCTCAACGACGACTCAAGGCTGGTTTTCGGCTAGGAATTAATTCTGACATCGACTTCGTGGGTTTTGGTATCGACCACCAAAACCCCTTCCGTTTCATCGTCAAGCTGCTTTAGTAATCCTTCGGGCGACCAAGCTGCACTTTTTCCAATCCCCACAAAATCCTCACACGGCCCCACACAATTGGCAATCAGTACCGTCATTGAATGTTCTTGGGCCAATTTGGAAAGAATTTCCACCGATTTTTCCATGCCCGCTGCGGTTTTGGCGACGCTGGCTACGTAAATTTTCGCCCCACTATTGATAGCACATTCGGTATGTTCTGCCACCGACAACTCATAACAGATTGCCAACGCCACGGCTTCTTCGTTTATCTTAATCGTGGTAAAATTTTCACCACTGATAAAAAACGGTTCTTCGTCGGCATGAAGGTATTTTTTGGAATAAACCAAGCGTGTTTGATACGGTCGAAACAACACCAAACTGATGTGTACGCCAGCCGCACTTCGGGTAGGCATCCCCACGCCAATCGTCATGCGATGTAGGTTACTCAGTTCCTGAAATTCATCCAACAAAGCATCGTCGCTCTCCACCGCCAGACTTTCGGCCAAAAGCGGCTCGTAATTGGTCAACGACAATTCAGGAAACACCAAAAAATCTGCTTGTTTCTCCGCCGCAAGCGCCACAAAACGCAGGTGTTTTTCTTTGTTTTGGGCAACATCCCCCCTGACCGATTGTAATTGGGCAATGGCTAATTTCATAAAAACTAAGCTTATTTAATGCGTAAAACCACAATTCCGCTGTGCTTTTTGACCCGTTGAAGGTAATCCGACAAGGTTTCAGTCGCCACAATTACCTTTTTAGCTTCCAACGAAGCGTGCAACAAATACGCTCGGCCGTTGCGTTTTACCACAAAACCTTCGTGGTTAAAATCCAACCCCTCAATGCCCGACGTAATGCCAATGATGTCTCCATCTTGCAATTTTGACTCAATGCCTTCTACCTCTTTTTTGGGAAGATAATGCCACGATTTACTCGACAGTTTCGCCTCCACTTCTTGGGTCGTCTGGAAGTCTTTTTCTTCGGCCAAACCCGCATAAGCCGCGCGGTGCGATGTCATAAAATTGATAGAAGGTTGGATTTTTGTCCCTCCTAATTCTTCGGTCACATCGTCAAAAAGCCCTTTGGCTTCCCCCTGAAATTTCCATTCCAAAAAATAATGCAAGCGCGAACCGTACCCATCAACGACGCCGTTTCGGTACCGCATTTGCACCAATTGGTTTTGGAACTGCATGTAGGTTTTTTGGTGGTGACGGGCATGAGTTATTGCCAACACCGACTCCACAAAAGTATAACAGTCAAACTCTCGAAGATTACACACCAAGTTTTCGGGCGAACGTTCTAGGGTATGCGCTACGTAGGGCGTTCCCACAAAACTTTTGGCCACTGCCACGGCCGTAACGGTTTTTGTAGCTCCTTTCTCAACTTGAATTTTTTCCGCAAAAATGGTCTGATTCAAGTCAATAACGACCCATATTCCCAAAAATAAACTTAGTAGTGTCTTCATTTTTTGTTTTCTGTTTATGCTGTGTTGGGTTTACTGTTCGTGTGGAGGGTTGCTCACACATCGTGCCAAGGGTTGCTCACAACCCGACCACCGTGCTAAGGGTTGCTCACAACCCGGCTACCTTACAATCGTCGGGTTGTGAGCAACCCTCTCCACAGACGTGAGCAACCCTCCACACACAGAAGTGAACAACCCTCTCCACAAACGTGCGCAACCCTCTATCCCACCTTCCATTCAAAAGTGATGGCTTGCTCAATATCAGGATGCAAGCTTAGCGCTACGGGGCAAGTGTGCGCCGCTCTCTCCAATTTGGCTTTTTCAGCCTCGCTTAGCTCCGTGCCTGTCAGCATCGACAGCTTCACTTCTACTTTCGCAATTTTACGCGGAGGCTCCGCCGACATCCCTTTGGTTATTTCCATTTGTGAACCTTTCAAGTCGATTTCATCACGGCGGGCTACAATTCCCATGATGGTCATCATGCAGCTTCCCAAAGCAGCCGCTACAAGGTCGGTTGGAGAAAACGCTTCTCCTTTTCCATTATTGTCGGTGGGAGCATCAGTTATAATCGTAGTACCCGACTGTAAATGAACAGCTTCGGTGCGCAATTCTCCGAGGTAGGTGGTTTGTACGGTTGGCATTGTTATCTAGTTATAAGGTGTATTGATGTGCAATTTACGGTTTATGAAAAAATTCTGAACCACTCGTACCCGAAAATAGTTTATCTTCCACACTTATAAACGCAACTTTTTTATACCTTTTCACGTAAATTAACTTGACTATAACAGGTATTTTTGGTAGGTTTAAGTAAAATTTTTGCAAAGTCAGATGAAAGCTGTTTCGACCATAACCCTTGCTTTGCTCTTGCTTGTACAAGCTGCATGGAGCCAACAACGCCGTACTAAAACCAACGCCGAAGACGACGGCGAAGAAGAATACAGTTCCATTACTACCTATGGAGTAACCACCAACACCAACTCAGGCTTACTGGGTGGTTTTGTGTTTCGTCATTCTTCTCAAATCGACAAAGAGCTTTTTGGTCGCCATCAATACCGCTATTTAGGTCTTGAGCTTGTTAATGTTCGTCACCCGAAAGAATTGTCGCAGTCAAGCAATACGGGCGCACGTTTTACGCCTGGCAAACAAAACTATCTTTTTGTCTTACGCCCCCAATACGGTCGTGAAATCATCTTATCGAATCGCAACAACGACGAAGGAATTTCCATCAACGGTATTCTTGCTGCGGGGGTATCGCTCGGCATTTTGAAACCCTATTATATTCAGTACCAAGTCCGTCCTGGCGTAGTTCGTACCGAAGCTTATGACCCCCTCAAACATACCGATTTGGGCAATATCCTTGGTTCTGGCAATATTCTCCAAGGCTTAGGTAATTCTAAAATTATTCCTGGTATCAACGCCAAACTTGGCTTTAGTTTTGAGTTAAGTGCCTTTCGTAGCAACCTCACAGGCGTGGAAATTGGCTTTTTGACCGAGCTTTTTGGCAAGGCTCCCGTCATTATTCCTTTTGCCGAAAACCGTAGCTTATTTACGTCGGGCTACGTGACGTTGTTTTTTGGAAATAAAAAATGAAGTCCCTGTTTCAGAACGCTTTACTCTTTTTATTCTCTTGCATCGTCACTTTAGGGATTGTTGAAATGGGCATGAGGTTCTTTGCCAAAAAGGGCCTCAGTTACCTCCAATCAGATTCGTATTTGGGCTGGATTACCCAACGAAACGTCCGCTATGAGCTTGCCAAAGTGGATGGTTGCGGGCAGCCCTATTCGCTTTTATATACCACCAATCAAGACGGTTTTCGTCGGTTTGGTTATACGACCTCTACCCGTCCCAAAGTCCTTTTTATCGGCGACTCTTTCACCCAAGCCATTGATGTTTCCGACGATAGCACCTATTTTTCTCTTTTAGGAAAACAACTCTCTTTTGAAGTATTTGCCAACGGCACGGGCGGACACGGCACGCTCCAAGAAGCCATGCAACTCGAACAAGTCATTGGCAAAATCAAACCCGACGTGGTGGTTCTTCAGTTTTGCGAAAACGACTTTATCAACAACAGTTTTGACTTGGAAAAAGCGAGTATTTACCATAACAACCAACAACGGCGGCCTTATCTCAACCTGCAAGGGAGGATATATTATGCCAATCCCGTCCAAAATTCCCTTGCCCGTTTTTTGGTCAATCACTCCAAATTGCTTTCGTTTTTACTTCCCAAAATAAAGATTTTACTCCAAGGCTCATCCTCTCAAAAAGCCGCTAATCAGGCTCAAGATGAGGAATTTAAGCCCGCAGATTATCATCAAGCAGAAAAAATAACTGACTTAGGCATTCAAAAAATTAAGTTAATTTGTAAAAAAAACAATGCCACACTCGTTAGCTTCCCCGTTGATGCACCGCTACTTCGTCCCACCCAATCAAAAACACCGTACGAAGTATTGATGCAACAAAATGGAATTGAGATACTTGGCAACGTACCAGAAGCGATTGCGAAACTAGAACGCGCTGGGATTTGTTGTCGAGCCAAGGATGAGGCGCATTGGAACCACCTCGGGCACCGAGTATGTGCCCAAACCTTAATGAACCGTTTACAATTCGTGATAAATCACGCAATAAAGCAATGATAGAACTTCCTGTTATCGCATCTGAGCGTAAAAAACGCCCCGATTGGCTAAGAGTTAAACTTCCGACTGGGCCAGAATACCGTAAAGTTCGGACGATTGTGGATACCAATAAACTCCACACCATTTGTGAAAGTGGAAACTGCCCTAACATGGGTGAATGCTGGGGCGAAGGTACCGCCACGTTTATGATTTTGGGGAATGTCTGTACCCGCAGCTGCTCGTTTTGTGCCGTAGCCACAGGCCGCCCCAACGAATACGATGCCGACGAACCACGCCGCGTGGCCGAAGCCATCAAAACAATGGGGGTAAAACACGCCGTTATTACGTCGGTCAACCGCGACGAATTGAAAGACCGTGGCGCCGAAATTTGGCACCAAACCGTGGTTTTGACCAAAGAACTTAGCCCCGCTACTACCATCGAAACACTTATTCCAGATACCAAAAGCAACTGGGAAGCGCTGGAACGGATGATTTCGGCAGGACAAGAAGTGGTGTCGCACAATGTCGAAACCGTGGCTCGGTTGTACCGTGCCGTACGTCCACAGGCCAAATACGAACGTAGTTTGGAACAAATCAAACGTACCAAAGCCTACGGAAAACGCACCAAATCGGGCATCATGCTTGGCTTGGGCGAAACCCAAGAAGAAATGTTTAAAGCCATGGACGACTTAGTAGCGCACGGTTTGGACGTTCTTACATTGGGTCAGTATTTGCAACCGACCAAAATGCACCACGAGGTGATTGAGTGGATTCACCCTGATACCTTTGCGATGTACCGCGAGGAAGGGCTCAAACGTGGCTTAAAATACGTGGAATCGGGGCCGTTGGTCCGTTCGAGTTACCACTCTGAACGCCACGTCAACGTACCGATTTAAGCAAGTTTTCACTTTAATTGTTATACATCCATGACCGTTACTTACGAAATAGACGCAGATGAACTAAACGAAAACTTTCTGGAGTCGCTCCGAAGTTTGTTTAAAGGCCGTCGGCTTAAGTTGACAGTGGAAGAAGAACAAGGGGTTGTTTCAAATCCTGTCATGATAAAAAAATTAAACGAGGCTTTAAACTCTCCCGACGCTTATGTCTTTAAAGAGAATGAATTGGCTGAGTTCAGCGAAAATCTTTTGGCTGAAGGGCTAGAAGGCTTTGAAAAATACAAAAAAAATGCGCAACGTTAAGTTCAAAGAAAAAGCCTTTGACGAGGTTCAAGTATGGCTTTTCGAAAGTCCTAAAACATTGCAGCGTATTTTTAGAATGCTAGAGGAAGCTAGGCGAACACCTTTTGAAGGCATAGGCAAACCCGAACCTCTCAAAGGTGATTTTCGAGGATGCTGGTCAAGGAGAATAAATGACGAAGATCGACTGATTTACAAAGTAACAGAAGAGGATATCATCGTCTTATCGTTACGTGGACACTATCAATAATTTTGCAAAACTACGACTTCATCATCGCAGGAGGCGGATTAGCAGGACTTAGTTTGGCTTATTACATGAACCAAACAGTACTGCGCGATAAATCCATCCTCATTATTGACCAAGACACCAAGTCCCAGAATGATCGGACTTGGTGTTTTTGGGAAAAAGACCGCCAAAGTCCGTTTGATTCGATTGTGCATCGCCAATGGAATCAGGTGTATTTTCATGGAACAAACTTTTCGTCGGCGCTTGAGCTAGGGCCTTATTCCTACAAATGGCTGCGAGGGATTGATTTTTACACCTTTGTCAAAACCGATTTAGCCAAAAATCCCAACATTACCTTCGTTCAAGAGCGCATCGAGCGGGTCAAAGACACACCCAACGGTGGCTTTATCATCACCGAACACAACCAATACCTGGGCGGTTACGTCTTTGATAGTACCTACTCGTTGAAGCTAAATTTACCCGATTGCCATAACCTGCTGCAACATTTTAAAGGGTGGGAAATCGAAACCGACGTACCTATTTTTGACCCCAATTGTCCCGTTATGATGGATTATCGGGTTGAACAACGCGGCCTTGGCGTACGGTTTATGTATGTGTTGCCCGAAAGTCCAACGCGGGCGATGGTCGAATACACCATTTTTTCGGACAAACTTCTGCCCACAACCGAATACGACGCCGAACTTCATGCTTACATCAAGGAGTTCCTAAAAATCAGCGACTTTCGGATTGAACACGAAGAGTTTGGCGTTATTCCAATGACCGACGAACCTACGCCTTCGCTGGACGGAGAGCATGTTTTTCGCATTGGTACGGGAGGGGGTTACGTCAAAGCCTCGACGGGTTATGCGTTTCAGCGTACGCAGCGTTTTACGCGTGAATTGGTCAAAAATTTGGTCACCATTGGGAAGCCTCTTCCCCCAAAACGCTCCCTCAAAAAACGCTTTAAAGACCTACTTGACAGCACCTTGCTAAACGTTCTTCTCAAAAGTCGTGCTTCGGGAAAAGAGGTATTTACCGCGCTTTACCAGAAAAACCCAACGCCACGCTTATTTGCCTTTCTGGATGAAGACACCACGCTCATGGACGATTTAAAAATCATGTCAACCGTTCCGCTTGGTGCCTTTACGGCGGGGCTGTTTGATGCCCTTCGCAAAAAAATCTAGGATGGGAATCCCAATAAACCTATCATCTGGTCAATTATGTCAAACATCAATTTAATTATAGAAGAACGGGCAGCCAACATCGGCAACTTTATGGTGGGGCGGCTACTTCCCTTTCGCCAAAAAAGGTCGGTGGGTCCCTTTGTGTTTATTGACCACATGGGCCCCGTAAAAATGAGTGAACGGGAAAATATGGATGTGTTACCTCACCCGCACATTGGTCTTTCTACCCTTACTTTCTTATTTGAAGGAGCAATCCTCCATCGCGATAGTATTGGGAGTGAGCTAGAGATACAACCTGGTGCAGTTAATTTGATGACCGCAGGCAGTGGGGTGGTGCATTCTGAGAGAACACCCGAACGGCTACGAGATTCCTCAAAAACGCTCCACGGATTACAGATTTGGGTGGCCTTACCAAAAGAATTAGAAGAAATGGCGCCTTCTTTTACCCACATCCCTGCCGAAGATATACCGCATTGGGAAGATGGAAGTTTGTCATTTAAGTTAATTGCTGGCGAAATATTTGGGAAAACTTCCCCTGTGCCAGTGCATAGTCCACTTTATTTTATCGAGATAAAAAGTAAAGAAGCCGCCCAAGTGAGCATTGGCGGTATGCTTTACGGAGAAAGTGCCTTGTATATCCTTGATGGCACCATTTCGAGTGAGGGCAATGTGTATGAACCAAAACAACTATTGATTGCCAAAGACACAAAACTTTGCCAATTCAATATGGCCGCAAATTCTACGGTCTATATTTTTGGTGGAGAAGCATTTCCTGAGGAAAGATTTATTGATTGGAACTTTGTGTCATCAAGAAAAGAGCGATTGGCCCAAGCAAAGCAAGATTGGAAAAATCAAACTTTCCCTAAGATTTCGGGCGAAACTGACTTTGTTCCTTATCCAACATTTAAAATTTAAAAAACAACTCAACCATGACTATTGAACAATTTAACAGAGAATCTAAAGGTTTTTTTAAAGCCTCGGAAGATGGTAAAGAAGCTGGTAGAATGACTTATTCTTGGGCGGGGAGTGACAAATTTATTATTGACCACACAGAGGTAAATCCCGATTTCAAAGGCAAAAATGTAGGGCTACAACTGGTGATGGCTGCCGTAGATTTTGCACGAGAAAAAAACTTAAAAATAATCCCTCTGTGCCCGTTTGCCAAAAGTGTTTTTGACAAGAAAGAAGAGATAAGGGATGTTCTTTAGCAACTGTCAAAATGAGCATTTTCATTTTGACAGTTGCAGAAAAATAAGACATAAAATCTAAGCGGGATTAGCCGCTGCATCCACCCATAAGTAGCTATTGGCGTGCAGTTTCAAGGCCGAAGCGGGTAGGTTTTCGCCTACGGGTTCGTTGAGGACGCGCTCAATTATCGCTTTTTTCTTCGCTCCGTTGGCGATGACAATAGCAACTTTTGCCTCTAACACATGGCGCAGTCCCACCGTAATTCCTTGCGTTAATGGGGTGTTTGACTCAAAATACTTTTGCCCTACCGAAGCCGTTACCTCCTCTAAATCAGACACGTGCGCATAGGTTTCAAACGACGTTCCAGGTTCGTTTAAGCCCAAATGCCCGTTCATTCCAATTCCCACCATAATCACATCCAAGCCGCCACGGCTTGCGATAAATTCGTTGACACGGTCGCACTCGGCGGCCAAATCATCGGTGAGGCTGTCAAAAAACGAAACGCGCTCGGCAGGTATGCCAAGAGGTTTAATCAACGGCCCGTCGATGTACGAGCGGCAACTTCCAGGGTTGTCGGGCGAGATGCCGACCCATTCGTCCAAGCCCACAAAGGTCGCTTGGTCAAAATCGCCAGGCTGGGCTTTGGCTACAATTTTTTGGAAGGTCAACAATGGTGTTTCACCCGAGGCTACACAAATCGTCGCCGTTGGTTTCTGGCGAACGTAGTTCAAAATAAACTCAGAGGCGTGTTCTGAAAGGGCTTCGTAATCGTCAAATACGTGGTAATTCATGCGTTCTTTTTTCTAATTCAGTGATGAGTTGTTGGATGTGTTGGGACGAAAATAGCTTTATTTTCCCTTTGTTTTGTTCGCTTCGGGGCAAATCAAAAAGCATAACCACTTCTTGTTCGGACGTTGCGGCATGGCGACTGTATTTTTGTTCTTTAAACTGCCTTGCCCGTTCGGAATTGAGCATGACTGCTACTCGAAACGTTTTATTGAGGTAGGTTAAAGTCAGGTCCACGCCGTTGAAATAGTCGTCGCGCAAGGAATATTTTACTTCTTGAAACCGCCCCGATTCTTGGCAAAGTACAAAAAAATGAAAGTCTCGAATCAACGACGGAAAGCTGCGCAACAACCTTGCTTTCACCGCATCGGCATTGTAAACACGCCACGTCCCTTTCCGAAAATAGTGAATCCGAGTTTCATCCAGCACCCCAAAATGCGCGATTAAGTACTGCGTCCAAAGTTCTTGCTCGGTAGGAAGTTGCCCTTTGAAAAACAAAAACTTATAAAACGCTAACGCAAAAGGCGGCAACTTTGCCTTTTCTACCTCTGCATCCCTCAAAAGGTTTTCGCCCGAATAAGCCAACGCCGCCACTTGTTGCTCAATCAACCCCGTCGTCCACGTAATTTTTCGCTCATAAAGCACACTTTCTTTTTCTAATCGAATTTCGACCGTGGTACCATCGGCAAAAGTTTCGGGCAACGGGTATTGCATGTGACTGAATATTTAGCGTCTCTGACGCAAACTGCGAAACTATTACTTCAATCCAAAGAAGACTCGTAAAATTTTTATTCGCTTGATAATCAACCAATAAAGTCCTATACTAATAAGTAAAGACAAAGTACTTACCAAAAGAAAACCAGGCCAAACACCGATGTTATACTTTAGGATATAAAAACCAATCACGACAATGACGGTTTGGTGCAAGATGTAAAACGGATAGACCGCTTCATTGAGTTGACTGAGCACAGGATGCGGGCGATTGAGGTATTGATAGCCGTAGGCCACAGTCGCGACGACCGAAAACCACGTCAAACAAAAAGCGTTGATGTCCCAAACGACGTCGTACCAAGTTGCATCATCCCAGGCGGGATACACAAACCGTCGTAAGCTGTACAAAGTATATAAAACAATCGTCGAAAATAGCGTAGCACGGCCATAAATACGACGTTGACGTGCCATTTCCTCCCAGAGTACCCGCCGACTTACCAATAAATACCCACCCCAAAACAGCAACAAATTGAAGGTAAAATACGCCCAATCGTCCAACAGCGCGTGAGTCTCCTCGGGAAAATACGGTTTGAGCGCCACTTGACTCACAATCAACACCAATGCATAAGCCAATACTCCTCCTTTATAAGAACCCCATTTTTCGATTATTTGACCAAAACGTTCACCTTGGGGAGTTTTTAACCAACCAAATAGTGGGATACTAATAAGTGAGTACAGAAACAAATAGGCAACAAACCATAAGTGATGCCAGCTAAAACTCCCTTTGGGATAGGGAGCAAAGTCAAACACGGTTCGGTAAAAATCGGCGTAAGAAGCAAAGTGAATTCCGTTAAAAATCCGTTCGTAATAAATTTGAGGTGGTACAATGACGAACATCCCAAAAACGAGCGGCACAAACAAGCGCTTTACGCGCTCAGACGCATATCCCCCCAGCGTACGGGTGCGAAGGGCAAAGTAGGTACCCGCGCCCGAAATGAAAAACAACAGAGGCATTCGCCAATAATGCAACCAAATCATCACCCAGCGCATGACTTCGCTTTTTTCGGTGCTTTTGATGTGCCAGTCCCAAGGCACGTAAATCATTCCAACGTGGTAATAGAGCAAAATAATGATACAAATAACCCGCAGCCAATCGAGGTCGTAGCGGCGGAGCGAAGCAGATGAAGGTGTTTTCATGGATGTTTGTTTTTGGGACAAAACAACCTCATTCCGCCCATATCCCCCCTATTTGCCGTTAAAATCGAAGTTCGTTCTTATCGGGAAGCACTAAAACCCACAAATCCTGACCAATATTAGCCCCCAAAACTGACTTTGGTCATATCCTTCCGCTCGGTTGTGTTGCATTTTTGACTCACTACAAAATACCCATTCTATGTCGCAATCCATTTCACCTACCGTAGAAGTTCAATGTTACCACTGCGGTGCCGACTGCGAAGACCACGTCATCGTGCATGACGATAAGCCGTTTTGCTGCGAAGGTTGCAAAACCGTTTATGAACTTCTCCAAGAAAATCAACTCTGCAACTACTACGACCTGACCCAAAACCCAGGCGTATCTCCCGATAAAAATTACTACGCAGGCAAATACGCGTACTTAGACCTACCCGAAGTTCACGATAAAATCCTTGAATTTACCGACGGTCGTCAAACGCACGTCAACTGGTTTTTTCCTCAAATGCACTGCAGTTCGTGCGTGTATTTGTTGGAGAATCTCCACCGCTTGCACGAAGGCGTGATTTCGTCGTTGGTCAATTTCCCCGAAAAGAAAGCCCGTGTCGTCATCGACGAACAAAAAATTAGCCTTAGCAAACTTGCCGAATTGCTCACCTACATCGGCTACGAACCTTACATTAGTTTGCAAGACATCGAAGCGCAGAAAGCTCCCAAAACCAACCGTACACGTTTGTACAAAATCGGGATTGCGGGTTTTGCTTTTGGCAACGTCATGATGATGAGTTTCCCCGATTATTTTGGGTTGGGAGATACCCGCATCGACCATCATTTGCAGACGATGTTTAGCGTTTTCAGTGTGGTATTGGCCTTGCCCGTATTTTTTTACAGCGCTTCCGATTTCTTCGTTTCTGCTTGGAAATCCATCCGCGAACGCTTCCTCAACATTGATGCGCCCATCGCATTGGCCATTTTGGTCACGTTCGTGCGGAGTTTGTACGAAATCGGCACCCAAACGGGCGTTGGTTACCTCGACTCCATGACGGGTATTGTGTTCTTTATGTTATTGGGAAGGTATTTTCAAGACAAAACATACTCCGCTATTTCGTTCGACCGCGATTATAAGTCCTACTTTCCCGTAGCAGTGACGTTGTTGAGCAGAGGGCAAGGGGCGATGGGCAAGGGGCAAGAGGCAAAGGGCAAGGGGCAAGAGGCAAGGGACAGAGAGCAAGGGGCAAGGGACGAAGACTTTCCTTCTGTCATACCGACGAAGGAGGTATCTAACCCCAACCCCCAATCCCCAGTCACCAATCACCAATTACTAGTAACCGACTTACAGCCTGGCGACCAGATTTTGATTCGTAACAAAGAATTGATTCCTGCCGATGTACGCCTTGTGAGCGAGCGCGCGATGATTGATTACAGTTTTGTTTCGGGGGAATCTACGCCCATTGAAAAAACGCGTAATGAACTCATTTATGCAGGTGGCCGCCAAATCGGGGGAGCGATTGAGGTCGAAGTGACCAAGCGAGTATCGCAAAGTTATCTGACGCAGCTTTGGAACAACGACTCCGCTTCTCAACAACAAAAAAATGCCCAACAGACAATGGTGGGTAAAATCAATTATTACTTTTCGTGGGCGTTGTTGTTCTTGGGGTTTGGGGCTTTGGCGTACTGGGCCGTTTTGGGGGACTTACCACGAGGCATCAACGCCATCACGACGATTTTGATTGTGGCCTGCCCCTGTGCGCTGTTACTTTCCGATACGTTTACCAACGGTAATATGTTGGGCATGTTTGGGTCAAATAAGCTATACCTCAAAAACGCCCAAATCATTGAAAATCTGTCTAAAATCGACACCGTTGTTTTTGATAAAACAGGAACACTTACGTTGCCTGACGCGGCGCATGTTCAGTTTATTGGCAAACCACTTACCCACATTCAACAACGAATCGTCCGTACCCTTTGCGAGCAATCGTCGCACCCGTTGAGTCGCTTGATTGCCAAGTCGTTGCAGCACGTTCCGCACGAAAAAATGGTGAGCGATTTTCAGGAAGTGGAAGGAAAAGGCGTTGAGGGTAAACTAGGCGAGTATGTTACGGTACGGCTAGGCTCCGCAACTTATGTTTCTACTGAAAACCAAGAAGTTACACCCCTTCAAGACAGCAACAGCAGCCACGTTTATTTTTCGTTTGATGGCAAAATATTGGGTTATTTCGACATTCAAAGCCAATACCGCGACAACCTCGTTGATACCCTCAAAAGTTTAAAACAGAAGCATTACAACACCTATTTGTTGTCAGGCGATAAGCCTACCGACGTCGAACTATTGAGTGAATTATTTGGCTCGCTCAAGCAGCTTAATTTCAATCAAAAGCCCGACGATAAACTTCGATTTATTGAAAACTTACAAAAGCAAGGCCACAAAGTCTTGATGGTGGGCGATGGCTTGAACGATGCGGGGGCACTTATCAAAAGCGACGTAGGCATTGCCGTCTCCGACAACATCAACAACTTTTCGCCCGCCTGCGATGGGATTTTGGAAGGAAACCAACTTTCAAAGCTACCTCAGTTTGTTCGTCTAGCCCAAGCGGGCCGCAACATCGTGATTCAGAGCTTTATCATTTCGGTTGTGTATAACATCATTGGGTTAAGTTTTGCCCTTACGGGAAATCTTTCGCCCGTCGTTGCCGCGATTTTGATGCCAGCCAGTTCGATTTCAATTGTCTTGTTTACCACAATTTCTAGTCGCATTGCTGCTGCGCGTCGGTTGTGAGGGGGAAATGTTCATCGACACATTTCACAAATTTGTACTCCATATCCTGAACTATTGAAGAAGCCTGTGCGGTTTTTGTATGTGAATGACTAATAGATTTCACAGATATATTCTATTTTTGTTAACAAATAAGAACAGTATGGCAATTCAAACTCACAAAATAACTGAGACGCCCGACGCTTTTATAGTGAATGGGGTTAGAGTGCCTAAGATGAAGAAAGGGCAAAGCAATGTCTATGATCCCGCCATCATTAAAGCCGTTGGCACGGAACTTTTTTTTGATTTAGTAGCCTCTAAGCAGCCTCTACCTATGCCCAATTTAGGGTTCTCTGAAGCCGAATGGAAAGACATGGAAAAAATGCTTGATAACGACCAATGATTTTTGATACCAATTTGATTATCAAGCATATACGCCTCAACAAACCCCTACCTACTCGTGCGGTTATCCCAATTGTTGTTGTAGGCGAATTAGAAGCCTTTGCCCTCAAAGCGGATTGGGGCTATCAAAAAGTTAAATTCCTCGAACACCTTCTTGATAATTACCCTATTGCTGACCTCAATCGAGAAATTACTCGTATTTATGCAGAAGTAGATGCCTATAGTCAGGATAAATTACAAAATCAGCGCTTGCCAAAAGGGCTGTCAGCTCGCAATATGGGCAAAAATGACTTATGGATAGCAGCCATCGCTATCTATCTGGATATGGAACTACATACAACCGATGGCGATTTTGACCATTTAGTGGAGTTTGGTCTAAAATTAGTAAAACCAACGTAGCAAAATCTCTCTTTCCCTAACTACCCCCACATACGGCTCGAAACTAGGTTAATCACGGCATTGACCACCAGCGCTATCAGAAACGCTACCACGACCGAAAACTCGTGGAGCAAAAACGCCTGCAAAAACAAGAACGTCGTAAAGCCAACGAGGCCAATCATAATGCCTCGCAAGACCGTTATTGCCGCCGTACTGCCTTGTAAATAATGGTTAAAAATGGCCAAAATAGAGGTCAGGATAGGAAAAGGCGTCAGGACACCACTCCAGCTAGGCCCCAAAATAGCCGCCAGCCCCGTGATGGTCAACACAAAAAGGGTCGCGACCAACATCCGAAACAATAAATCATACTTCGGTGGCTTCGCTCGGGAAGGAGCCGCTTGTCCTACTAAAGGACGAGGAAAATAATACAAGGCAATCGTAATCACGACCAAAGCCAAGCCGTAAATCCCCCAAATTATCAGCGGAATTGCATCCAACACGAGAGCAGTGAGGGCAAAAGCCACGTACGAAAGTAGCAACGTTGGTAACCACTTCATCCGTTTGGAAAACAACGCATAGCAGTAACAAAAACTCACCAGCGCAATGATTCCCATCAAAATGCCTGGAATAGAGCGTATGCCAAAGTCTTTGCCTTGCTCCAAAATAAAAAACACCAAGATAGGCCCCGCTACCCAAGGCATACTCCCAACCACCCCTCCTACCCGATTCCCCCACTTACGGCTAATCAGCGTAATCAGTCCAATGACCAACGGAATAATGGTCAGTTTAAAAAATAAGATATTCATTAATCCACGAAGATAGTTCGGCAAAGGTACACAGATCTACTAAAACTGACCAAAGTCAGTTTTGAGGACTGACTTCCCTCATCTTAATCCCGCCCCTCCAAACCTACTTTTGGGAGTCGTCAGTCCTAACAAGCTGGTCCAATTTCAACATTCTCAAACATACACACGTCTATGAGTGCTCTCATCATCCTGCTCTGCATCAGTCTGTTTGTCGCAGGCGGCTTCTTAATCGCCTTTGTATGGTCGGTACGCCAAGGACAATACGACGACGATTACACTCCTTCGATTCGGATTTTATTCGACGACAACGAAAAATAGTTCATCCTTTTTAATCATAAACTCCTCAAATTCAACATGGAACCAATTTCCAAAACAACCTCAACCGTTGACATGGAAGAGTTTCAGTATGATAACACCATCGTACGGAATTTCGCCATTGCTTCTATCGTGTTTGGGATCGTCGGAATGCTGGTGGGCGTACTTATCGCGTTTCAGTTAGCATTTCCTGCCCTCAACCTCGATATTCCCTACACTACGTTTGGTAGGTTACGTCCCCTTCACACCAACGCCGTCATTTTTGCTTTTGTCGGTAACGGTTTCTTTATGGGGCTTTATTATTCGGCACCACGGGTACTCCGCACGCCAATGTACAGTAAGTTGTTGTCCAACATCAACTTCTGGGGCTGGCAACTCATCATCGTAGCCGCCGCCATTACACTGCCTTTAGGACTTACCACAGGAAAAGAATACGCCGAACTCGAATGGCCGATTGACATTGCCATTGCGGTGGTATGGGTAGCCGCGCTTCTCAACCTCGTCATGACCATGGTCAACCGCCGTGTACAGCACATTTATGCTGCGGTTTGGTTTTACTTGGCTTCGTTTGTCACAGTGGCGATGTTGCACGTGGTCAACAGCGTTGAACTTCCGATTTCTCTTACTAAAAGTTATTCTTGGTACGCTGGGGTGCAAGATGCTTTGGTACAATGGTGGTACGGTCACAATGCGGTGGCATTCTTCCTAACAACTCCTTATTTGGGCTTGATGTACTACTTTTTGCCAAAAGCGGCTAACCGCCCTATCTATTCGTACCGATTGTCAATTGTTCACTTTTGGTCGCTGATTTTCTTATACATCTGGGCAGGCCCTCACCACTTACTTTATACGTCTTTGCCTGACTGGGCACAATCGTTGGGTACGGTGTTCTCCGTAATGTTGATTGCTCCTTCGTGGGGTGGTATGATTAATGGTTTGTTTACACTCCGTGGTGCTTGGGATAAAGTTCGTGAGGATGTGGTTTTGAAATTCATGGTAGTAGGGGTAACCGCCTACGGGATGGCCACCTTTGAAGGCCCTATGCTTTCGTTGAAAAACGTAAACGCCATTGCCCACTATACCGACTGGATTGTAGCACACGTTCACGTAGGAGCGCTTGGCTGGAACGGTTTTATGACCTTTGCCATCATGTACTGGTTGTTCCCACGTTTGTACGGACGTCCGTTGTTCTCTCAAAAATTGGCCAATTTTCACTTCTGGATTGGCACATTAGGTATCATTTTCTACGCCGTACCGATGTACTGGGCAGGTTGGACACAATCGTCGATGTGGAAAGAATTTACCGAAGAAGGTTTCTTGAAATACCCGAACTTCCTCGAAACCGTTACGCAGCTTGTGCCTTTCTATATCTTACGTGGTGTGGGTGGTACTTTGTTCTTGGTCGGTTTCTTGGTCGGTACGTACAACTTAGCCATGACGGCCCTTAGTGGAAAACTTATCGCCAACGAGACAGCACGTGCGGCTTCGCTCAAATCTATCTGGAATCCTCCCGCCAACGAATTCTGGCACAGCCGTATTTTTGAACGTAAACCTGTGTTCTTTACCGTTATTTCGTTGGTAGCTGTTATCATCGGGGGTGTCATTGAACTTGTGCCTACTTTCATGGTAGAATCCAACGTACCAACCATCGAAAGCGTGCAACCTTACACTGCCCTCGAACTCCAAGGTCGCGATATTTACGTCCGTGAAGGTTGCTATACGTGTCACTCTCAGATGGTTCGTCCGTTCCGTTCCGAAACCGAACGTTATGGTGAATACTCAAAAGCAGGTGAGTTTGTCTATGACCACCCATTCCAGTGGGGTTCAAAACGTACAGGACCCGATTTGCACCGAGTGGGGGCAAAATACCCAGACTCATGGCACTACAACCACATGGAAGACCCAACGAGCATGTCGCCTGGCTCTATCATGCCTAAGTACCCTTGGTTGCTTGAGGATGCGCTTGATTTGAGCACCACTCCCGCCAAAATCAGTGCCATGCGTACCCTCGGTGTGCCTTACGAAGACGGGTTTGAAGACCAAGCCATTGCCGACGCTCAAAAACAAGCCGATGGCATCGTGGCAAGTCTCAAAAAAGACGGTATCAAAGCCAAAGCTGACAAAGAAATCATTGCGCTCATTGCCTACTTGCAACGCTTAGGTACTGACATCAAAAAACAATAAAAATCATGAAATTCAGAAACTATCTCCAGGCGATTGACGGAGTGGCGATCTATCCGCTCATCGGACTACTGATTTTTGCGGCCGTTTTTGTAGGATTGGTATGGTACCTTGTAAAACTTGACAAGAAAACCGTCCAAAAAATAAGCCAATTGCCCCTCGAAGACGGCACCGTTCGCCGTGGACTTGCAACTCTTGCGTTACTTTTAGTTTCGTCAATGGTGTTTGCCCAAGCCGCCGAAGCCCCCAAAGCAGGCAACAAAGAACTGGTCAACTACCTCATCATCATGTTGCTGGTTGTGGTCATTTTGGCCGTGCTCGTGCTCTTAGTGCAAGTGATGATGCTTCTCCGTAAAATCTCCGCTCCTCAGGGAGATGCAGAAGTAAAAGAAGATTTACGCGGTGAATCTGCGCCGATTTTCAGTGATCGCTGGTGGCAACGTTGGACGGGTTTTGGCGTAAAACTCGCCGACGAACAACGCATCCTTATCAAAGGTCACGACTACGACGGCATCCACGAACTCGACAACCGTATGCCACCTTGGTTGGCGTTCTTGTTCCAAGGTACGATTGTATTTGCCGTGATTTACCTCATTATCTATCACATGGCAGGTTGGGGAGATTTACCGATGGCCGAACTCGAAAAGGAAAGCCAAGTGGTAGAAGCGAAGAAAACCGCGTTCCTTGAAAAAGCAGCGGCCAAAATCAACGAAAATACCGTTACGTTGGCCTCCGATGCCAAAGCAATTGAGGAAGGTAAAGCCATTTTTACGGCCAACTGCGCCGCTTGTCACGCTGCCGATGGTGGTGGAACTGTAGGCCCCAACCTTACCGACGAATACTGGCTCCACGGAGGCGGTATCAAGAATGTCTTCAAAACCATCAAATACGGTGTACCCGAAAAAGGGATGATTTCGTGGGAAAAACAATTGAACCCACTCAAAATGCAACAAGTTGCTAGTTACATCATCTCCATCAAAGGCACAAAGCCCGCGAACCCGAAAGCTCCTCAAGGAGAAATTTATACCGAAACTACCGCAGCGGCGGATAGTACTGTAGCTGTTAAGTAAATGTCGAGTGTAGAATGCAGAATATCGAATTAATTTTCACTTGATACTCTGCATTCTACACTCGACACTCCTAATTACATTCTCATCATGCAACCCCTCGATACACACCCCGACTTCGACGAATCGTTCCGCGATAGTTTTGCGGCGGTCGATGACACCACTGGGAAAAGAAATTGGTTTTACCCTCAAAAACCAACTGGAAAATGGCACAACCGCCGCGTTTGGTTCACCATCTTCCAGCTCACTGTGATGTTTGCCTTGCCGTTTATCAAAGTAAATGGCCAACCCCTCTTCTTGTTCAACATACTCGAGCGTAAGTTTATCGTTTTCGGAATTTTCATTGGCCCCCAAGACTATTGGCTTTTTGGGCTAATGATGATTTCTTTCTTTGTCTTTATTGTTCTTTTTACCACCGTTTTTGGGCGGGTTTGGTGCGGATGGGCTTGTCCGCAAACGGTTTTTATGGAAATGGTTTTCCGTAAAATCGAATACCTCATCGAAGGCGACTGGAAAGCCCAGCGTGCCCTCGCCAAAGCACCTTGGAACAGCGAAAAAATCACCAAAAGAGCCCTCAAAGCGGTTATTTTCATGGCATTGTCATTTGCCATTGCCAATCTGCTATTAAGCTACTTTGTAGGGATTGACCGCCTCGAACGCATCATCTTGGAGCCAATCGCGGACCACTTGACTCTGTTTTTGGGCATCTGCGCTTTCACCATGGTTTTCTTCTGGAATTTTGCCTGGCTACGCGACCAAGCTTGTACCGTTGTCTGTCCTTACGGACGCTTGCAAGGGGTGTTGCTTGACAAAAACTCGGTCGTGATTGCCTATGATTATAAACGTGGCGAGCCACGTGAAAAACTCCGTAAAGGTGCCGAACGTACCGCTGGCGATTGCATTAACTGTTTTCAGTGTGTCAACGTATGCCCAACGGGTATCGACATCCGCAATGGTACCCAAATGGAGTGCGTCAACTGCACGGCCTGTATCGATGCTTGCGACAACATTATGGAAAAAGTGAATCTCCCCAAAGGCTTGATTCGCTTCGATTCTGAAAACAATATTTCTTCGGGTAAAAGCAAACTCATCACTACCCGTACCATTGCCTATGCGGTTGTATTGACGGCGCTTTGGGTGGGTCTGGGTTACGCTATTTTTACCCGAAACGACACGGAAACAACGCTTTTGCGCGCTCCAGGTTCTCGATTCATCGAAAACCCCGACGGTACCATTAGCAATCTTTATACCTTCAAATTGTTCAATAAAACCAATCACCCCATCCAGCCTGAGATGAAGTTATTGTTCCCCAAAGGCACCTTAAAATTTGCGGGAATTCCTAATCTCAACCTCGAAGCCGCTGGAATGGTCGAAGGTTCGGTATTTATTACGATTCCAAAATCGGAAATCTCCAAACGCCGCACCGATGTTTCCTTGGGAATTTACGCCAACGGCAAACAATTGGAAGAATTTAAAACAACCTTCATTGCACCAGAAGAATAAACATTACAATTATGAAACTATCTTGGGGAACAGGCATCTGGGCTTTTTATGGCTTATTTGTCTTAATGATACTAGCGATGGTCGGGATGAGCATCGTCCAAAAAATTGACCTCGTCACCGACAATTATTACGAGGAAGAAGTACAATTTCAAGGCAAGATTGATAAAATCAACCGCGCCAAACAACTAGCTACTCCCCTATCGTGGGAAGTAACGGATGCGGGCATTCGTATCCATTACCCCACTGAATTAAAGGGCATTAGCGGAAAAATCAACCTCTATTGCCCCGCCGACAATCGAAAAGACAGGTCGGTGCCTATTCAAGTTGGAACCGACGGTACGCAGTTTATTCCGAGTCAATCAATTCATACGGGTCGCTACCAGCTCCAAATCGACTGGCAAGCCAACGGCATCGGATACTGGAACGAAGAAACACTCAATATTTAAAGGTGGCAAGGGTTGCTCACAACCCTCAGCACGAAACAGCTCGTCAACGTCGGGTTTTGAGAAACCCTCCACACATAATCTCGACATTCAAAACCATGTTTTACTTAGCTTTTTCCCTCGGACTAATGAGCAGCCTACACTGCGTGGGGATGTGTGGGCCGATTGCACTGGCACTCCCCGTACATCAACGCTCAAAATGGGGAAAATTGGGCGGAATAGTACTGTATAACCTGGGTCGAGCTACTACTTACGCCCTCCTCGGTTTTTTGCTCGGTTTTGTTGGTAATGCGCTCAATCTGGCAGGACTCCAGCGTAGTTTGTCGATTGGTACGGGAGTAATTATGCTGGCTGCCGTGGCGTACTCTTCCCATTGGCTCGACCAGCTCGGGACGCCTTCTTTTCTTCAAAAAGGGGTACAATGGATAAAAAAACAACTAGGAACACTCCTGCACCAACGCAGTTTTAGCTCCCTTTTTATGCTCGGTACGCTCAATGGGCTTTTGCCCTGCGGGCTGGTCTATATGGCACTCATTAGCTCCGTAGCCACGGGAGGCCCTACTAACGGGGCACTTTTTATGGCGACCTTTGGACTTGGCACCCTTCCCGCTATGAGTGCCGTGGCATTTGTAAAAAACCTTTTTTCTACTTCTCTCCGCAGCCGTGCTCGCCAATGGATGCCCGCTTTTGTGGCTGTTGTTGCCATCGTGCTCATTCTCCGTGGCTTAGAAGTAACAGGCTGGCCCATTTTGGGCTTAGAAAATCGGGAGATTCCTATTTGTCATGGGGGGAGATAGGGTTGTTTTCATATCTTTTACTACAAACGTTATGCCTCTCCGAGGCTAATCTTCAATCGTTTCGGTGAAACGATTGAAGGCTTTTTCTTATATTTTAATAAAAACAATCATTGACATTTTTCCAATCAGCCTGACCAATGTCATATTTTACTTTTCCAATAGGGTGCATTTTTGGTAAAACACCTATTTACCATGAACACGCAACTACTTCAGAAATACAACGTGCCTGGGCCTCGCTACACCAGTTACCCAACAGTGCCTTATTGGGATAAAACCCCACTTACCGAAACTCGTTGGAAAGACTTGGTAAAAGATATATTTGAAATCAGCAATACGTCCGAGGGCATTAGCCTCTATATTCACTTGCCGTACTGCGAAAGTTTATGCACCTACTGTGGCTGCAATACCCGCATTACGGTCAATCACAAAGTAGAACAACCGTACATTGCGGCCGTCTTGAAAGAATGGCAACTTTATCTCGATTTTCTACCCAATCGCCCCCAAATCCGTGAGTTGCACTTAGGTGGTGGAACGCCCACGTTTTTTAGCCCTGAAAATCTCCGAACGTTGATTACGGGTTTGTTTGAAAAAGCCGACATCCATCCTGAGCACGAATTTGGGTTTGAAGCACACCCAGCTAGTACCACCGATGCGCACCTCCAAACGTTGTTTGAACTAGGTTTTCGTCGAATTAGCATTGGGGTGCAAGATTTCAATCCCGTTATTCTTGACCTCATCAATCGCCCTCAAACGTACCAACAAGTAAAACACGTAACAGAAAAGGCGCGCGAAATTGGATACACGTCGGTTAACTATGATTTGGTGTACGGATTGCCCCAACAACAGGTGGAGGGAATGACCCAAACCATCGGAGACGTGATTCAGCTTCGCCCCGACCGCATTGCGCTTTACAGCTACGCCCACGTGCCTTGGGTAAAACCAGGTCAACGTAAATTTACCGAGGCCGATTTGCCAGATGCCGCCAAAAAATTAGCGATTTATGAAGCCTGTCGTAATGCCTTAGAGTCTGTGGGGTATCACGACATCGGGATGGATCACTTTTCACTCAAAACCGATACGCTTTATCAGGCCCTTGAGCATAAAAAACTCCACCGCAATTTTATGGGCTATACCACCACCCAGACGCGTTTGCTGGTTGGCTTGGGCGTATCGGCCATCGGCGATTGTTGGTGGGGGTACGGTCAAAACGAAAAAACGGTCGAGAAATACTACGAACGCCTCAACGCAAACGAGTTACCGATTTTCAGAGGCCACGTTCTGACGCGGGAGGATTTGATTCTACGACGCCATATTTTGCAGTTGATGTGTCATTTTGAAACCACTTGGTTCGATGCCAAAGACCAATGCCAAGCATTGTACGAAGCGCTCGCTCGGCTAGAAGAGCCCGAAAAAGATGGCCTTGTCAGCATCGAGCCCTATCACCTCAAAGTGACGCCCGAAGGCCGCTCTTTTATTCGTAATATTAGTATGGCGTTTGATGCGCGTTTGTGGGGCGATATACCACAAACAGCCATTTTTAGCCAAACATTTTAAAATTCTTTTGGAAAAATCACCGTAACCTCCGTATTTGGTATGTTAGAAATATTCATTCAGCAAACCCAAGCGATGAGAAGACACGTCGAAATGTTAGATGCACTCTTTAAAAGTGCAACGGAGGGAATTATTGTCGTGGATTCGTGGGGAGCTATACAGTTGGTCAACCCCAAAGCCGAAGAGTTATTTGGCTACGACGAAGACGAGTTGATTGGTAAGAAAATAGAAATCCTTATTCCTCAACGATATGCCCGCAATCACGTAGATCACCGCATGAATTACTCTCAGCATCCCAAGGCAAGGAACATGGGGAGAAACTTAGATCTCAATGCCAAGCGTAAAGATAATTCGGAGTTTCCTGTCGAAATCAGTTTAAGTCCGTTTGCCACCAGCGATGGCGAATACATTGTAAGCTTTATTATCGACATTTCGCTGCGCAAAAAACAAGAGGAGGCACTGCTCGAAGCACACCGCCAAATCCAAAGCCTCAACGCCGACTTGGAAGAGCGCGTGCAGCAACGCACCCGTGAGCTGGCTCATGCGCTAGAGGAGATTGAGCAGTCGAAACAGGAAGTGATGCGGGCGCTGGAGAAAGAGCGTCAATTGAATGACATGAAGACGAAATTTGTGACGATTGCCTCGCACGAATTCCGTACGCCGTTGGCGACCATCCTGTCATCTGCGTCGTTGATTGGACGTTATACGCACGCCGAAGAAGACGAAAAACGTCAAAAACACGTTCAACGAATCAAATCGACCGTTACGAATCTCACCGAAATTCTGAACGACTTTTTGTCGCTCGGCAAACTCGAAGAAGGACAAATCCGCAACGTGCCGATTGTGTTTCCTGTTACTGATTTTTGCAAAGAATTGGTGGACGAACTCAAATCGGTTTGTAAAGAAAACCAGCAGATTATATACACCCACGAAGGTGATTCTGAGGTGTGTATCGACCGTCATTTACTCAAAAATGTACTCATCAATTTGCTTTCAAACGCCTCCAAATATTCGGACGCGGGCAAGCAGATTTTCTTACGTTCATCTAAAAAAGAAAAAACCGTTCGCTTTGAAGTACAAGACCAAGGCATTGGGATTCCCGAACAAGACCAAGCGTATGTGTTTGACCGCTTTTTCCGCGCGCACAACTCTGGGACGATACAAGGAACTGGCCTTGGGTTAAACATTGTAAAAAAATACATTCAGTTGATGCAAGGCGAAATTCAACTTACGAGTCAACTGAATCAAGGCACGACGGTCTCTCTCGACCTTCCGAATTGTTAGCCACATGAAGACCATTCTACTGATAGAAGACAATCCCGATATGCGGGAAAACACGACCGAAATTTTGGAGTTAGCACACTACAATGTACTGACGGCTGAAAACGGTAAGAAAGGCATCAAAATCGCTCAAGAACAGCAGCCCGACCTGATTATTTGTGACATCATGATGCCCGAACTCGACGGCTACGGGGTGTTGCATTTGCTCAGTAAAGAAGCTGAAACGGCGAGTATTCCTTTTATTTTCTTAACGGCCAAAGCTGAAAAAGCCGATTACCGCAAAGGAATGACCCTTGGGGCAGACGATTATTTGACCAAACCTTACGACGACGTAGAGTTGTTGAGTGCGGTCGAAACGCGCTTACGCAAAAACGATTTGCTCAAAACAGAGTATTCACGAACGGAGGAAGGGCTAACGCAATTTTTGAACGAAGTAAAATCGTTTGAATCGCTCAAAAAACTGTCAGAAAACAAAAAAACGAAGCTCTATAAAAAGCGCGAAACGGTGTATTCGGAAGGAAGTTATCCCAATGCCGTTTATTTCTTAAAAAGCGGAAAAATCAAAAACTCAAAGACCAATGAGTTTGGGAAAGAATACATTGTAGAGCTTCACAAGCCTGGCGATTTTTTTGGATATTTAGATTTATTGGAAAACACCCCCTACCAAGAATCGGCCGTGTCGCTGCAAGACAGCGAGGTGGTTATCATTCCCAAAGATGAGTTTAATAGCCTTCTCTACAACAACCGCGACGTAGCCACGAAGTTCATCAAAATGCTTTCCAATGAAGTGCGCGAACGAGAAGAACGATTGCTGAAACTTGCCTACAACTCCGTACGAAAACGCGTAGCCGAAGCGCTGATAATGCTGGCCAATCGCTACCAAGAAGATAAAACAAAGCCTTTTGCCATTGCCATCACCCGCGAAGATTTAGCGAGTATCGTGGGTACCGCCACCGAAACGGTCATCCGTACGCTCTCCGATTTTAAGGACGAACATCTCCTCGAAATGAAGGGAAGTCTGATTACGGTACTCGATTATGAGAAACTATCTCGAATGAAGAATTAATCGTGCCGTGCTGAGGGTTGTGGTGAGGGTTTCTCAAAACCCGAAAAAGTGAAAAGGGTTGCTCACGAAGTGATGAGGGTTTCTCAAAACCCGACGAAACGACGAGTATATGCTGAGATGAGCCCCTCCAAGTTTTGGAAACTTGGAGGGGCTTTGTTTTAACTACCCCAATTCCTCCATTTCCATCATGGCATTTTCCCAGGCGTCGGTGGTAGCCGCAATTTTTTGCTGGACTTCGGTGTATTTTTTATTCGCTTCGGCCAATTTCGTCGCATCACTGTAAATGGCAGTGTCAGCCAATTGCGCTTCCGCTTCTTTTTTGCGTTTTTCCAACTCGTCGATTTCTTGTTCGAGTTGAGTGATTTTTTTCTGAAGCGTCTTTTGCTGGTGCGACGAACCCGAAGACGTATTCTTCGCTGGAGCAGGCGCCGAGCGTGTCGGCGCTACCACCGTCTCCGCAGGGGCTGCTACCGCTTCCTCTTGGCGTTCTTCTTGCCACCACTCGTACTCTTGGTACGTACCAGGGTATTCTTTCACTTCTTTTTCTTCGATGTACCAAATTTTCTCCGCAATGGCTTCTACAAAGAAACGGTCGTGAGAAACCACCACAAACGACCCCTCGTACTGACGAAGCGCCTGAATGAGGATATTCACCGACTGCATGTCCAAGTGGTTGGTAGGCTCATCGAGCAACAAGAAATTGGCTTGAGACACCAACACTTTTGCCAACGCAACCCGCGACTTTTCTCCTCCCGATAACACCTTAATTTTCTTAAAAACATCGTCGCCCGTAAACAAGAAGCACCCCAAAATCGTCCGACATTCGGTTTCAGTTTTGGTTGGGTTCGCGTATTTTAATTCTTCTAAAATCGTATGTTCTATGTTAAGCGACTCCAACTGGTGCTGGGCATAAAAGGTAAAGAGCACATTATGCCCCAATCGTCGCTCGCCTTCGACAGGCTCGGTGCCTGCAATGACCCTCAATAACGTGGATTTTCCCTTACCATTGGCTCCGATAAGCGCAATTTTGTCGCCGCGCTCCATCGTAATATTGGTATGTTTCAGAATTTCCTTTTCACCGTACGCCTTCGATACATCCTCCAGCTGAAGCACATGGCGGCCTGGCTGGGTCGTAAATTGAAAACGGAAATGCACTTTGGCATTTTCATCCACTACAGCCTCTACCCGATCCATTCGATCCAGCATTTTAGCGCGGCTTTGTGCTTGCTTTGCTTTGGTTGCTTTGGCCTTAAAACGCTCAATAAAGCGCTCCGTTTGGCGGATTTTAGCCTGTTGGTTTTCGTAAGCCCCTTTTTGAATCTCGTTACGAAGGGCTTTTTCTTCGAGATAAAACGAATAGTTCCCGCCGTAATAGTTTAACTTTTGGTTGCTTACTTCCACCATTGTATCGCAGACATTGTCCAAAAACTCACGGTCGTGCGAGACCACAATCACCGCATTTTCGTAGCTCTGAACGTACTTTTCCACCCACTGAATCGAAGGCAAGTCCAAGTGGTTGGTAGGCTCATCGAGCATGAGCAAAGAAGGTTTTTGTAACAGCAACTTGGCCAACATCACGCGCATTCGCCAACCTCCCGAAAACTGCCGTAGCGGTTTTTGTAGGTCACTTGTCGAAAAACCAAGTCCTTCCAAAATTTCTTCGGCTTTCGACTGAATGGTATAGCCGTCCAATGCCTCAAACTCTTCTTGCAAACGCGCAAGTCGGTCCACCAGCTTATCTTCGTAGTTGGTTTCCATCTGATGAAGTACTTCATCAATTTGGCGTTGAAGCACCAATTGACGCTCAAACGCTTGCAAAGCTACCGTCAAAATAGGCTCATCACTTTGGTAAGAGAGCAAATCTTGGTTCAAAAACCCAATGGTACAACCACCTGCTTTTGAGATATTTCCTGCATCGGGCTGGTAGTTACCCACAATCAAATGCAGCAGGGTGGACTTCCCTGTTCCGTTCAGACCAATAAGGCCAATTTTATCTTTGGGCTTGATATGAAGCGAGGCGTTTTCGTACAAAGCACGGTCGCCGAGATAATACGAGAGGTTGGTAATCGAAATCATGCTACAAAGTTAGCGGTTTTTGTATCTTTGCCCGACAACACACGAACGAATGACACACCTTCTTCCAAAAAATAAGGTTCAGGCCGCTATTCAGCGGGCTTTTTCTTCGTTGGTGTTCGACAATGACCCCGCTGCACTTACCCGTTTTCGGGGTCGTTGGTCGCCTTGGCTCTTCAATACGCCCTTGCACGTGGTTCACCAGCAAGCCGAGCAAGTTTATACTTTTGTGCTCACCGATGCCGAAACGCAGCAAGAACTCTACGGTTTTTTTCATCTTTTTGTTCAAAATCAGCAAGGAGTCAGCCCACTACGGGCATCGTTTGGGTCGTTTGAAGTAGCCGAAGTTGTCAGTCATGCCGATTTTAGTGTTTGGTTAAACTCCATTGAATCGTTTGCCGTATCGCAAGGCATCAAGTCGTTGTCGATTCGTCATTATCCCAGCTGTTATCATCCTGCCCGTAGTTCATTTATCAAACGCGGGTTGGTACGGCACGGTTTTCAGCTAAGCCAGTCCTCTATCAATCACTACATTTCGGTAACCTCGCAGCCGTTTGAGACAGCCCTTCACGCCTCCGAACGGCGGCGATTACGCAAGTGCCTGCAAGCAGATTTTCGGTTTGAAGAATGGGTATCTCCCAGTGCCGAACAAGTGTATCAATTTATTGCCCATAACCGCCAACGACTCGGCTATTCGCTTTCTTTTCGTGAAGAGCAATTGCGGCTTTGGTTGACCGTTTTTCCTGAAATTTTTCGGGTATTTTGTGTCAAAAATGGCGAAGAAATTGCCTCATTAGGGCTAACCGTCCGCGTTGGAAAAAATGTACTCTATCACTTCTGCCCCGCCGACAACCTGGCCTATCGACAGTACAGCCCTTCGGTGTTATTAACCAAAGGTTTGTACGAATTTTCCCAGCAAGAAGGTGTAACTATTTTAGATTTGGGCATCTCAGTTGACGCCGCTGGCCAACCCAAAACCAGTTTGGCGCGTTTCAAACGTAACCTTGGCGCCCAAGAATGCGAAAAATGGCAATTTGAAAGAAAAATCGGCATTTCTACCAAAGTGTAAAAATGCCGATCGAATCACGCGTGGGTCAATCTATATGTAAGTCTGAATCAATGATTAGCTATTTCAAGTCCGAAATAGTTAAAAAGGGTGCTCAAGGTTTTTCGTTCAGCCACAACGCTTTCCCCGCCTACCTCTTGGTAAGACACCCTTGATTTTTTCAATAATGGAGTAGGGTCAAAACCTTTTTTGCCAGGTTTTAATTTATAGTTTTTGGAAAAATAGATTTTATCAATGTTGCGTGCCTCTAGGAAATTGCTCAAGGCATTGGCACTGTATCCATGAAAAAGTTCGACACTAATACTTCCCAAAAGAGACTCGTATCTATTTTTAAGAATGGCAATTGCTTCTTCAAATTCGGTCGTCATCAGGCTATCCACCATTTCGTCTGGCGAATAAAACAAAAAATCCGAGATAGAATCTGTAGGAATTTTGGCATACATCAACACCACGTTTACTTTTCCCGCATTGATGGTATTCAATGCCAATCTGAGGGCATTTAGCGACTCAACTTTAAAATCTATCGGCACTAATATTGTTCTTTCCATGCGCTTAGTCGTTTTTAAAACCAATGCAAAGGTGCTACCCCCGACTAAGAATGATTTAAGAAGCAGATTAGAATTCGATAAGAAATGATTTTTTTACGGAATTTTTGCCAAAGGAATCCTAATTTGAACCGTCGTCCCTTCATTTACGACCGAAGAAAGCTGCAATTGGCCGTTATGAATTTTAATAATATTACGGGTCAAAGGCAATCCGATCCCATAGCCTTCAAAGTTTCGGGTGTTGGAAGCCCTAAAAAACGGGTCATAAATAAACGGAAGTTCTGACTCGGGAATCCCAATCCCGTGGTCCGTAAATGCCAAAAAAACTTGGTCATCGCTGGAGGCAATCGTGACCACAACGGGCTTATTGTTGGAGTACTTACAAGCGTTTGTTAATATATTGGTAAAAGCCAGAGAAAGCAGCTGGCGGTTGCCCATCACTTTCAATTTTTTGGGATTCTCAGGCAACAGGCTAAAGTCAACTTGGATATTATTCTTAGGATTGAGCTTATCAATCATCTCCTTGACTTGCCAAATCAGGTCGTCGGTTCGTAAAATTTCAAAATTAACCCGCTTGTTGGTATAACCCGTTTGGGCCAAATACAACAGCGTTTGCGTGATTTGGTTCAGGCGCTCGGCTTGCCCCAAAATACTCATCAGCGACTGCTGGTATTCCTCGGGTGAACGCTGTTTCATGAGCATCACTTCGGCTTCTCCCATGATAGACGTGAGTGGCGTACCAAATTCGTGCGAGGCATTGCTAACAAAATTGTTTTGGGTTTCAAACGAAGTCTCAAGCCGATTCAGTAGGTCATTGAACGTAGAAATCAATTGGCTAATTTCGGCATCATTTTTTTTCTCTTCAATGCGCAAATGAATATTATCCTTGCTTATTTGTTTCACCCGATCGGTGATGTGCTTAATTGGATCGAAAATTCGCCTTGAGAAGAAAAAAGACAAATAGGTGGTTATCAGTGCAATAAGAAGCACACCAAGTAAAATCACATTGCGCATAAACAACAAGTGATTGGAAGCGTAGTAGTTTTTGGCGGATACCACCACAATGTGCGTTTGATTCTTGCTCTCGTGCCGAATTCCCGTAAAAAAGGTTTCGTCCATCTGACGCGTGGCTTTCCCTTTGTTCAAAATCTCCTTCAAAAACGCCATTGGGAGTTCTGATTTTTGCGCCATTTCAGCTAAATCATTATTATTTTCGACCCTATACAGGTACTCTTTTTCGGCCGACAGCTTTTCAAGGTGTTCTTTACGGATAATTTTAAACGGCTCGGCATTGATTTTATCAGCATCAAAATTGTACTTCGCCGCAATCGTCGCCCGCGTTTCTAGTCGTTTGTAAAAATCAGTGTAGGAATAATTATACAAAAAGTAATAGATACTTCCCCCAAACAGAAGCAGCATCAGGCTGTTGGTAAAAATCAGGAAAAGCGCTATTTTCAGTTGGGTTTTCATGCTTCTCTTAACACATAGCCCATGCCAATCACGGTATGAATGAGCTTGGGTTCATAGGCCGAATCAAGTTTTTTTCTCAAATAATTGATGTAAACATCCACGACATTCGTGGCTAGGTTAAAATTGATGTCCCACGCGCTCTCCAGCAAGTCCACCCTCGAAAGCACTTTTCCTTTGTTTTTTAGCAAGGTGACCAGCAGCCGATATTCGGTAGCAGTGAGGGAAATAAGTTCCCCATTTCGTTCTACGGTCTTGGAGTCATCGTCCACTTTCAAATTGGCCACCACATACACATTTTCTTTTGCCTTGGCCTCGCCTCCTCCTTGACTAGCTCGACGTAAAAGTGCTTTGATACGAGCAACCAACTCGATGAACTTGAAGGGTTTGGCCAAATAATCATCTGCCCCCGAATTAAGCCCCAAAGCAATATTATCGGCGGTATTGAGAGCCGTCAAAAACAATATCGGTACCTGAATCTGGTTGTTGCGCAGCTCTTTGCAAACCTCAATACCGTTTTTGTCGGGAAGCATAATGTCAAGAATAATCAAATCATAGTCGCTGCTCAAGGCCATCTGAACCCCCGAATTACCGTCTAAAGCCACCGATACTTCAAAATCCTCCTCGGTCAAGCCTTTTTTTATAAAGCTGACTACATTGACTTCGTCTTCCACTAACAAGATTTTCTTCATAGCTCAGTTGGTGCCTTTTCCAAAACATTCCTTTGCAATTTAACCACAAAAAACGGCACTGCAACTTCTAAAGCTACAATGCCGTTTTTCTATCAAAACTTCAGAAAATTATTTCCCTGCTACTTTTCCCCACGTATCTTTCAGTCCAACTGTGCGGTTGAAGATGAGTTTATCGGGTGTAGCGTCGGTATCTAAACAGAAATAGCCTTTGCGAACAAACTGGATTTTGGTGTCAACCGTCGCTTCTTTGAGCGATGGCTCGGCGTAGCCCGTAAGCACCTCCAACGAATTTGGATTGATGTGGTCTTTGAAATCTCCTTCCGCCGACGCTAAATCTTCAACCTTGAAGAGACGGTCGTACTGGCGAATTTCAATCGGCAACGCCTCCGAAACCGACACCCAATGGAGCGTTCCTTTGACGTTGATGCCTGAGGTATCATTCCCACTCTTGCTGTTTTCGAGGTATGAACAACGTAACTCGATGATATTGCCCGCTTCGTCTTTGATTGCTTCGTCGCAACGAATGATGTACGCACTCTTCAAACGCACCATTTGTCCTACGGCCAAACGGAAGAATTTTTTCGGCGGATTTTCCATAAAGTCTTCCCGCTCAATATAAACCTCACGGCTAAATGGCACTTCGCGCATTCCGCCGTTGGGGTCTTCGGGGTTGTTTTCGCTCAAGCAAAGTTCAACCGTATCTTCGGGGAAGTTGGTAATGACCACTTTGAGCGGGTCGAGCACTACCATGCGGCGCTGCGCGATTTTGTTGAGGTGTTCGCGAACGCAAAACTCCAACAAACTCACGTCAATAAGGTTGTCGCGGCGAGCGATACCAATGCGGTCGCAAAACTCACGGATTGACTCAGGCGTATAGCCACGACGGCGAAGCCCCGAAATGGTTGGCATCCGTGGGTCGTCCCAGCCCGTCACGTGCCCTTCGTTGACAAGTTGTAACAATTTGCGCTTACTCATGACGGTGTAAGTCAAGTTGAGGCGCGCAAACTCGTATTGTTTTGAGGGAAAAATCTCCAGTTTATCGATGCACCAATCGTACAAATCGCGGTGAGGGATAAATTCCAACGTACAGATTGAATGCGTAATTTGTTCGATAGAATCCGACTGACCGTGGGCAAAATCGTACATCGGATAGATGCACCATTTGTCGCCTGTGCGGTGGTGATGGGCAAATTTAATCCGATAAATGATGGGGTCGCGCATGATCATATTCGGCGCCGCCATGTCGATTTTGGCACGAAGTGTACGAGACCCTTCAGGAAACTCGCCGTTTTTCATTCGCTCAAACAAATCCAAATTTTCTTCCACACTACGATCACGGTACGGGCTATTAGTTCCTGGTTCGGTAGGTGTTCCTTTCAAAGAAGCGATTTGCTCTGAGGTAGATTCATCCACGTATGCCAATCCTTTTTTGATTAAATCAATGGCAAAAGCATACAAATTATCAAAGTAATCAGAGGCATAAAATTCATTTACCCACTGAAAACCAAGCCATTGAACGTCATTTTTGATTGACTCAACGTATTCGGTATCTTCCGTGACGGGATTTGTATCGTCAAAGCGTAAGTTGGTACCTCCTCCGTATTTCTGAGCCACTCCAAAGTTTAAACAGATGGATTTAGCGTGCCCAATGTGCAAATAGCCATTAGGTTCGGGTGGAAAGCGCGTCAGAACGCGGCCTTCGTGTTTACCCGTACGGATGTCTTCTTCAATGATTTGTTCGATGAAGTTCAGCGATTTCTCTTCGGTGGATTCTTTGGCAATTTCACTCATACTACTATTAACGTGTTTTTCGACCCTTCGGTTTTCTTAATACATATCTTTTCTGTATGTATTGAAAACACAAAACTAACATTTATTCGGGTTGAACACCTGAAAATAACTGGCTTTGCTCACTTTTTTCAACCTACGCATCGCATCTTCAACAACATCCATCATTTTCAACAAACTCATTTCCAAAAAGTTACCAAAAAATATATATAATTTTTAGCCGTTATTACTAAAACTTCAAAACTATTTCAAACCTGCAAATGTTAAATAAACTGTTGACAAACGATACTTACCTTCGGGCTAATTGGTACCACGCCCAACGGTCGAGAGGGTGTTGCAGACAAACTTTCTGACGACTCCTCGGCACGTACGTAAAACCAACAATTGAACAGATTTTTATCACTATATGAGCAACCCACGAGTGGCGGTGTTTCGCAAGGCACACTTTAATGCCGCACACCGTCTGAACAATCCGACCTGGTCGGACGAACAGAATGCGCGTGTTTTTGGGAAATGCAATTACCCCAATTACCACGGACATAATTACGAGCTGATTGTGCAAGTGACGGGCGAAGTAAACCCCGAAACTGGCTACGTTGTAGATTTGAAATGGTTGAATGATTTAATCGAGCAAACAGTTTTGATCAAGTTTGACCACAAAAATCTAAATCTGGATACTGAGGAGTTTAAACACATGAATCCCAGCGCAGAAAACATTTCAATTGTCATCTATAACCTCTTACGTGAGCACTTAGCAGAGTCGCTCGATTTGAAAATACGGCTTTATGAAACAGAACGAAACTTTGTGGAATACCCTGCCTAACCATGCAGATTTGGGTGAACTCAACATCGACGACTGGGGAGATGATCACCTATTTAGTGCTTACAATACGCCTTTGCGCGAGGACGCGTTTGAATTGAGCGACGTAGAAAAAGTGGCCAAAATTGAGGGGCATTTCCGTGCCATCATGGAAACCCTTGGGCTTGACCTCACCGACGACAGCCTCAACGGAACTCCGCATCGCGTAGCAAAAATGTACGTAAAAGAGCTATTCTCAGGCTTAAATCCTGCGAACAAACCCAAGGCAACGCTCTTTGAAAACAAGTATAAATACAACGAAATGTTAGTGGAAAAAGACATCAGTTTTTACTCCAACTGCGAGCACCACTTTGTTCCTATTTTTGGCAAAGCGCACGTAGCTTACATTTCGAGCGGGAAAGTGATTGGGCTTTCTAAACTGAACCGTATTGTGCAATATTTTGCCAAACGCCCGCAAGTACAAGAGCGCCTTACAGTACAGATTGCCAAAGAATTACAACAAATTCTTCAAACCGAAGACGTGGCTATCGTCATGGATGCCAAACACTTATGCGTCGCTTCTCGCGGTGTACAAGACGATTCCAGCTCGACAGTGACGGCGTTTTACGGCGGCAAATTCCAAGAAGACAGCACGAAGAGTGAATTTTTGAAATATTTAGCGTAGTAAAACCTCCCGAAAGTTCAAAACTTTCGGGAGGTTGATTAGTTCCAAACTTTCGGGAAGGTAAAAACTTTCGGGAAGGTAGGAAGCTACTCCACTCCCAAAAGGGTCAAAGCAGCGCGGGCTTTATTGTCCACGCTGTTTTTGTATTCGTGCTTGGGATAATTAAGCGCTTGCTGAAAGTACTGAATGGCTTTGGACTTTTGTCCTTTGGCTTGGTAAATATATCCCAACTGCAAAGCCGACGTTGCCCCAAAATACAAACCCTGCACCTGACTCAACACCATCGCCCGTTCGTAATTGGGAATAGCCGCCTCGGTATGTTCTTGACGTTGAAAAATACGCCCCAACCGATAACGGTATTCGGCACGGTCTCTCCCGTTCTCAAACGATGCTTCATTGACGTTTCGTAGCGTTGCCGCCGCATCCTCCAAATAACCGCCATCAAACGACAGACGTGCTTTCATCAAGATTTTTTGTTGGCTAGAAATCAATCCTTTTGCATAGCTTTCGGCAAACTTCAACGCTGCTTTATCCGACTCCACATAGGTAGCCCCGACTTTGCCGATTTTTCCTAAAAATACCTTGGCCTCGGCATCTTCACCAACGAGCCAATGGCTCAAAAACAGCTTCAAATAGGTGTCTTTCAGGAAGTTTTGACCTTTATATCCCCCCAAAAACTCGTTCAATTGGGTTCGGGCAGCGGCGTATTGGCCTTTTTGGAGCAAAATTTCACCTTCTAAATAATCCAAAAATGGAAACGCGAAGTAAGCACTTCCTTTGGGACGTTGTTTGAGCAAACCAAGCGCTTGTTCTCCCCTCCCGTCTTTCATCGAAACCGTTGTTCCAAAAAAATGCAGCAACAGATTATCGGGCTGGCTATGCACCAGTTGCAGCAGCTCTGTATTTTGTTTTTCGGTGTAGGTCAAAATATACGCGTGCAGCAACGTTTGAATCAACTGCGCTTCCAACGAAAACACGTTGTCTTGCTGAATCACCCGCTGCACTTCGCGCAGTCCTTGGGGGATATTTCCCCTCAAACCCAACAACTTAGCTACCCATTGATAACTCTGCGGTGCCGAGCCAATTAGGACGTGCAACAACCCTAACGATTTATAGGTAGGTACAAAATCGGGATATAGCCGCGCATTTTCGGCCAGTAGCCGATAGGCTTTGATAATATCCCAAGAGGCGCTCATTTCTTTCCCAAACTTGAGTTTAATGAATGCCCATTGGAGTCGTATTTCGGCTTGCACAAAACGCTGATAAGGGGACGAACTCGGCTGGTCGTCGAGCCACGAAAGGCGCTTGTCTTCGTTGGGAGAAAGTTGTTCAAACAGGGCCTTGTTATCACTCACCAGCAACGTCACCATGTCGGTGTAATTCTCTACATAGACGGCAAGTGCATTAGGCGATTTTTCTTTGACAAAAAGCGCTTTGGCGGCATTGACTTTAAGTTTAAACACCTCCCGATACGCCTGCTGGAGATTGGGCGAGAATGAATAGATGGTCGATTGTGCTTCGCTCTTCGTCGCACCGATACACACACACGTGATCCAAACAAAGCACAAGTATAAGCTACGCATTTTATCAATTCTGGATTACCCAAAGAGGCCCTCAAATAAGGGCTTCAATAAGCCCTTTTTTCTGTTGAAACAAAAACGAATCGCCCGCTTGCTTCCCCATCAATGACGCCCCCAAAGGCGACTGAGGCGACATAGCAATCACTTTTTGACCCTCTACCACTACCATTCCTGCACTGACGGAGACAAAAAACACCCCCACGGACGTCGTGACCAACGCCCCCAGCCCCACGCGTTGAAACACAAAATCGGGGTCGATGCGGTCGAGAACGGCGCGTTCTTGACGCAGTTGATCAAAGAGTTGGGCGTGGCGATCGCGCTCAATTTGCGCCATCGCCCGCCCCGTTTCGTACTTATCGCCCGCCGAACTTTTGGTTTCTTCATTGGCCGAATCTTGGGCGTTTTGCATCGCCTCCTGCGCCGCTTGTACGCGGGTATCAAACTGCGTTTTTAGCAGCGTAAGTAATTGTTGTTTCAACGGACTAAAGACGGTGATTTATAATTTGGTCATACATACCCGCAAAAGCGGATTGTTTCATCCCTTCCGACGAAAGAAAATCGTGCGGAAAGCCTAATTCTATTTTGCTTACCTCGTTCAAACGCGTCATAACTTCGTCAGGAATGACAAAATCAAGGCATTTGAGCGAATCTTGGAGCTGTTCTACGCGTTTTGCCCCCACAATTGGCATCACATTTGACACCCGCTGGCGCACCCAGTTAATCGCTACCTGCGTAGGCGTAACGCCCAGTTCGTGCGCTACATCCACTACCTCTTGCGCAATGTCGCTGCTGCGTTCACTGCGACGAAGGCTATTTTCGGGTACGCGCCCTGTTTCCCCGCGCAAGTATTTTCCCGTCAAAGCTCCTCCTCCAATCACTCCCCAGGGCGTCACGGCCATGTCGAGGGTTTGGGCCATCGGAAGCAAATCGCGTTCGGCACCACGTTGTAAAAGTGAATACTCTACCTGAAGCGCCACAAACTGACTCCAGCCACGCAACTCCGCCAGCATATTGGAGCGTGAAATGACCCACGCAGGTGTGTCCGAAATCCCGACATAATGCACTTTTCCGCTCCGAACCAAATCATCCAATCCGCGCATTACTTCATCAACGGGCGTGGTAAATTCCCACATGTGTACCCAAAACACGTCGATATAATCGGTATGGAGGCGTTTAAGGCTTTCATTGACCGAACGAATCATGTTTTTGCGGTGGTTGCCCGCGTAGTTGGGGTCGCCGTTGCGGTCGTACAAGGTATATTTGGTCGAAACGACAAAATGGTCACGGTCGGCCGAGATAAAATCTCCCAAGAATGTCTCCGATGTTCCTTCGGTATAGCGGTTGGCTGTATCGAGGAAATTACCACCTGCGTTGGCATAGGCTTCAAAAATCTTTTTGCTCTCGTGTTTGTCGGCTCCCCAGCCCCATTCGGTACCAAAAGTCATTGTACCGAGGCACAATTCTGATACGCGAAGGCCAGATTTTCCCAATAATTTGAATTTCATAGAGTCATAGTTTGTTTAATGAGGGTGGGCAAAGAAAACAAATCTTTGCTCAAAACTACACAGAAAAAACCACTTATACCCTTAACAAGCCATGTGTTTTCGCAATTCATTGACCGCTACCGTTGAAGAAATGGAGAAGCATTTTGAGGTACAAAAACAGACCAAAACCGTTGAATTTGAGCCTATTTATCACGCTAATGGCTTCGACTATCCCATCTGGCCCATCATCACCGCCCAAGCTCCGCACAGTTTGCAATTTTTTCATTGGGGGTTGGTTCCACGGTGGGCGCGTAGCCCTCAAGAAGCGCTCGAATTACGCAGCAGTACTTTGAATGCCAAAATCGAAACCCTCGACGAAAAGCCCTCGTTTAAGTACGCCCTCCAACACGCCCAACGCTGCCTCATTCCTTCTACTGGCTTTTTTGAATGGCAAACCGTAGGCAAACAAAAATACCCGTACTTTATCCACCTGCGCAACCAGCCCCTTTTTGCCATGGCGGGAATATGGGAAACGTGGCACAATCCTGCCCAAGCCAATGATGTTTGGCATACATTTAGCATTATTACGACCGATGCCAATCCGCTCATGGCGCGCATTCACAACACAAAGCAACGAATGCCCGTTATTATACCAAAAGAGTTAGAAGCGATTTGGCTTACTACCCAATCGGATACTTTTGACCTTGAATTGTTTAAAAAACCAATTGACGATGCCACTATGGAAGCGTTTACGATTGGCAAGTCGATAAGCGACCCTAAAAGTCAGTCTAACGTACCTGAGGTATTGACACGCGTTTCGTACCCTGAACTATCGCATCAGCAATTGAGTTTGTTTTGAGCCTGTGAAGGAGGTTGCTCACAACCTCCCTATTACGCAAAAGCTGACACATACTAAACAAAACGCGGTTGTAAGCAACCGCTACACACACTAAACAAAACGCGGTTGTGAGCAACCACTAACACACTAAACAAAATGCGGTTGTGAGCAACCGCTACACACATTGTGAGCAACCGACGGCACAAATACTTTTAATTATGCTAAATCGTAAACTTCTTTTCTGGCTGGGTTTGGTGCTTCTGAAAGGCAGCCTTTCGTCTTGTTTTCGGTCGTGGCGAAAAAACGACCGTGACATTCGCGAACACTACGCCAATCGCCCCGTCAAACCTACTTTTTACACCATTCAAAACGACAGTCTCAAGCTTTTTGCGGCGACTACGGGTGCCGATACCCTTCCTCCACTGTTGCTCATTCACGGAGCACCTGGGGCTTGGTACGGGTACATGAACATGGTCGATGATTCTTTGCTGCAAAGTCGTTTTCACATCATTGCCATCGACCGCTTGGGCTACAACCATTCGAGCTTGCGCAAAAAACGCTTTGTAACCTCCATCGAAACCCAAGCCAAAGCTGCGATGTTGGCCCTTTCACTCAACCATTCAAAGCAAAAAGCGGTTCTTCTGGGACGTTCGTTTGGCGCACCGATTGCAGCACAAATGGCGATTTTGAACCCCAACGCATTTAGTCAATTGGTGATGCTTGCCCCTGCCATCGACCCAACCAAAGAAAAATTCTGGTGGTTTTCCAAACCTGCCAAGTGGTGGATTGTCCGTGCATGGCTGCCTCGTCGGCTCAACGTAGCCACGTTTGAGAAATTTGCCCACGCCAACGAATTGAAAAAACTGCAACCGCAATGGTCCAAGCTACAAGTCCCTACGATTGTGGTGCAAGGTGGGAAAGACTGGATTGTGGACCCTAGCAACCTTGATTTTGCGCGTCAACAACTGGCCGATAAGCCCGCCCATTACATCTTTTTACCCGAAGCTGGCCACCTGATTTCCTATTCACATCCCGACTTAGTTCGCAAATTGGTTTCAACGCCTTTTACAACAATAGCAGGAACAGCCGCCGCCTCTGCGACCACCCAAGGAAGCGGCCAAAGCGAACATAAATGAGTAAAGTCGTTATCTTTACCCACTTTTAATCGCGTATTCTTCAAAAACAATCTAACATGAAACACCTTTTCAAGGCGGTTATCGCCTCATTTTTAGCCATTTTTCTAACCGCCTCTTTTGTCGCGCCGCCCGCCAAAACCATTATGACGGGTGCCGACCAAACCAGCACTTACCTTCCTTACTTAAAGGGCAAACGGGTGGGAATGTTGGTCAACCAAACCTCCATCATCGGCAAATCTCACTGCGTTGACAGCCTTGTCAAACTCGGCGTGACCATCACCAAAATCTTTGGTCCCGAACACGGTTTTCGCGGCAATGCCAGCAACGGTGCCAAGGTGAGCGACAGTTCAGACCCCAAAACAGGCATTCCTGTCATTTCGCTTTATGGCAAAAACCGCAAGCCAACCAAGGAACATTTGGCTGACGTTGACGTGATGATTTTTGACGTGCAAGACGTGGGCGCTCGCTTTTATACCTACATCAACACTCTATCACACGTGATGGAATCGTGTGCTGAAAATGGCAAAGAACTCGTCATCCTCGACCGCCCCAACCCACACGGTTTTTGCGTGGATGGCCCTATTTTGGAGCCTCACCTCAAATCAGGCATTGGGATGTTTCCAATTCCGATTACCCACGGGATGACCATTGGCGAGTTTGCCCAAATGATTAACGGCGAAGGCTGGCTTCCCAACAAGTTGCAGTGTAAATTAAAAATCATCAAGGTTGCTAACTACACCCACGCCATGCCGTATGTGTTGCCCGTGCCGCCTTCGCCCAACCTCAACACCCAGCAATCTATCATGCTTTACCCAAGCATCTGTTTGTTTGAAGGCACAATTTTGAGCCAAGGGCGCGGCACCTACATGCCTTTTACGGTCTTGGGCGCACCTGCGTTGAAGGGAAAATACAGCTTTACGTTCAAGCCCGTAAGCATCCAAGGCATGAGCGAAACTCCGCTTCACCAAGACCAAGAATGTTATGGACTCGACCTTCGTAAGTTTGATGCCAATACGTTTGTAAAATCTAAAAAACTGAACCTCAAGTGGTTGTTTGAAACCTACGCGGCTTATCCGTACAAAGACAAGTTCTTTGACTTGAGCCAGAGCAAACAAATGGGTAATTTCGACAAATTGGCGGGAACCGAGAACCTTAAAAAGCAGATTATCGCAGGCACGAGCGAAGAAGAGATTCGTAAAAGCTGGGAGCCTGGCTTATCGAACTACAAAAAAATGCGGGAGAAGTATTTGTTGTACCCTTAACAAGGAACTTCCCGAAAGCTTAGAGCTTTCGGGAAGTTGTAAAAAACTATCCTTCCAACACTTCGGCTGAGATACCGACGTTTGAGAAACCTCCGTCGTGGAAAAGGTTTTGCATCGTTACCATGCGGGTGTAATCTGAGAACATCATGGTCACAAAATCAGCGCATGAATCGGCCGAGGCATTTCCTAGCGGAGCCATTTTTTCGGCAAAATCATAGAATTTATCAAAACCACCGATACCGTTTCCAGCCGTAGTTTTGGTAGGTGACTGCGAAACGGTGTTTACGCGCACCTTTTTAAGTTTTCCGTAACGGTAACCGTAGCTACGCGCAATCGACTCCAACATCGCTTTGGCTTCGGCCATGTCGGTATAGAAAGGAAACGTACGCTGAGCCGCCATGTACGTAAGGGCTACGACACTTCCCCACTCGTTGATAGCGTCCATTTTTTCGGCTACTTGTAAAAATTTATGAAACGACAACGCCGAAACGTCCACACTTTTTAGGAACCACTCGTAGTTCAAATCACCGTAAGCACGTCCTTTACGGATGTTGGGTGACATCCCAATGGAGTGAAGCACAAAATCCACTTTTCCACCCAATACGTCCATTGACTTGCCGTAGAGGTTTTCGATATCTTCGAGTGACGTCGCATCGGCGGGGATAATTTCTGCCTCACATGCCTCCGACAATTTTTTAATTTCGCCCATACGCATCGCGATTGGGGCGTTGGTCAACGTGAAAGAGGCGCCTTCTGCCTTAGCTTTCAAGGCTACTTTCCACGCAATTGAGTTTTCGTCGAGGGCACCAGAGATGATGCCGCGTTTCCCTTGTAATATTCCGTTTGCCATTTTTTTGAGTTTGCTATTTTCGGTTTAGAGCTTACCGTTTAGAGTTTGTAAAGTTTATAGCTAGTTGTTTACTGTTCAGGACATTACTTCCACCATAAACCATAAATCTCCCAACCGTAAACCATCATTAACGGGGCAAAGTAACAAATTTTTGGGCAAATAGTCGTTATCTATCCTGGAAGATACCCCCTATCGACCAGCTCCTGACGGGGGTTCGTGAGCAAATACGTACTTCCACTTTGAATCAGATAATTCTGGTCGGCAATGTCTAGTACCTCTCGGTACAAATGGTCGGTGATTAAAACCCCTTTATTTTGTTTTTGCTCAACAATATGCTGTTTGAGTGCTTCTACATAAATAGGGGCTAAATTGGTAAATGGCTCATCGAGCAGCACAAACGGCACGGGCGAAAGCAGCACCATCAATGCTTCAATAAAGCGCCTTTCTCCCCCCGACAACTCCCCCATTCGCTGCGAAATAAGCGTCGGAAGTTTGTCGTACTTCGCTTCATGGAGATCCACGCCATACCAAGCCAAGGCATCTTTTACCTTCATCGACGACGGAGTAAGTGGATGCTGCGGCAGGTAGCGCGCCACGTTGCCTTGTCGGTAAAGTGATTCGACGTACTTTCCATTGACCCTAACCGACTTGTTCGTTGCCCTCATTGTTCCAAACACAATTTGCAGCAACGAAGACTTCCCACAACCATTTCGCCCCAAAATAGACGTGATTTGATACCGAGGAATTTTCAAATAAACGCTTTGTAAAATTTTACGTTCGTCAAACGACAGTTCCACGCTGTCTATCTCTAAAATAGTAATAGCATCCATCGAATGGCGGTTAATAAAGTAAAAAATAAAACCATGTCAAGCCCAAAAGCACCCACAAAAAGCGTCGTTGGCGAATAGCCCAAGTTTTGATAAAAGAGGTAGCCTTCGCGAGAAAATGTCTGCATCAAAAGCCAAACTACGCCGTAAGAGGCCAGTTTAAGCCAAAAAAGAGGCGCAAGCATTCCCCACCACTCCTCCCCAATGGGTGCGCCCACGGCCAACCAGCCGCTCCACGCCACAAGGTGCAGAATTATCCAAAAGTTTTTGTAAAAGTGCAGCACAACCGATAGCATCTGTGTAAAGTTTTTGGCAAACTATCCAGATTATTTTTTAGGTGCTAAGCTCGTTAAGAAACTTTAAGACTTTTAACATTTTTTGTGCTACCACGATGTCATTCAAAGCCATACACTCATTTTCCCACTTGTACAACCAATCCACCTTTTAACATAAACCCTCCTCCTTCGCAAGTCCAAAACGTATTTTTGTTTGTTAGGTGAATTAAGAATCCTATTTTTGACCATTACATTTTTTCTCTTTTATACTCATGTGGCAGTTTATTAAGTACGTTTTCGCAACCATCGTCGGTCTATTCCTGTTTTCTATCCTCGGCTTTTTCCTTTTTGTTGGAATCGTAGCCGCCGTAGGTTCTTCTGAAGATAGCACACCGATAGAAACTAATTCTGTGTTAAAGCTCAATCTCAACAACCCTGTTCAAGAAGTAGCCGTTGAGAACCCCTTCGCCGAATTTTCGGGCGGGCAAGGCAATGTCCTTGGCTTACTCGATATTCGCTCGGCACTCGCCAATGCCAAGCAAGACCCTAACATTAAAGGCGTCTATCTTGATGTACAATACCCAATGGTAGGCTGGGCTACCGCTGAGGAAATCCGCGATGCGATTCTTGATTTCAAGAAATCGAACAAGTTTGTGTATGCTTACGGCGAAGTAATGACCGAAAAAGCGTATTACTTGGCGTCGGTTGCCGACAAAATTTACCTCAATCCCGCAGGTGGAATGGAGTGGAACGGCCTCAGCGCTGAATATGATTTCTACAAAGGCACGCTCGACAAACTGGAAGTGAAGCCTTTAATTTTTCGGGTTGGGGAATATAAAAGTGCCGTAGAGCCTTTCTTCCGCGAAAACATGAGCGACGCTAGTCGTCTTCAAAATCAGGTGTTGATTAATAACATTTTCGACCACGCGGTGGATAAAATTTCGCAAGCACGAAAAATCACGCCTACTCAGTTGAAAAACTTGGCTGACTCACTCAGCATTGACTCTCCACAAGATGCCCTCACGCACAAACTTATCACGCACGTGGGCTACTACGACGAGGTGGAAAGCGCACTTCGCAAAGAACTCAAGTTGGGCGAAGATGATAAAATCAAGTTTGTAGGACTCAGCAAGTATTCAAAAGCCGAAAAACACGTCAAAGAAGGCAGCAGCGACAACCGTATCGCGGTCATTATCGGTGAAGGTGCTATCATGTCGGGTAAAAGCAACGATGGCAACATTGGTTCGGAGACAATCGTTGATGAGCTTCGCAAGGCCCGCAAAGATAAAAAAGTGAAAGCCGTCGTGCTTCGTATCAACTCCCCTGGAGGTAGCGCCTTGGCGTCGGATGTGATGTGGCGTGAGGTTCAGTTGACCCGCAAAGAAAAACCTGTGATTGCGTCTATGTCGGACGTAGCGGCATCGGGTGGCTATTACATGGCCATGGGTTGCGACAAAATCGTGGCACATCCAAACACCATCACGGGCTCAATCGGGGTATTTAGCGTGTTGTTTAACTTCCAAAATACCTTCCGCAACAAATTGGGGATTACCTTCGACCGCGTGAATACCAACGCCCACTCTGATTGGCCAAGTGTAACGCGTGAAATGACACCTTTTGAGAACAGCCGTATGCAGCGCAGCACCGAAAACATCTACGCCGTATTTACCAAAAAAGCAGCCGAAGGTCGTAAAATGCCGTTGGAAAAGCTTAAATCATTGGCATCGGGACGCGTATGGTCGGGTCGCGAGGCCAAAGGAAACGGTCTTATCGACGAGTTTGGTGGGTTAGACAAAGCGATTGAAATTGCAGCAAAATCGGCCAAATTGAAAGAAGGTGACTACCGCGTTCGCTATCCAAAAGAAAAGAATGTGTTTGAGGAAATGATAACGAAGTTTTCTAATAACGCCGAAGAAGCCATGTTGCAGCAAAAACTAGGCGACTTCGCTCCTTACCTCAAAACCTTGAAGAAACTCCAACAAATGGAAGGAACGCAAGCACGCTTGCCATTTGATATTACTATTAAGTAGGAATGTCGAGGGTAGAGTGCAGAGTGTCGAATAATTGTGCAGAGGGTTGCTCACAACCCGATTTTTGAGTGTCGAATAGTGAATTAAGTAACAGAGCAAAAGTTTTAGTGTGTTAGTAGTTTATATTGCTTCGGAGAAGCGCAACCTTTGTAGTAGTAGAGGGGGCATCCATAAAACCCTTTTGCTTCGGAGAAGCAAAACAAAGCAACAAGTTATGCTTCCGCTCGGGCGGCCCCGTCCGAAGCAAAAATTAAAAAATCACCTGTTGTTACTACAAATGTTGCGCCTCTACCGAGGCTACTTTGAATTACTCTAAAACTTTTGCTTTAGCACTTAACCCATTCGACCCTCGACACTTTTTTCTAATCTCTCACGGCGCCTGTTCGCCACGCTTCGACCATTGGATACCAAATAGGTTGATATTCGACGTAACGTTGAAGCTCGTAGTGATCTTCTACAAATTGATTGGGGCGGCGATTAAACGTGAAGTTTATTTCGGAAAAATTAGCCCGCTGCGAATACACCCACACCTCACGGTCTTTGCTTCGTTGCACGCGGTCGGGTGAACCCATAATAATGTAAATCATGCCTTTGTCCGTTTTCCAACCTTCTTTGTAAGTTGTAAAAAGTCGGTTTGCTTCTTCGACGCGGCTATAAAAGGCGCTAATCGTACGTTTTGCCAAGTCGCTGTTCCCGTTCATTAAATTCAACCAATAACGGTCGAGGGATTTTTTAGGGTCTTTCGGTGCCAGCATTTCGTTGATTTCGTTGGCCTGACTCATGTACATCACAGGACGAACGAGCTCGGCAGGGCGCGTCATTTTAGGAAAGCGCTTGTTGGTCACCACGATTCCCACACCGTACGTATCTGTCGTGTCCTCTGTCATATAATAAAGCCCTTCTTCCTTAAATATGAGCGGTGAGCTTGTCGAAATTTTGAAAGTCGTATCCACCCCCAACGTTCGGGCGGCATTCCGTGGATTGGTATTCATCGGCGACTGGGCAGGTTCAAAATCGTGGCGATAACGCATCACATACAGCTCTTTCACCGACTTATTGATGTCTTGAAGCTGAACCGTGTCGTTTAGGTTTACGTAGTTTTGAAGCAACGGCACGCGTCCTGTTCGTTCAAACAGGGCAAACCGCTCGCCAAGCTTCGTATCGCGAAACTTAATGGCCAAGTCATTCAGCACTTTTTTGGTGGTTCCAATTTCAGAAATTTCACCCAATAGCACACCCGAAGCATGATTGGCAGGTCTTTTTACCTCAAATCGAATCATAAAACGGGTATGACTCAACTGCACCACATTTTGTTCGTTCAGCGGAATATTGCCATACGCTAACCGTTCTCTTGAAGAGAAGTCGGGATACACTACGTAATTGAGGGTGAATTTTTCGGTAAATTCTCGCCAACGCACAGGAACGTTGTTGGGTTTGGTCAAATCCACCCGCATAAATACCGTGACGTTGGTAGAATCTTTTGCTAAAAATTTGCTTTTGATTCCCAATATTGTCACTTCATCCACGCTTTTGTTGGCATCAGTGGCGGTGGCTTGCCGTTTTTTATTTTTATTGCCAAACTGAGCTTGCGCCATCAAGCCACTTCCTAGAAGAATCAACAGGAATACAACGCTTCTCATACGCTTCATCATTTCTTTTTAGGATATTTTTAACAAAGCCCCACGACTACAAACTTCAGTCGATAACTTCTTATTGATTAAAACGATTGTAATCACCAAATCGCGTATTAGGCGTTATTTTTTCATCGAACTAATTTTGTCCAAATCAGCGGTTTGATAATACCGATATACCTTTAACAAAATAGCCAATGCCACCGCCGACTCCGCCGCTGCAATCACCATCACAAACAACGTGAGCATTTGTCCAGAAAGACGCACGGGGTCATATTGAGAAAAAGCGACCAAATTCAAATTTACTGCATTGAGAATAAGCTCTATACCAATCAAAACCGCAATGGCGTTTCGTTTGGTAATAATGACTGCTACGCCGATACTAAACAAAGCGGCTGCCACGATAAGATAGTAATGGAGGGGTACGATGACTTGCATGATGCAATGTTAAGAAAAATATTTAAAAAGAGGTGCTACCTTTGCTGCCTCAATTCATCGTACTTATGACAGAAGCCGCTCCCCGCCTCCCCCAATACCAGTTTTTATACGAGACGCTCCGCCAACAGCTGCACAATGGTATATATGAAATTGGTAGCTTATTGCCCTCTGAAAAAGAGCTTCAGCAAGCGTATAAGCTTACCCAGCCTACGATTCGACAGGCGTTGTCGATGCTGGCCGAAGAGGGATATATCAAAAAGTACCAAGGGAAAGGGAGTGTGGTGCTGCCATTGCCTGTGGGCTCGGGTATGTTGTCGATTGAGCCGCACAGCCACCACGATTTGAAAAATGCGCCTGAAATTCAGACCGAAATTCTAACCCGAGGTATGATGTCTCGTTTTCCGCCCGATTTTTTATTTCAACCTGAGCAAACGGACTCCTCTTTTTACTACATCGAACGTCTCCGCACGGTCAACAAAGAAGTAGTTTTTTACGAACGAATCGCACTTCCTGCCAGCGAACTTCCTAATTTTTACAGAATTACCCTAGAAAACAAGTCATTGTTTGATACTTTACGAAAACGTTACAACGTAATTGTAAAAGGCGGAGAAGAAAAGGTATGGGCCATGACCGCCCCCAATGAGATAGCCCACCTGATGCGTATCCCGACGGGCAAGCCGATTTTGCGTCTCGAAAAGAAAATTGAAACCAACCGTCCGCATCTTACCTTTTTTTCGTCCTTGTTTGCCTGCACCAACAAATACTTATTAAAAGGTCGGTTTTAATCGCTGCATCTTTTTTATATTTGAGATATAAACCACTATCCACTTTCTATCATGGGTGTATTATCTCAAATTAAGCAAAAAGCGCTTACTGTCAAAGAACAGTTATTTCCCCAAACAGAGTTTGATGCTGCCACGCTTCCTTGGATTGACCGCACGGATGCAAGCATTGATACTTTTATCAAAGATTATCAGCCTCCATTCGAGGTATCCTACGACTTAGCGGAAAAGCTAAAGTTTTGGCAGAAAAATGGTTATGTCGTTTTAGAGCAAGCCATTCAAGCAGAATTACTGAACGTTTTTTGGTCGGATGTGGAAGAGTTATTAGAAAATCCTACAAAGTATAAAATTTGGACGCGGATTGACCTTCCCCAATTCGACCCCGTCCGCGAACGCCAAATTGGGGAATTTCCCAAAGAAGCGCTAAAAGGGAAGTATGTAAAACTCAACGATTTCCATAATCTATCGGTGGCAGGAAAGAAGTTGATGACTCACCCAGCCATTGTAACGTTTTTGGATGCTATTTTCCAGCAAAAAACCGTGGTGATGCAAAGCCTTACTTTTTTGTACGGAAGCCAGCAGCCTACGCACCAAGATTTCCCGTGGGTAACGGCCAAAATGCCGAGCCATTTGGCAGCAGCTTGGATTCCGCTCGAAGACATCAAAATTGATTCTGGCCCACTTTACTACTACATAGGTTCGCACAAAATGCCTAAGTTCAATTTTGGAAACGGCATTGTTTATAACCAGCGCTCTACTCGAACGCCGCTTGAATTTGCAGAATATTTAGACAAAACGTGCGCAGAACTAAACTACCCCAAAGATACGCTGCTCATTAAGCGAGGTGATGTACTCATCTGGCACGCGGCGTTGGCCCACGGCGGCGATATTATCGGTAATCCTGAACAGACTCGTAAATCGTACGTTTGCCATTATTCAACAGAGGAAGCATTGCCTTTTCACCGCCACCGCCCCGCTCAGAAACCCATCACGGAGCACCACAACGGCGTAGCTATTTATAATAACCCTGATTTTGGAGATCAAGAGAACATCTTGAAGGCAGGCGAAAAACTGTAACATCACTCCCAAATCACCTCAATCACCTCATTTTTGAGGTCAACGGTGGTACGTGTTTCACCGTCACGGCGTTTGAGTGTGAGTTGGCCGTCCCGCACCCGTACAATTTCTTGCGAAAGTACGTGTGTGGGACTTTTTTTATGGAACAAAGAAACCATATCGCCCGCTTCGGGAATTTTCAAAATAAATGTAAGACCTTCTGCTTTGACTTCTTTGGCATAAGTGGCACTGGCTTCGGCCGAATTTTGAACAAGCCCTAAAGCCCGCGATGCCAAAGGCACGCCATAACCCACGAAATTGTTACCATAAGGGTACAAATGTGCTGATTTTTCAATGATTTGAATCAATTGTTTGTTGTTCAACGCGGGATTGGCCTGCATCAAGCAAGCCGCAAAACCCGTAATGACAGGTGCCGCCAAGGAGGTACCGTACAGCGAGAAGCACGAAACGTTGGGTTTGAGGTACGACAAATATTCGGGGCCAATGCTGCTGTATCCGATTCGGTTCCAGAAACGCTGATTGGTTGCACCCACCGAAAGAACGCCCTGCGCATCGGCGGGGGTAGAAATAATGCGCCAACTTGGGTCGTCGCCTTCATTTCCTGCCGACACCACCACCAATATCCCCTTCTTGTCGGCTGCGATTTGGGCTGCGCGACTTATTACGCTCGTCTGCCCGTCCATTTGCGAAATCAAGTAATTTTCTTTGGGATCAGTAAACCCTTGCGCATACCCCAACGAGGTATTAATGAGGCGCACCCCCAAGCTATCCATCCATTCCATCGCCGCCACCCAATTGTCTTCTTCTCCGCGCCACTCACGCGTTCCGTGGTCGGTGCGAGCGAGGTAAAATCGGGCATCGATGGCCAAACCACTTTGGGTATTTTCGGTGCGACTTGTGCCCGTGATGGCACTCATTACTTCCGTTCCGTGAAAATCAGAAAATGTCTCTTGGGTTTTGTAAAACGCATCCGAGTGGGTCAAAGGTGGGTTTACATAATCGCGTTTGTCCAAAATCGCGTTGTTGTCAAATACATGTTTGAGGTAATGGCTCTCTTTTGCTTCAAAAAAACCAGCATCAATCACCCCAATCGTAATGCCTTTGCCCGTCAGACCCACTTTTTTAAATTCATCCGCCTGAATTTGGGTCATCACAGGTGCCATCGTAGAACGGCGACGCGCGTTGGTTTTGGCAATGTAAAAACGCCCGTCCATGGGCTGAATTTTTTCTACAAACGAAAGCTGCTTGACGTCCTCCAATTGCTGCGCAGGAATGGTAGCCGAAACGGCATTGAGCCAACGAGAGGCTATGACGGGCTGGCACTGAAGGCTTTGGAGTTGTTTTAGGTATTCTTTATTGACGGGCAAATCGGTTTCGTCCGACTCCGTAAGTCCTTGCAGGCGGCGGTTTTCGAGCGTCTTAGCCGACACAGCAGGGGCGTCATGGGGGTTTTTGTCTTTAAAAAACACCCAGTACTTGGTTTGAGCAGATGCGGTAACGACTCCCCACATCCAAAGCAACAACAAACAACCGCCCTTTTGGTACATAACGAAGATTTAGTCTATAAGTTAAGAAAAACTGCCAGCTCATACATTGGCAATAATTCAACAAAATAAAGAAATAAGTCTAAATTTTTATACACTACTTCTTAAATTTCACCCAATCTGCGGCAGAAAGCAGATTTTTTAGCGACCACCGCGCCTTCTTTTTCGTTTTCACCCGTACATTAGTAGTGTTTTCTGAACCCTTTCCGCTACGCTCTCATGCGCAAAATCTTTTTTTTAGTTTGGTATATTGGACTCAGTCTGCACCTTTTCGGTCAAACCTATCAAATTGAACGAATAGGCACCGACAAAGGGCTTTCGCAAGGTTCGGTCTATGCCATGCTCAAAGATTCGCGCGGGTTTATGTGGTTTGGAACGCAAGACGGCCTCAACCGCTACGATGGCCATCACTTTAAGGTGTATTATTCGGATACCGACCAGCCCAACGCCCTCCACGGAGGCTTCGTCAACTCGATGATTGAAGCGCCCAACGGCGACCTGTGGCTGGGCACTGATTATGGCCTGAACCTCTACCAACGCCAAACCGACGACTTTCGATTTTTCGCGAGCGCGCCCGAGCGTAAAACACCCTCGGCTTGCAGCCCGTTTGCCGTACGCCCTCCTTTTGTCTGGTATTGGTCAGAGTCGGAAGGCATCGTAAAACTTAATTATGACACACAACAAAAAACCGTCCTCCTCGCCGACGTTTCGTACGACTTAGGGCTTTTGTCGGTGTCAAATGCCACCAAATTTGGGAAAGACGGGCGCTTGTGGGTAAGCCTTTCCGAAGGACTCATGCAGTACGATACGAGTAGTCGGCAGATGCGCTATTTTTTTAGCAAACATCCCAAAAACATCACAGGCAATCCCATCAGTATTTTAAAAATATTGATGACCAAAGAAGGCTTGATGTACCTCAGCCATTCCAACGGCGTGACGATTTTCGACCCAAAAACCACTGATTTCAAACACATTACCCATCTCAATGGCATAGAATTAAACGAAATTTACGATTTGGACGAATCGCCCGACGGGGATATTTGGCTTGCTACCAGCTCAAGCGGTCTATTTAGGCTATCGAAAGACGGTAAAGCGCAGCCGTTTATTCACCAAAAAAATGACAATAACAGCCTCAGCAACAACACCATTTCTTCGGTTTATATCTCAAAAGACGGGCTCGTTTGGGCAAACCCCGACCCCCTTGGCATTAATTTGCTCATTGGAACGGGCAAAAAATTTCGGAGCATCAAATACGTGGCCGAAGCCCAAAACTCCCTCAGCGACCCCAACGTTCGGACGATGATTGAAATGGATAAAAATCAGGTGTGGGTTGGGACAGAACAAGGCGGCATCAACGTTTGGAACAAACAAACAGGGTTGGTCGAAAAATGCTTTAAATCCGACCCAGCCAACCCTCGTTCAGTGCCAAGTTCTTCGATTTACCATTTTTTTCGTGACACCCAACAACAGCTTTGGATTGCTACCTACAACGGTCTCGCCAAATACCTCGGTGACGGGGCTTTTGAAAGTTATTTTCTGACAACTAAGAAAAACATGGGCGACAATATCTTTCGGTGCTTGGCCGAATGGGATGCCGCGCACTTGCTCGTTGGTACCGAAAATGGGCTTTTCTTGTTTGATAAATCCAAGAAAGTTTTCATTCCCATCAAAGGGTTAGAAAACATCAGCATTCTTTGGATTGACCAGCCTACCCCAGGCGAACTTTGGCTCACTCGCTTCAACGAAGGATGCTGGAAAGGCACCCTTCGGAACCATGAATGGTTCCCACAAGCAACGGTTTTGGTGGGAGGAAATGCCCTTGCACTCCGCAAAGATGCCTATCGTAATTGTTGGTGGATTGCCACAAACAATGGGCTACTGAACTACCAAAACGGGCGCATCGTTCAGAAATTTACGGCCAAAGATGGCCTGGCCAATGCCTACATTTATGGGCTGTTGCTCGACTCTCAGCACAACCTTTGGCTCAGCACCAACCGTGGACTGAGTAGTTTTAATCCCGATACGCGCCAGTTTCGCAACTACCACGTTAGCGATGGGCTGCAAGGTTATGAGTTCAACAACCGCTCGTACATGGCCGACAGCGAGGGCGTTTTTTACTTTGGCGGCACTAATGGGTTCACTTATTTCCGTCCCAACGAAATACGCACAAACACCTTTCAACCGCAAATCCAACTCACTCATTTTGAGATAAATTACCAACCTGCCCAGCTTCCACAGTACATTGGCGAAACCAGCGAACTGACACTCAAGGCCGACCAAAACACGTTTTCGTTGGGTTTTATTGCCATTGATTACCTCAGTAGTGGAAAAAACAACTATCAATACCGACTGGTCAACTTAGAGGACAATTGGAACACCACTCCAGACAACCTAGTCAGGTACGTGCAGGTGCCTCCTGGGGAGTATATTTTTGAGGTAAAAGCATCAAACGGCGACGGTTTTTGGAGCGACGAAGTACGCCGTCTGAAAATCACCGTGCTTCCTGCTTTTTGGCAAACGTGGTGGTTCCGATTGCTCAATTTGTTGTTGCTGATTGGCATTGGGATTGGCTTCTATCGCTGGCGCATTCAGCAACTCCAACGCCAACAACGCGAACGCTTAGAGCTAATCATCAAAACCCAAGAAGCCGAACGAAAACAATTGGCCACCGAACTACACGACGATTTGGGAATGCGTCTTTCGACCTTACAGATGTATTTGTCCGAAATAGATATTTCCCAAAACAGTCGGGCTTCCAAATTAACTCCCTTGCTCAACGAAGCCATTGCCGACATCCGTAATTTGTTGCGCGATTTGAATCCCAAACTTCTGTTTGAGGAAGGCTTACGCGTGGCCGTGGAAGAAGTCAATTCCAAACTCAACGCGGTAGGTTTGGTAAAATTTGAGCTTTTGTGGCTAGATTTCCCCGAAAAACTCCCCGAAGTCATCGAAATCAACCTTTTTCGCATCATTCAGGAATTGATAAATAATACCCTAAAACACGCCGAAGCTACGCACATTACGCTGCAATTGCTCCAACGCGACGCGCACTGGGTCATCATTTACGAAGACAACGGGCGCGGTTTTGAGCGACAACCGTTATCGTCGGGTTTTGGGTTGCAAAATATTGAAAATCGCGTCCAATTGCTCAAAGGGCAACTCCATTTTGATACCGCCCCCCAGCGCGGTGTGCATGTTACGATCGAAATCCCCCACCACTAACTTTACGCATTATGACCCGTAAAACGTTGATTGTTGACGACCACAAATTGTTTTTGGAAGGACTGCGCTACGTGCTTTCGCAGATACCCAACGTCGAAATTGTGGGAGAAGCTTCCAACGGAGATACTGCCGTTGAAGTAGCCCAAAGCACCCATGCTGATTGGGTATTGATGGATATCAACATGCCCCATTGCGACGGCGTAAAGGCAACGGCCCAGCTCAAAAAAATCAACCCAACCATCAAGGTAATTGCCGTTACGATGCACGACGATTACAGCAATATCCAACAGATGATTCGGGCGGGCGTGGATGGGTATGTGTTAAAAAACACAGGTTCAAGCGAACTTGCCAATGCGTTTGAAACGATTGAAAAAGGGCAATTTTATTCGTCACCCGCGATTTTGGATACGTTACTACGGCGCAAAACTGCCGCAACAGCCCCTGCGCGTTCGGCCTATCACCTCAACCCCATCGAGTTGTTGACTTCGCGGGAAAAGGAGGTTTTACCTTTATTAGTGGAAGGGCTTACCAGCGCCGAAATTGCCGAACGGCTATTTGTAAGCGAATCGACGGTCGTGAGCCATCGCAAAAATATTCTTCATAAACTCAACCTCAAAAATACGTCTGCCTTGGTCAAATACGCCCTCGAAAACGGACTGATTCAGCCCTGAGTGCTTACGCGGTTAATTGTTGCGGTGCGCCGCTGCGCTTTGTTAACCGTTAAATAATAAAGCAAAAGTTTTAGAGTAATTCAAAGTAGCCTCGGTAGAGGCGCAACATTTGTAGTAGCAATAGGTAATTTTTTAATTTTTGCTTCGGAGAAGCATAACTTGATGCTTTGTTATGCTTCCGCACAGGCGGCCCTGTCCGAAGCAACATAAACTTACTAACACACTAAAACTTTTGCCCAACTACTTACCAGTTGTGAATATTAACGGTTAACAGATAACGATTAACTTTGCATGCTCCCCTGTTTTCTCCCCCCCACGGGGGATTTTTCACTTCTCCCCTTTAGGGATGTTTTTTCGCGCCCTTTCGTATAGCAATTTTGTGCTGTTGATTTACTCAAACAGCATAAAAGAATGAAATGGCAAATCCTGATGCTCACCTTTTTTCTCGTCTTCGATCAAGCTTGGAGCAACCCTCCGCGCAGCTATCGGGTGACGCTCGAGAAGATTTCATTGGTAGAGTCAGGAAGCATCGGCGGCTCCGACAACCTGTACGGGTCGGTGTGGGTAGGGGCATTTTGTAATGCCAACGACAACCAGACGGGCACCTCTTTTGACAGCCGCGAACGCACCCTAAAACTGTTTGAGCGTACTGGCGACAACTACGTCAAAATCAAAGAAAATACCCCTATTGTTTTGAACCAATCGCTGGTTTTTGACATTCCAACCTGCGACCAAAAGCAAGCCAATTTTGCCGTTACTGTTTCGCTCAGCAGCCAAAGTTCAGGCCGAAAATACAACACCGAGCAGCACCGCATTTATTTATCCGAAATCAACAGTACGGTTCGCCGCACGATTCATTGCTACGACCGTACGTCTCACCTTCAACTGCATTTTATGATTGCACCTCTATAACCCAGTTTTTCTAATCATTTTAACACTTAAACACTATTCACATGAAAAGTTCATTCAAATTCGTCGGGTTATTTTTTGTTTTGGTATGTTTTGTTTCCAGTGTTTTTGCCCAAAAACAAATAGACAATTACTATCAGTTTTCTCCCAAAGAAATGGAAGGAATGATGGCTACATTTTCGAAAGATGCAGGCTGGAAAAACCTCTCCGCCACCATGAGTAGCCGAAGTTTTGAGCGCATCAAGCACGAAAAAGCCGCTTGGGGTTTTAAGGGGCAAGCAAAAACATCTGATGGAAAATTACAAGACGTACTATTTTGTGCGTTCGATTTCTACAATCCAAAAAGCAAAAAAGGCCAAGGCGGCACCATGGTTTGGCGCAAAGTAGGCGACGAAGTTTACAAAGCCTATTTGATTTATCCTGAGGGAGTTGAAGATTTAGACAAAGCCTTGGAGTTATCAGAAGAATTTTTTGCGGATGCCTCTGGCAAACTTCAAAAAGCCCAAAGCTGGGGCCGTTGTTTTAGAAAATGTGTACGTGGTACTTCACGAACAGTCGTTGATGCGAAAGGCATCCGTTTTGACGTACCCTCAGACTGCGGAACGGGATGCTTGGCCTCCATTGCCGTATGTGGAGGTGCAACGGCTATCTTGGCAGTAGCTACTGCTGCGCCGACAGGAGGTCTTTCTTTTCCTGTATTAGCGATTACGTTTGGGGTTTGTGCGGGGGTAAGTTGCGGTGTTTGCATTGGTATCTGCGCACTTGGCTGCATATAATCCATTTGTAATCAATCCATTGTAGAGCTTACCAACACACGTAAGCTCTACTTTCTCTTTCGCTTATAGCCCTTATTCACATGAAAATCATCAGCCTCGGTCTCCTCCTAACGACAATGGTCAGCTATCTGGCTCCTCCTGCCGAAAACTATACCATTGAACAAGTTACTGTTTGTAAAAATACGAACTCGTGCTTGACTACTTCCCAAAAGAACCGAATCAAAGAAAGTGACAAATACACGGTAGAAGTTGTGTTAAAATCGACCTCTGCCAATTTTTTGGCACAACAGATTCAAGCTGTACAACTCGAAGTCTCTGAAATCTCTTTTGCCTGTGCTCGCTCAGCCACAGACATGGACAATTGCCCCTCGGGAAGTTCGCAGGAGTGGTACACCATGTACCAAAATCCCAATCCGCCTTTGAGCAGTGCCGTGACGGTCATCAATGCTGCCAAACTTACCAAACAGTTATCAACTCAGCATTTAACCCTACGAAACAGCATCAAAAAAATACCCGTAGAGGATGTTTTTGGGCCAAAGTTTGACAAACCTACAGCTCCTACCAAGCCCGCGTCGTACCAAGTTCGGCTCAAAGCCGAAAATGTTCAATTTCCTGACTGGGTTTGGGGGATTCGCGTCAGTGTTTATGAGCGAGACGGCGGGAGAAATACAAGTGCCGAATTTAAAACGAGGTTTTAGGACTTTTTGGCAAACCAACTTTTTCACATTTGAACTTCTACAATCATGCGTTTTTGGTATTTTTTTATCGTAATTTGGGGATACGCTATTTCTGCATTGGCCCAAAGCGACGAAAACCCAATTCCGAGTCTCAATGCCTCCAAACCATTGGAATTTTCTATTCCAACCTCGGCCGCATTTGACTTACTGGGAGTAACGCCCGCTCAGGTCATCAAACCTGGCAATATCCGCGATTTTAAGGTGGACTGGTCGTTCCAAAGCTGGCGACTTAAACCTAATATTGCGATTCAGGCGCAGCCAATTTGGGAGATTTTTTACAACCGCCCCAACTTGTTGAAATACCAATCGGCCTCGAAATTGGCCAAGATGCTATCGACCATTGATATTTCGGCAGGAACGGTGGAAGATGATGACCTCAATCGCCGACTGGCAGGAGCCGTAAAAGTGACGCTTTTTCGTAGCCACGATCCCCTCGACGTACCCGCCCTCTATCGCGGCCCAACGGAGGAGTTTTACGAACAACAGAGTCAACTGAAGGGACTCGTTACGCAATTGGAAGATAGCCTAAAGCGCCTTCCCACTACCAATGAATACCTCGAAACAAAAATGCTGGTATTGAAGGAGTTAGACCTGCTTCAAACTAAAATTCAAACTTTAGAAAAACTTCAAAAAGACCGAATTACGCAACTGACAACCCTCTACCTGAAAGAACATTGGAACGCGTCGTTTGTCGATGTAGCCGTCGGTAAATCCTACCTGTATGACAACCTAAAACTGGACAGTTTGAATTTGGTACAAGATGGTCTTTCGGCTTGGATCAACGGTTGTGTAGGCATTGGGCGCAAGTGGCTTCTGACGGGGATGGTTCGTTATACGAGTTTTAGCGGAGTAAAAGCGACGATTAAACAGGAGTATTTTCTGGGAGCGAGTTTGCGCTACGGCAGCCCCAAGTTTAACTTTTTTGCCGAGGTCCTCACCCGCGATCCGCACAATCCATTTTCTTTCAAAAGTGTTACCTTGGCCTACGGTGGTGACTGGCGTTTTAGCCGCAATGTCATGTTAAGTTACGGCGTACGAACCCTTTACGGGCAAAATTTCAGTTTCAAATCACTGGTTCCTGTCGCAAGCATTGCTTGTATGATGCGGTAACCAAACTCTCTTTTTTTCTCCCATGAAATCTCTTAGTTTGCTTCTTTTATCAGCCATTACATTTTCGGTATTTGGCCAAAAAACGGTCAACAGCACCCTAAAGCTTGAAAATGTAATTTTTGGCAGCTGTTCAATCGCTTCGATACCTTTCAAGTATTCCATTAAAAACCTTGGCCCCGAAATCTTCGTTTTTCACGCCTCGCCTTCAACACCCATCGACGATTTGACGTTCAACGTGTATCTATCCCAAAATGAAACCATTGAGACGGGGATACTCGGCGGAGAAAATGACTTACGAGTGGGGTCAGCCGTTCCAGCCCAATATACCCTGAATAATGGCCAGCTCGCCGTAAATAAAATTGCTGTGCCCGTCAGAAATCCTCCCTACAGCTCGTACCGATTCATGATTGTAGAAGTGGTTTATAGCAGTGGTCCTTCGATGTCGGGCAGTACATTTATCAGTAAAAAATACCGTGTATCGTCGGGGCAGGTTGTTTTTGATAACCCCTAGCGCGGCGGTTTCTCAAAACCGCCAACACGAAACGTGCTAAGCGATGCTCACATCGCGCCACGGGTTTCTCAAAACCCAGTTTCGCAAATTTGTAAAAACCCTGTGCGCGGCGGTTTTGAGAAACCACCGACACGAACCGTGCTAAGCGATGCTCACATCGCGCCACGGGTTTCTCAAAACCCAGTTTCGCAAATTTGTAAAAACCCTTTACGCAGCGGTTTTGAGAAACTGCCGACACAACAACGTGCTAAGCGATGCTCACATCGCGTCACGGATTTCTCAAAACCCAGTTTCGCAAATTTGTAAAAAACCTTTGCGCGGCGGTTTTGAGAAACCGCCGACACGAAACGTGCTAAGCGATGCTCACATCGCGCCACGGGTTTCTCAAAACCCAGTTTCGCAAGTTTGTAAAAATCCTTTGCGCGGCGGTTTTGAGAAACCGCCGACACGAACCGTGCTAAGCGATGCTCACATCGCGTCACGGGTTTCTCAAAACCCAGTTTCGCAAATTTGTAAAAATCCCTAGCGCGGCGGTTTTGAGAAACCGCCAACACGAAACGTGCTAAGCGATGCTCACATCGCGCCATGGGTTTCTCAAAACCCAGTTTCGCAAGTTTGTAAAAACCCTTTGCGCGGCGGTTTTGAGAAACCGCCGACACGAACAAGAAACCGCTAGCAAAATGTGATATATTCGTCATTAAAAGCCCGTAACTCCTACTTCACATGAACTTCCGCCTTTTCACTTTTTTAGTTTCATTTCACTTTATTTCTTTTGTTGCCATGTCACAAACCGCTGCCGATTTTGTGGGAATTTTTGTTAGTAGCCAAACGGGAATTCAACTTTCCATTAACCAACAAAACGGCTTGTTTAAAGGCGAATTCACCGCCCAAAACCAGCGTTATGGCTGTGAAGCTACCCTCGTAAAAGGAGGGCTTTCGGGCGTATATTTTGATACGGGGCGAAAAATCGGATTTACCCTTGTAAAGAACTCAGGTGAATACATTCTTACTACCGAAGGAGTTAACATCCCGATGAAACGAACCGCTGCTTCCTCTCAAGCCACCGCGCAATCTTCCGCGCCAACAGCTTCCGCCCCGTCGTCATCCGCTGCGAAGAGCAATGGGCAACGATTAAGCGACGCATTTTTGGGGTATGCGTTCAATGCTCCGTCGGGTTGGCAAATGCAGCAAAACAACGGCGGGTATGCCTTCGGACGAGGCGACCAGCAAGTAGCCATCACGGTTTCTCCCCATAATTATAACTCGCTGGCAGACCTCAAAAAAGACACCCAAGGAGTTCAAGATGCCAACTCAAACACTTACCTCAATGCTCGGGTTGATCCGTACAGCGATTCGGGAGCTTGGGTATTTTTTAACGGAACTATCCAAGGGAAACCCTTTACCATTGCCACGATTTCGCTCATTTCGCCGCACGGTGGCGGGATTAATATTTCCTGCGTAGCACCCGCTTCGCTCTACAACGACGCCCTGACCAATACCCTCCGTAGCATTGCCAGTACCGTTGTTTTTTCAAAACCCCAAACCTCGGCCTTGGCCGAACAATGGAAAGCCAAGCTCAAGGGCAAAGAGCTACTCTACCTCAATACCGCGAATGGCATGTCCGATAAATTCTCCATTCACTTGTGCAGTACTGGCCAATTCACCAAAAAAGAAGACACCAGTTACTCCTCACAGACGTTCAGCGACAATTTTAACTATGCAGGACGCTCGGGCGACCAAGGCCGATGGGATGTCACCACGCAAGGAGCCACTCCAGTGTTGGTGCTTCGTGCCAACGACGGCAAGGTATTCCAATACCAAATCACACTTCGGCAAGCCAGCAATGAACTTGGACTCAATGGAAGAAGGTATTTTGTGCGAGCAAGCCAAAATTGTCAATAAACACGTTTTTTTGGCTAATATTGCGCGCCAACAAAACCTCCATCCTTTATGTTTTCCAAAGACACCTACGTCGGACGACGCCAAAACTTAAAAAAAGCAGTCAATAGTGGAATTTTGCTCTTTTTGGGCAATGAAGAAACAGGCATGAACTATGCCGACAACACCTATCATTTTCGCCAAGACAGTACTTTTCTATATTATTTTGGGCTCAACAAAGTCAGCCTAGCCGCCCTCATCGACGTAGAATCAGGGGAGGAATGGATTGTTGGCGACGAAATCACCATCGACGACGTCATTTGGGCAGGGCCACAACCTACGCTTCAAGAGCAAGCCGAACGTGTGGGGGTAGCCAAGGTTCTTCCCAAATCCCAACTCGAAAGTGTACTCAAAAGCCACTTAGCCGCAGGCCGAACTGTTCATTATTTACCAACCTATCGCCCTGAGCATACCTTCAAACTTCACGAGTGGACGGGGCAACCCCTGCAAGAAATTGCTCATGGAGCTTCTACTGAATTTATCAAAGCCGTTGTCAATCAACGCTCTTACAAAACTGCCGAAGAGGTAATTGAGCTTAACAAGGCCGTCAACATTACGGCTCAAATGCACCTCAATGCCATTCGCGCCACGAAGTCGGGCAAGTACGAATACGAAATTGCGGGCATTGTCCACGGCACCGCGCTGCAAGGTGGAGGCGACTTGGCTTACCCTATTATTTTGTCGGTAGATGGCCAAACGCTGCACAATCATTACCACGGCAATCGTCTTTCGAGCGGCCGCCTTGTATTAGGCGATTTTGGGGCAGAGACCGCTACGCATTACGCAGGCGATATTACCCGCACCTGGCCCGTTGACAAACAATTTAGCGAGCGTCAAAAAGAGATTTATCAAATCGTCCTCGACGCCAACCTCAACGCCATCGCGGCCCTACAACCAGGCACAAAATACCTCGATTACCACTTAATTGCCTGGAAAACCATCGCTGAGGGACTCAAAACTCTTGGTTTATTGCAAGGCGACGTTGACGAAATGGTCGCGCTGGGCGTGCCAGGTTTGTTTATGCCGCACGGAGTAGGCCACATGATGGGCATGGACGTGCACGACATGGAAAACCTTGGCGAACAACACATTGGCTACCGCGACGGTCTAAGTCGCAGTACGTTGCTAGGACTAAAATCGCTGCGTTTGGCCAAAGAACTAGAAACAGGTTTTGTTTTGACCGTTGAGCCTGGGCTGTATTTTATTCCTGAATTAATCGACTTATGGGAAAGTCAGGGAAAATTCCGCGATTTTGTTAATTATGACGCCCTTAAAGATTACTATGACTTTGGCGGGGTACGTATTGAGGACAATTACCTTATTACGACCGATGGTGCTCAATTATTGGGTAACCCTATTCCAAAAACAATTTCCGAAATCGAAGCGTTGAGACTCTAAGCTTAGGCTTAGACCTTCCAAAATCCTCAGTTTAGACCCTCCAAGTTTTGGAAACTTGGAGGGTCTGTGTCTTGCCCACTAGTCATTTCAAAACCCCAATCCCCAAATGCGCTACACACCCATTGACCCTCAATTATTTATCCAAAATCGGCAACGCTTATACCAACTTCTCAAGCCCAAAAGCTTGGTTATTTTGCAGTCCAACGACGTCATGCCTACCAACGCCGACGGAACAATGGGTTTTAAGCAAAACTCCGATTTGTTTTATTTGTCGGGTATCGACCAAGAAGAAACTACGTTGTTGCTCTTTCCCGACCATCCTGACCCGAAGTTTCGAGAGATTTTATTTGTACGAGAAACCAACGAAAACATTGCCATTTGGGAAGGCGAAAAATTGACTATTCCTCAAGCATTTGAGCGCTCAGGCGTACCCCGAATTTATTGGACTCACCAATGGGAAAGCGTGCTTCCCCACGTCATTTTTGAAGCCGAAAATGTCTATTTGAACACCAACGAGCACGCCCGCAGCGACTCGCGAGTGCAAACCCGCGACGCTCGCTCCATTCAAGAGTTCAAAGAAAAATACCCACTTCATCGCCTCGAACGCTTGGCGCCGTTGATGGCTTTTTTACGCGCCACAAAATTGCCCCAAGAAATCGAATTGCTTCAAAAAGCGATTGACATCACCCGAGATGGCTTTATGAGGGTGTTGAAATTTACCAAACCCGACGTCTGGGAATACGAAATTGAGGCCGAATTTGCCCATGAGTTTCTCCGTCAACGTTCGCGCGGCTTTGCATATACGCCCATTATTGCTTCGGGCAAAGATTCTTGTGTCTTACATTACGTAGCCAATAACAAACAATGCAAAGACGGCGACGTTTTGCTACTAGACGTCGCTGCCGAGTATGCCAACTACAACGCCGACCTTACCCGAACCATCCCAGTCAATGGCCGCTTTACGGCACGCCAGCGGCAGGTATATGACGCGGTATTGCGGGTATTAAAAGCCGCCCGCTCGATGCTTGTGGTGGGTAATGTACTGGATGAATACCAAGCCGAGGTAGCTAAAGTAATGGAAAGTGAATTGATTGGATTGGGACTACTAACGGCCCAAGACATTGCCAATCAGCATCCCGACTGGCCTGCGTATCGTCGTTATTTTATGCACGGGACTTCGCACGCCCTCGGCCTCGATGTACATGATGTTGGAAATCGTTATCGGCGTTTTGAGGCTGGTATGGTTTTCACCTGTGAACCTGGCATTTACATCCGAGAAGAGGGCTTGGGCATTCGATTGGAAAATAACATTCTCATTACCGAAAACGGCAACCTCGACCTCATGGCTCACATTCCGATTGAAGCCGATGAGATTGAATTGTTGATGAATTCTTAGCCAAAACAGCAAATCCATGGAAACATTTCTGACAGAAGACGTTCTCAAATTATTTATTGCCGCAGGATTGGGGTCGATCATTGGCGTAGAACGCGAGTATCATAGTAAGTCAGCGGGGTTACGTACCATGATTTTGATTGCCGTGGGTTCTACCTTGTTTACCCTCATTTCAATTCGAGTAGGTGGCGATGCAGGGCGCATTGCCGCCAACATCGTAACGGGCATTGGGTTTATTGGTGGGGGAATTATTTTCCGAGAAAACAATCGTGTGGTCGGGATTACAACCGCAGCAACGGTCTGGGCCACGGCAGCGCTGGGGATGGGCGTGGGCAGTGGTTATTACGAGTTAGCGACTGTTGCCTCTTTGATTGTGTTGGTGGTTTTGTACGGCTTTGTTCCCATCCAAAACCTTATTAAACGGCGAAACCAACTTCGTAACTACCGTATTGTGTGTAAATTCCAACAAAAAACGTTGAAGCATTATGAAGCCCTGTTTCGAGAACTGCAATTGGATGCCAAACGAGGTACTCAAAGTAGGGTTGGAAATACCATCAGTGGTACATGGATTGTTCAAGGCAACGAACACAATCACGAACGGCTCACCAAACGCCTCCTCAACGACCCCGACGTCATCGAATTTGACTTCTAGCTAAATTACCGTTTAATAAAATCTTTTGGGATATTTTCTTTAGGCAAGCGTTTTTTTTCTTAATTTACCAATGACATACAGACCTATGTAAAAAAATGCAAAAGGCACTAGCCACTCCCAATAAACATGACATCCGATAAAAGAACCGCCCTAGTGGTAGGAGGAAGTGGACTAGTAGGGAAAGAAGTTATTTCTGAATTGATTGCTTCTGAAAAATATACTGAAGTAGTCACACTCACTAGAAAACCATTGGATTTCACCCATCCAAAACTATCATCTATTATTTTTAACTTCGACCACCCCGATGCCTCCGTTGTTTGCGGCGACGACATTTTTTGTTGTTTGGGCACAACCATGAAAAAAGCTGGTTCTAAGGAAGCATTTTACCGCGTTGATTATACCTATCCCATCGAAATAGCCCAGTTGGGGTACCAAAACGGGGCCAAACGCTTTGCTATCGTTACTGCCATGGGCGCTGATAGTAGGTCGATGTTTTACTACAATAGAGTCAAGGGAGATGTAGAAGCAACGCTCAAAAAAATAGGTTTTGACGCATTACTCATTTTTAGACCCTCGTTGCTTGTAGGGAATCGTGGCGAAACACGCATAGGTGAGCAAATCGGCGAGGGTTTGTCCAAAATTCTCAGGCCGCTTATACCTATCAAATACCGCTCCATCGAAGCCCGTAAAGTAGCCAAAGCCATGGTTACCATCACTGCCAGCAACGTCAAAGGCACACTGGTGTATGAGTCGGATGTAATGCAAGAGTTTTAATAAAACGGTGGCGCAATTTTCCTTACGGAGAAACCGTTTTGCCCGTAAAAATGATTAAATGAATATGACTAACCTAGGATACATAGAAGTTAAAATACACGATATTCATCCAAGCGATTTTGATATTTCCCATGTAGTGGAATTACTCAAAAACGTTGAGAATTTGTTGTATCCTAATGACAGAAAAAAGCGCCCAATTATATCTTATGAAGTCAAAGAAGGAAGCGTCCGAAATATTTTTAAAACTGACTTATCACAAGTTATTTTGGTAAATACAACCATTAAGAATATTAATGATACTAAATCTATTGACAACATTGATTTAACACAAGCCAAAGCAATAGAAAATATTCAAGAGTGGGCATCAAAAAACAGCTTAGATTTAGAAATTAAATCCTCCATAAAAAACACCAATAAGTTGGAAATAAACAGAAATACAAATTTCCAAAGAAGTGAAAATATATGGATTGATTCAGACCTGTATTTATACGGAAAAATAATAAGTATGGGTGGAAAAACTAACCCTAATCTACATATTTCAACAGAAGAACATGGTACAGTTATTATTCAAACAACAGAAGAAGTCTTAGCCAATCAATCCGACAATAGACTTTATAAATATTCTGGTGTCCATGTACATGCAAAACAAAATATTAAAAATGGTCAACTTGACAAATCCGACATTAAATTATTAGGCTTTATCGAATACGAACAAAGTCTCGATGATGACTATTTAGACAATCTGATTAATGAAGCAAGCAAGTCGTGGACTGATATAAAAGATGCAGACCAATGGCTCGCTGAAATTCGAGGTTTACTATGAAAAAAGCATTTATTGACACAAATTTCCTTATAAAACTACTTAACATTCAAGACCCTGCACACAAAAATGCGGTAGCTTATTTCAAGTATTTTGTAGAAAATCAAATCATAATTATTGTCTCTTCCATAGCGGTAGGGGAATACTGTGTGCAAGGTGAAATCACACACCTTCCTCTCAAAAACCTTCAAACATTAAACTACAATATTTTACATGCCATTAAGGCTGGGAAGTGTGGATTTATAGCTTTTAATGCACGTAAGAACAAAGAAATTACGGTTGAACGTATAGTGATTACGAATGACGTAAAACTCTTTGCGCAAGCAGAGATTGAAAAAGTAACCTTTTATGTAACGGGTGATACAAAAAGTAAATCTATTTTTGATTTACTTCGTAAAGAAGCTGGCCTATCTTACCAGTTTATTGATATAAATAAGCCGCTTCAAGAAAGCTTTGGGATTTTATTTTAACGCAACTTTCTATGCCTTCTATTTTCCTTCGTCGAGCCACGCCCCCCGATGTTACGCTTATTTATTCATTTCTCTGCGAACTGGAAGAAGAGACGTTTGATTTTGAACAATTTAACACCATCTACAATCGTAACCTTCTCAACCCCGACTGTCATTTTTTTTTAGCGTTCGACCACGACCGCTGCGTTGGCTATGCAAGTGTTCACGCTCAGTGGCTTCTTCATCATTGCGGCAAGGTAGGCGAAATCCAAGAGATGTTTGTCATCCCCGACTACCGAAGTAAGGGCATTGGACAACTACTCATTCAGCAACTTTTTGAAGTAGCTCAGCATGAAAATTTTGAAATTTTGGAAGTGACCGCCAACAAAAAACGCCTTGATACTCACCGCTTCTACGAACGACAAGGGCTTGAGCGCACGCACTTTAAGTTTGTCAAAAAAATGAAGTAGGGTTTCTCTGGGTGTGCCTTTGCAGGATAATCATCACTGACTACTTCTATGCGATTTGCTCTTTTTTTGGTGGGTATTTTTTTGCTCCATTTTAGAACCTACGCTCAACGCGTTCGCCCTTCCTTTAATGAAAATCGCTTACAGATTGAGCATTTTACGGGTTCGTCGGAGCCGCTTCGGCCATTCGAGACAAGTTTACCGTTGTTTTCTTATGTTCTCAACGACCGATATGCCACCACCGAGAGAGTCAGCTTCACTAATTCGGGGAAACAACTGCTTTTTAGCTTAGAAAATAAACTTTCTGTCAGTTTTACCCCGTTAGATTCGGTAGCTAGTTATTATCAAGCGACGCTTGTTTTTACCAATACCTCCACCGATACCCTCCGGTTACGCAATGTGGTTCCGTTGGGAGAGTCCCAAAACCACGTTTACCTTACTGGATTTGGAAACCACTCACTCTCGCGGGCTCATTTATTTCGCCCCAATTTTAGTCCAGTCAACGTCATTCTCCCCGACAATGCCTGGGAGTCGGGTTTTTCTGCAGTAGCGGTAAATCCCTTATCTCAAGGGGTTTGTGCGCTGATGCGTCGGATAAAGTGGGACAAAGCCACTCGCCGACGTTTTGAAACCATCCTTCCTCCCAATAGCAGTGTTACCTACCATTTTTGGCTCGAAACTTACTCGGGCGACTGGCAAGAGGGCTTGCGTCAGCAATTTCAAAAACGGCAACTCTACGACCTTGCTTCCTTTGACAACGCCCTCTTTGAACGCCCTGATTTACAATGGATTCGTCAAAGCTACGTCGTTCATCTTTTTATGGCGTGGGACAAACGCTTTCTCAATGCGCAGTCCCGTCAAAAACGCTGGTCATTGACAGGATACGAACACCTCTACGGCGGTGATGACATAGTGGGTATATGGCCCACTTGGCCAACATTGGGAATTGACCAACGCAATCAGTTCGATCTCTTCAAAGACCTGCCTGGAGGGCTTCCTCGGCTCAAAAAAACGGGGCAAGAGTTACGCACCCAAGGAACAAAACTTTTTATTTGTTATAACCCTTGGGACGAATCGACGCGCGACACTAACAACCCCAAAAGCCATTTGAAGGGCTTGTCGGAACTGATTTCCGCTACAGGCGCCGATGGGGTAGTACTTGATACGCGTGGTAGTAGCAGCCGAGAATTGCAAGAAGCCGCCGACCAAGTTCGCAAAGGCGTGGTTATGTACAGCGAAGGCATGGCCATTCCCAAAGATATGCCAGGGATTGTGGCAGGGCGGGTTCATAATGCGCTTTATTACCCACCCATGCTCAATTTAAACAAATTTATTAAGCCCGAATTTGCCATTTTTCGCGTAGCAGAGCAGTTCAAAGAACGCATTCGTCGCGAGTTTGCCACCAGTTTTTTCAATGGCTATGGTACCGAATTAAACGTTTTTCAGGCAGGCACACCAGATTGGGTCGAAGAAGATTACCGTTTTTTGGGGCAAACCACACGCATTCTGCGGGAAAATAGCTCGGTGTTTCTCTCCAATAAATTTACCCCCCTTATTCCTACTACCCACGATGGTATTTTTGTAAATCAATGGCAGGATTCTACCAAAACAATCTATACCATTTTCAGTCTGATTCCCGAAGGTTTCAGTGGACCATTGTTTGAAGTATATCCCAGAAAAGGATATCATTTTGTCGATTTATGGAATCATCGCGAACTGACCCCCATTTTGCAGGGAGGGAAATGGTATATCGAAGTCGAAACAGAGCCTTTTCATAAAAAATACTTGGGAACTAATAATGAAGGAGCTGTCGGTTGTATAGCAGAAATTAGGGAGGTATTTCGTTTGACAGATGATTTGTGGTGTGCAGGTGAACTACCCCCCAATTATAAAGTAACTATCTGGAAAGGAAGCCCCTCCTACAGTACAACTCCAGTCGTAACTGATTATCGTTGTGCTTTAAGCGAGTTAGAACAACTACAATTCTATGAAGGTAAAATTGTAGTACAGGTTTTTGATAAAAATAAGTATGGACTTATCGAAGAATCTATCTTGGAACGACAGGCTGGCAAGGTTAGGCTTGAACCAATAAAAATAAAGTTTTTATCCCCTACTTCTCATCCTGATTCAGAATCATCCCCAAAAAACGAAATTCTAATTCCTTCGGGCCGCTACCGACATATCACCACGCATAGTGATGTATTTTTACCCTATCCTGAAAAAGACACAACTCTGCAAGAAATGAGCGAATTTTTGATGGATAAAAACTTGGTTTCAAACGCTGATTTCAGAAGATTTTTGGCTGCTACGAAATACAGGCCCAAAGATGTTACCAACTTTCTAAAACACTGGAAAAATGGAAAAATACAGAAAGGTGAAGAAACCAAACCTGTCGTTTACATCTCGTTGGAAGATGCCCGCGCGTATGCCCAATGGACTGGCAAACGCCTACCCAGTGAACGAGAATGGCAATACGCTGCCGAACAAGACTCTATCTCTCAACCCACCACTCGTTTACAAAATCTCCAAGGAGTGGTTTGGCAATTGACCAACGACGAGTACCAAGTAGGAAATTACCGTTACATTATGCTCAAAGGTGGCAGTGCCTTTAAACCGACATCGAGCTGGTGGTACGCGCAGGGTGGTTCTCAGCCACTGACGCATCAGCAAATTTTACTGCGTGTTTCCGAAGGCTTCGAACGAAACGCGACGGTGGGTTTTAGGTGTGTGCGGGATTAGTAAATCATCTAATAAAGGGGTTTAGCTTGAACATCCCCCATTTCTATTTAAAGTTATTTCCCCTCATTTTCTCTTTTTCAGGTTTTCAGTAATCCCTTCAATACGTTCTACAAATGCCTCTCGGGTTGGAAAAAAGGCAGCCAATTCTTTGGGCAAGGTCTCAGTAAGAGTATAAGTAGCTATGCCAATGGGCTTCTGTATGTCTTGCAAAGCAAACTCTACTACGGTACGGCTTTTACTTTTACAAATAATAATCCCAATACTAGGATTTTCGTGAGGTTTGCGGTAGTAGGCATTTAAGGCCGAGAGGTAAAAATTCATCTTACCAGCATATTCGGGCTTAAAGTCATCAATTTTGAGTTCAATCGCTACCAAACATTGCAGTCCCCGATGGTACAAAAGCAGGTCTATTTCGTAGTTTTTGTCTTCTACCTTTACCCCAAACTGGTTGCCCACAAAAGTAAAATCACCTCCCATTGTTGCCAAAAAATCTCGGATATTGCTCACGAGGGCTTGCTCTAATTGAATTTCTGTGTAGGGTTCGGTTAGGTTCAAAAAATCAAAGGTGTATTCGTCTCTCAACACCAAGTCGGCGTGTTGAGCCTGTTCGGCAGGCAGTTGGTCTGCAAAATTTTGCTGATTGATGAGCGTTTTTTCATAGGTTTTGGTATCAATGGCATTGATAAGCAGCGATTTAGACCAACCATACCTCCGAGTCATTTCTATATAAAAAAAGCGTTGGTGTTCGTCTTTGCATTTTTCTAAAATGATGATATTGTGGGTCCAGCCAATTTCTGCCACCACTGGCGGCAGAATTGCACTGGCCGAATATTCGGTATACAACGCCCTCATTCTCCAAAGGTTACGAGCCGAAAAGCCATTAATACCGATAAACTCTTTTTGAAGCTCGGCCGCCAATACTTCTACCACACTTTTGCCCCAACCGTATTGCGTTTGACGATGCACAATGGCCTCACCAATACTCCAATAAAGAGCAATTTGTTCTTTATTGACAGCCTGCAATGCACGGTATTGGGCAGCCTTAATCCGTTGCTTGATGTCGGCTATAAAATCTTTAAAATCTTGATTATCTGCTATTTCTTCCATTACTAAAAGCTATCTATAGTTGTAGCTCACTTATTCCGCTTCATTTCCTCCCTTCGCATGGGCATGGAGTCGATGAGGCCAAAGATTTGTTCGGGTTTGACGGGCTTGGAGCTGATAAGTTTTACTTCCCCGTCTTTGCCAATCAACCAAAAACAAAAATGATTAGGAGTATAGCGAAAACGTTCTTTCAAATGTGCCGCATCTTCAGGAGACAGTTCAGCCTCTACGCAATCCACGACGCATAAATCACGCTCCAAAATACCTGCCCCGACCTCACTCAACCATTTTTTTTGCGCCTTAAAATCCGTATCCGACGATTTTGGGCAATACACCATCACGACTCGGCTTTTCCCCATCATTTTCGACAAACGACTTTCGAGCGGGTCTTGTCCCCACAAGAGCATACTTAACGTTAAAATGAACACATTCATACCTCTTTCTTTTTTAGAATTACCTTACAAAGAACGTACCACTTTCCAGGCTTCAAGCGGGCGATCCGACGAAAGTATATCGCCACCTTGTTTTACAAACTCTCCGTACAATTGGTCGCCACGCGCTGCCGCCATTTTGTCGAGGTTACCGAGCGTTCCCAAAATACACCGAATCCCTTTTTGGTGTAAAAATTGGCACAATTCACTGTTAGGTTCTCGTGTTCCCACAAACGCAATCATCCGATTATCAGGAATACCTGCTTCTTGGTGACGTTGATACTCCTCTCGGTTACGAATCGTGACTGAAATCATCACTTCGGGGTCGAGGCGGTGGACTTTGGCAGCGTCTTGAGCATTGTACGTAATAATGGCCGCGTACGAATGCGCACGGTATTTCTTTACCAAGGCCGTCACTCGCTCAAAAGGTACGCTTCGCTTCACATCCAACGTAAACATCACTTTGTCTTTTCCCCACATCAATACCTTTTCTAAAGTCGGAATTTTGTAAGGTGTTAATGTTCCTTTGTTGTCTTCCAATTGCAGCGTTTTACAATAGTCCCAATTCGCTTCCCGCACCTTACCTGTTCCTGTGGTGGTACGCTCCAGGGCATCGTCGTGCATCATCATCAGCACACTATCTTTGGTCATTGAAATATCACACTCGATAATTACGGGCATTTGTTTAGCCAGCCAATCGAATGATTCAATACAGTTTTCAGGATACCCTGCATAATCGCCACCACCACGGTGCGCACTTATAAGTGGTTTACTTTGAGCACTATACTGAAAGCTATCCCTTTTGACGCTTTTCAAATAGGTTGTAGGAGTGCAGCTACTTACCCACAGTGCTCCCACAAAAAATGCAATAAAACTTCTCTTTTTAAACATAGAACTACGCTTGCTGTGTCTTTTGAAAATACAAATAAACCAATAAACACAATGTTTAAACAATTTCTAACCACTATGCTTTTATTTGCTGCGGTGCTCACGGCATCGGCACAAGATACGCGCCTGTTTGAAACCCGCATTTATTACACCGAACCTGGCCGTTTGGAGGCACTTTTGACTCGTTTTCGGAACCATACTACTAAAATTTTTGAAAAACACGGCATGACCAACATTGGCTATTGGGTTCCGTTGCACGAAGAAAACAAGCTCATTTATGTCCTCGCCTACCCCGACCGTGCCGCACGCGATGCGGCATGGAAAGCTTTTGGTGCCGACCCTGAGTGGGTAAAAGTGCGGACGGAATCGGAAGTAAGTGGCAAAATTGTGTCGAAAGTGGAAAGCATTTTTATGGACGCAACCGATTTTTCTCCCAAAATCAAGTCTTCAAAAAGCAAAAAAGAGCGTGTTTTTGAACTTCGTACGTACACCACCAACCCTGGCAAATTACCTGATTTGTTGGCACGTTTTCGCAATCATACGCTTAAATTATTCAAAAAACACGGTATGACTAACGTCGCTTACTGGACGGTCAATGGCAAAGATGATACGCTTATCTACATCTTGGCGCACCCAAGTGAGGAAGCAGGTAAAAAAGCATTCGACGCCTTCCGCGCTGACCCTGATTGGGTAAAAGCACGTGATGCCTCGGAAGTAAATGGTAAACTTGCCAATAAAGTTGAGTCGGTTTACATGAAAGCGACCGACTTTTCAACGATTAAATAAGATTCTCAACCTTTCCAAGTTTCGTTATTCGACAAATTCAAAACTTGGAAAGGATTAAACGTGCCTTCGGTTTCTCAAAACCGAAGACGAGGTTTCTCAAAACCTCGCGACAAAAATGCGTACATCAACCCCTCTTCTGCTATGAAAAATTGGCTCTCTTTTGCTTTCATTGCCCTTTCTTTTGCGGCTTGCAACAGCTCACAGCAATCAGACAACCAAACCAAAAGTGACACCACAAACACCGATACCGCTGCGGTAGCGAAGGTGGATTCAATGGGTATTTTCTTGCCTGATTTAAAAGCGAAATTTCCCACTCCCGAAACCGTTGTTGTGGCTGACGACCCCGTTTTTCACCAAAAGAAAACGTACAAAGCCATTCCGTTACAAACCATTTTGGACACATTTTTACCCGCCTACAAGAACCTCAACCGCAGCGAAACGCAGATTGTGTTTGAGTGCGAAGACGGCTATAATCCTTCGATGGCGTTGGAAAAAGTATTGAGTAAAAAAGCCTTTTTGGCCGTGGCTGATGTGGACGCCCCCCAAGGACAAGATTGGATAAACCCGACAAAAGAAGGCCGAGAAATGAAGATTGCGCCTTTTTACATCGTTTATACCGACGTGCCAGGCGCCGATGTTAGCTACAAATGGCCTTATAATTTGGTGAAAATTAGCCTTTCGGCGGCCTCAAAAGAATTAGCCGTATTGTTTCCCAAAGACGACGATACCCAAGTGAAGGGTTTTGAGCTCTTTAAAGTCAATTGCTTAACGTGCCATTCGCTCAATAAAGTTGGTGGCAAAATGGGTCCAGAACTGAATTACCCCAAAAGCGTGACGGAGTACTGGAAAGTCGAACACATCAAGCAGTTTGTAAAAGCCCCTTCGTCGTACCGCAACGAATGCAAAATGCCTGCCGTCACTCATTTGAACGACAAAGAGTTAGACGCCATTGTGAATTATTTACAATACATGGCAAAACATAAAATATAGGCTATACTCGTTCCCAATCATCGGGAAGTAAGTCCTTGGTGTTGAATCGCTCCGTCGCAAACCATTGCTGCGGGGCGATTATTTTTTTGTCTGGAAAAGCAGCCAACCACGCCCCCCACCAACTGAACGTGCTATTCGCAATGATGTGATGTTGACACTGTGAGATGAGCACCAAGTCTTCTGCGGCCGAATTTCCTTCGACAAAATGGGTCGGAACAGGAAAATGTAGGTGAGTTTTGGCCCAAACAGGGTCGTCCGAAAAAACAAAAAAAGTAGGCTGTTGAATTTGAGGTAAAAGCACAGAAGCCGCTTTTTGGTAATAATTTAATCCACAAGGCCGTAAAAAACGATTGGCCATCGAGCGCAGCGTATAATCACCACGACGCACATGTACGCTCACCGATTCACTGGTTTGAATCAAGTTTTGCCACATTTGAAAACGCGGAAGAACGGGAGTTTGTAGCTTTAATTCCTGTTTTACGAGGGAAGCAATGGGCTTAAAATAGCGTTCAGACTGCCAATATCCATCAAAATATAAATCGCCCCGCAAACGAAGCATAAGCGGGGAAAAATGAAAATGGGGTTCCCGCTGGTAGAAGGGAGAAATAGCTCCTAAACGCCCCAACATTGAAAAAGAAGCCCCTACAAGCTCACTGATTTCGCGGTTAGTGGCCACTGATGCGTTGATTGAAAAAGCGTCTAACGCATACATACGGGATGTCCAAAACCGTGAAGCCTGCAACTGCGATAGGTCTAACTTGAGTTCGGTTTGGTTTAAAAATGCCAAATGCCGTCCCAACGCGTATTGAAACAATTGATTACCCAAACCGCCGCTTAATTTTACGATAATCATAGCCGTACTTATTTTAGGCTTTGACTATGTCTATCACATTTCGTCACACTTGATTATGAAGCAAGCTGCATACCAATTGATGATATTTCAGCGCAATTATATCCCAATGATGCGTATTTTTTGTCGCTTCTGTGCCTTCTTTTCCTAAACGTTTTCTCAACACATCGTCGGCTAAAAGTAGTCGTAGCTGGGATTGAAACGTCGTTTTGTCTTGAAAGCACATCCCACCCGCAAGCGACGAAACGACACCCACGCTTCGGCTCAAAAACGGCAGACCCACGGCCATCGCATCGAGCAACATAAGCGGCTGAACTTCGGTGTGCGTAGCCGTAACAAACACGTCGGCAGTACAGTAGGCAGCATGGATTTGGGCTTCGGTTTGTTGGTCAAACAAAAAAATGGTTTTGTTCAGCTCCTCTCCCGCAAGCCGTTTGAGGCGGTTTGAAAAGTCATTAAAATTACTTCCAATCAGCACCAAAACTGCATCGGGCAGCTGCATTTCTCGAAACCATTTCACCAGTTCCCGCTGCCCTTTGGTGGGTGTATAATTAGAAACGCACAACAGCATTCGCGCCATCGGAAGCCCATTTTCAAGCCGAAAATCTCGCGTGGAAGGCGTTCCAAAAGCAGGTCGAGCACCGTTAGGAATCACCGAATACGAAGAAAATTTATTCTTTTTCACCCAAACCACGTCCGACATCCGCTGAGGCTCTGGTACGTCAGACAGAAATACGTAATGGTCAAAACTCCGCATTTTTTTATCAAAATGCCAAGCCTGCCTTCGTTGACGAAGCCACCAAACCAACCCTCGAATGCCGCCAAGTCGAACGTTGAAATTGGTGCCATGACTTACCAGAACAACTTTTGCGGGTAAAGGCAACAGTTCTATCACCCAGTCAGAAGCCCAATTATTCCAGCCATGAACAAAAATCACACTTGCTTCCGACAGCTTTAAAATCGCCTGGTAATCAACCTTTTGCTCAACACACACAACCTCAAACGGGAAATTCTTCCCCTTTTTTCCACGAGTGATTACCGTCACTTGATGCCCCCATTGGTGCAGTCCTAGGGCATGACGATAGGCCACTTCGGCGACTCCGTGGGTTTCGGGGTAAAAGCCAAAAGCGACAATAAGAATTTTGTAAGGTTGCGCTAGGTGGTTTGCTGGTTTTTCCAATGGTTCATTTCCTCTTGAATGAAATAGTTCACCAAATCGGTGTACATTTTTTCGATGGCGTCTGGGTGAATACCCTCTTCTTCCGCCCACGTTCTTCGCTGAACAAGCATGGCCTTGAAACGTTCGGGTGCCTTCACACTCGTCTCGGACGTTTTAAATTTTGAGGCTGCTTTAACGTACCCAAACCGTTGGCCAATCAATCGAATAATTTCACGGTCTAATGCATCAATTTCGGTACGAATTTCGACCATATTTTCACATTCAGCTGGTAGTTTCATCACAAATACAAGGTGTTGATTTAAGCCACAAAGAAGCGCAAAAGCATTGAAAAGGCAAACAACTCCTCCCCAAAGCAAGTTATTTTTATGAATCCCATTGAATCACCTCTTTAATCCCAACTACCCTTGAAAATAATCATCTTAGGCGCAGGCATGACGGGTCTCTCGGCCGCCCGAATTTTGACTCAAAATGGCCACGAAGTAACGCTGCTCGACAAAGGACGCGGCGTAGGCGGTCGCATGTCAACCCGTAAAATTGAACTTGCCAAAGCTGACCACGGCGCCCAGTATTTTTCGGTCAAATCGCCCGAATTTCGTCTTTTTATTGATGAACTTATTACCGAAAAAGTCGTTTCGGAATGGCAAGTTCCTCAGCGCGAAAATGTGCGTTATATCGGGACAGCAGGAATGAACACCATTCCCAAATACTTGGCCACTTCGCTCAACATCCAATTAAACGAAAAAGCAATACTTATTCATTCTCAGTCGGTTGAAACCGAATCGGGCAACCAATACCCTTTCGATGCGCTTATTTCAACGATGCCAACTCCGCAAGCTACGGAGCTTTTTCAACGCTCACAAACAGTGCTTTCGGAGGCTGACCAACGCGTTTTGGCTTCCATCGAATACGACCCTTGCATTGCCGTTTTGGCTACGTTGAACACGCCTACCACGCTTGAAGGAGGTGGATTACTTTTGGAAAACCAACCCGTAGCGTGGATAGCCGATAACTTCCAAAAAGGCATTTCTTCGGTTCCTTCGGTTACTTTGCACGCCTCTGCTGACTACAGTCAGGCACACTTTGAACACAATTTGCAAGAAGTGGGCAAAAACTTACTGGCCTCTGTACGCGATTGGATTGCCCCTGAATCCATCGAACAAGTTCAAGTACATCGCTGGCGCTACAGCCTCGCCCGTCAACGCCACCCCCATTCTTTTTACAAACTCGAACACGCTCCCGTTTACTTGGCGGGCGACGCGTTTGGGATTGGCAACGTCGAAGGAGCGTTTTTGTCGGGGCTGGAAGTAGGGAAGGCCTTAACCAGTTTGTTCGACTAGGGTGTACGAATAAATACAGGATATGATACCTTTTTTTTGAACCACATAGAAAACAGTAGAATAAACACATAGTAAACATAGACAGTCTTTTGTGCGCTATGTGAAAAATTCTATGTGAACTATGTGGTTACATTTTCCTAGTTACCTGCAAAATTTCGTACAACCTTTTTGATTAATGGCTTACAAACGAAAGCATTTTGTAATTACTTTGTAATAACAAAAACAACTTATGGAACTTTCAGTCATAACTATTGGCAACTCCAGAGGCATTCGTTTGTCAAAAAGTATTCTTGAGAAATATAGTATCAGTGACAAAATTGAGCTGGTTCTTGAGCAAGGCTACATGATTTTAAAGCCCAAACCTGAGCCTAGGAAAGGCTGGGAAGATGCTTTTAAACAAATGCACGAACGGGGAGATGATACGCTTTTAATACGTGATTTATTGGAAGACGAAACCTTTGTTGATTAAACACACCTTATTTACAAGATGATTTCTGACCAGTTATTACAGCAAATTGAGTTCATCAAGGAGATTGACAAGCTCAAATACATCCAACGCAAAACCAAACTCCTCAACAGCGACCGAAACGAAAACGATGCCGAACACAGTTGGCATTTGGCCCTGATGGCCTTCGTTTTAGCCGAACACGCCAACGAGCCTGTTGATGTGCTGAAGGTGGTTAAAATGGTGCTAATTCACGACATTGTTGAGATTGACGCGGGCGATACCTTTATCTATGACACCCAGAAAAATCACTCAAATACCGACGAAGAAAGGCTCGCCGCTCAGCGGATTTTTGGGCTACTTCCCCAAGCCCAAGCCGATGAACTAATTGCGATTTGGGAAGAATTTGAAGCAGGGGAAACCAAAGAAGCCAAGTTTGCCCGTTCCATGGATCGTTTAGAACCTCTCCTCCAAAATACCTCCAACAACGGAGGAACTTGGGCAGAATTTGACGTTCCTTATGAAAAGGTCTATCAAAAGAAATCGGTCATTAAAGAGGGTTCTACCACCATCTGGAACTATGCCGAAAACGTACTCAATGAAAACGTTGAGAAGGGAATTTTGAGGAAAGCATGACCTACTTCAACGAAAAAGGGCTGCGGAAACGCAGCCCTTTTTCGTTAGTTCTTATTCTCGTATTACACGAGATATTTCAAACGCACTACTTCTTTTTCGTTCAAGAAGCGCCATTTTCCGCGTGGAAGGTCTTTTTTATTTAGCCCTGCATAGACTGTTCTATCAAGCTTAATTACCTCGTAACCAAGGCTTTCAAACACACGACGAACAATACGGTTGCGGCCACTGTGAATCTCAATGCCTACGACCATTGCATCGGGCGTAACAAGTGCTAAATCGTCGGGTTTGATGAATCCATCTTCTAACTCCAAACCTTCTTTGATTTTTTCAAAATCTTCGGTCGTGATGGGTTTGTCTAACTCAACTTGGTAAATCTTGTTGATTTCGTTCGATGGGTGCATCAGTTTTTCAGCCAATTCACCGTCGTTTGTCAACAACAACAAGCCCGTTGTGTTACGGTCCAAACGCCCCACAGGATACACACGCTCCTGGCACGCTCCCGAAATCAGTTCCATCACCGTATGGCGACCTTCTGGATCGTCAGTCGTTGTAATGTAGTCTTTTGGTTTATTCACCAAAATATAGACCATTTTCTCAGGATTCAAGATACGGTTACCGTACTTTACAATATCGCCAGGGTTTACTTTGTGCCCTAGCTCATTGATTACCTTGCCGTTGACCGTAATTTGCCCTGTTTCAATCAATCCATCCGCTTCACGACGAGAACACAATCCCGCATTTGCGATGTATTTGTTAAGGCGAATCAAGTCATCTTTTGGCGCGGGCCCGTCCTTTTTTATATATTTTTCTTCTGCTTTACGAAGGTCATAACGAGGCGCTTCGGTGTACTCCCCTACCCGACGGCGTAACCCATCTTCGGCACGGCTACGTTTTTCAGGCTTATCACCTTCCTCTGAAGCCCGTCCGCGTTTCTCGAATGGCTTGTCAAAGCTACGTTCGCCGCGTTTTTCAAATGGTTTGTCAAAACTACGTTCGCCACGTTTTTCAAATGGTTTGTCAAAACTGCGTTCGCCACGTTTTTCAAATGGTTTGTCAAAACTGCGTTCGCCGCGTTTCTCAAATGGTTTGTCAAAGCTGCGTTCGCCACGTTTCTCAAATGGCTTGTCAAAGCTGCGTTCGCCACGTTTCTCAAATGGTTTGTCAAAACTACGTTCGCCACGTTTCTCAAATGGTTTGTCAAAACTACGTTCGCCGCGTTTTTCAAATGGTTTATCAAAGCTGCGTTCGCCACGTTTCTCAAATGGTTTGTCAAAGCTGCGTTCGCCGCGTTTCTCAAATGGTTTGTCAAAGCTGCGTTCGCCGCGTTTCTCAAATGGCTTATCAAAACTGCGTTCACCACGTTTTTCAAATGGCTTGTCAAACGGCTTTTTGAAGGCTGGTTTGTCACCGCGTTTCTCAAACGGTTTGTCAAAACTACGTTCGCCACGTTTTTCAAATGGCTTATCAAACGGCTTTTTGAAGGCTGGTTTGTCGCCGCGCTTTTCAAACGGTTTGTCAAAGCTGCGTTCGCGACGAGGGGTTTCACTGGACTTTTTGTCGGGAGATTTTTCTAAACGAGGTCTTGCGCGTCTAGGTTCTGAAGAGTTGTCAAAATTATCTGACGATTGATTCGACTTTACGAATTTACTGTAAAACGGCGTTTTCCCAGCGCCTTTATTGTCTTTTTTCATTGGATTTGCAGTATCACTACTGTAAAAAGTGAATTATGTAACTAAAAATTTGGCGGCGACTAACCGCCCTAAATACCCTGATAATCAGGCGAACAAAGGTACAAAAAATAAAGCCACGATGTTTTTTTTAAGAAATATATCTCAAAAAAATGATTTTGGTCGTTTAAACATCTAGCCATCCAACCTATTAACTTTTTGTGCCGTGATACTAGATCGTGTACCACTCAAACCCCTTTGGGCTCCTTCGCGCTCGGTTGTGGAGCAGTCCAACCTGAAAAAATTTCAGAACTGGTTATTTGTTAAGAAAGGACTGTATTTCCGTGATTACCATGATCTTTGGGATTGGTCAGTGACCGACATCGAGGATTTTTGGGAATGTATCTGGTCGTTTTGCGACATCAAAACGCACAGCTTGTACTGGGATGTTGTCGTTACGGACAAAAAAGAACTGGCCAAAACCCAATGGTTTACGGGCGCGACGATCAACTATGCCGAACACATTTTTCGTCATAAAAACAGCAACAAGCCTGCTTTTTTATACCAAAGCGAAGGTGAACCTCTTCGGGAGTTTTCGTGGCGTGATTTAGAAAAACAAGTAGCCTCGGTTGCGGCATATTTGCGACAGGTCGGCGTTTCTAAAGGCGACCATGTCATGGGAATTTTGCCCAATACTCCTCAATCGGTAGTGGCATTTTTGGCCACTCATGCTATTGGGGCTATTTGGTCGATTTTTTCCCCAGAAACGGATGCTAAAATCCTCAACGACCGCGCAAGAACGCTTTCGCCTAAGGTCGTTTTTGTGCATTCTTCGGCAACTTTTAAAAGTACTACCAAAACCGTTTGGGTAACGCCCACAGGAGAAGACGACCTTCATGCAGAAACATGGACATCGGTTCTCAAAACACCTTCAACCTTGTTGGAGTTTACCCATGTCCCATTTGGGCACCCGCTGTGGGTATCGTTTCCGTCGTTTACCCCCGTTACCCACAGCACAGGAGGCACGTTGCTTGAACATCTGCGGTTGTTGACCATCCATCAAAATTTCAAGCAAGGCGACCGCGTTTTATGGCACGACTCCTCCCCTTCAACTGCGTGGCAATTTTCACTGAGTACGCTGCTCACGGGTGCCATTCCTGTCATTTATGACGCCCCCGTTCCTGGCTCAAAAGGGTCACTTTGGGAGAGTATCGACAAAAACAAAATCAATCATTTCGGCTGCACGGCAGCATTTCTAACGACCATAAAATCAACACCTTTACCTAGTTATAAATTTAACGCTTTACAAAGCATCACTACCTTCGACGGGCCACTGTCGGCAGAAGAATTTGAATGGGTATATCAACAGGTGAAAAAAGATGTGTGGTTGGTTGCGTTGGGTACCCATCCTTACCTTGGTAGCAGTTTGGTAGGAGGATGTCCCACTTTGCCCGTATTTGCAGGGGAAGCACAATGTGTGTTACTGGGCTGTAAATCAACAAAATACCCAGAAAAAAGCCAATTGATTCGGCAAGCATGGGACAACGATTTGCTGGCGCAGCCTCTTCCCTCGCTGCCGTATATGACGTAAAAGTACTTCGTGGATTAGGTTCAAAGCGGCCTAATCCACGAAGTGTTTGAGATAAATCGTTAATCTACCCAGTCAGCGATGTACAAATTGGTATCGCGAGAGCCTGGTGCATTGTTACGGTTAGAACTAAAAATCAGCTTCTTCCCATCGTACGAAAACATCGGAAATGCGTTAAAAATACTGTTGTTGGTCACCCGTTCCAAGCCCGTTCCGTCGAGGTTGATAAGGTACAATTGGAAGTCGTAGCCGCGTTGAGAATGGTGGTTTGACGAGAAAATAATTTTATCACCTTTCGGCGTAAAGTAGGGTGCCCAGTTGGCTTTACCTAACTTGGTAATTTGGCGTAGGTCCGAACCATCCACGTTGCACGTATAAATTTCCATGTCGGTCGGCGCTACCAATCCCATCGAAAGCAGTTTCTTGTATTCGGCCACCTCTTCATCTGTTTTGGGACGCGACGAGCGGAAAACGAGTTTTTTTCCGTCGGGTGAGAAAAATGCCCCACCATCGTACCCCAACTGATTTGTGATTTGTTTCACGTTCTTTCCGTCGATATCCATGATGTACAAATCAAGGTCGCCATTGCGGGTCGAAGTGAAGACAATTTTATCACCTTTGGGCGAAATCGTTGCTTCGGCATCATAGCCTTTTTCGGTAGTCAATTGCTTCACCACTTTCCCTTTCAAATCCGACACAAAAATATCGTAGGTGTCATACACCGCCCACAAGTATTTGTTGAGGTACGGTTTGATAGGTGGCGGGCACGAATCGTTGGCCAAGTGCGTACTTCCAAAGAGAATATGTTTGCCATCAGGCATAAAATACGAACAAGTCGTGCGGCCTTTTCCCGTACTAATAAACTGCGGGCGTTCATCCGGATTTTTCAAGCCTTTGGTGACATCCAAATAAAAAATCTGGTCGCACTGCAAGCCCCATTTTGGATTATTCGACTGAAAGCTAACGTATTTACTATCAAAACTAAAATACGCTTCGGCATTATCGCCTCCAAACGTGAGCTGTTTTATGTTGGTTAAGTGCTTTTCGTCTCCCGTTTGTGCCAGTGCAACCGTAGCGAAAAGAAGTAGCGGTGTTAGCAAGTAGTTGATTCTCATATTACTTTCTGTTGATTTAGTAACCGCAAAGAACGGCATAGATGCCCTATGTTCGCAATCTTTTTTACGGCTTTTTAGGGGCAGAAAGGCATTTTTTGGTAGAATGGTAAAAATAATCGAAAAAATTTGTTTGTAATTAATCTAAATAAACTAATTTTGCGTACGTATTTGAAACCTTAGAATAGTTACAATGACCATCGTTGAAGTTTCGACTTGCCCACTTTCAAGCACTGAAGAAAAGTTTTTTCAGCCCAATGCCTTCATGGGTTGTGCTTTTGCCTGCGACCTAAAGAAATGCTGTAAAGCGTACAAGAAGAAGGGCAAGCACTGCAAAAAATGCCCCAAACGCGACGATTAGATTCTGTCGATTTTCAACCTTCACATTCACAGCTTTCTTGCTGACCGCACTTGTATCTCCGAGCCTTCGGCCAACAGGACTGAATCGGGTTTTTGAGAGGACAAAAAGCCAAAGGCTGCGCCATACACAGCTTCAAAGTCAACATCAATTGTATAGTTTTTTACTGGATATACTTGCCAACGCGGGTGCTCAACACCATATTCGGAGGTCACTGTTGGGCTGTAAGCAGTGTATCCCCAATAATGCTCCGTGATAAACTCTTCTTTGCTTCCTACTAGCATTTCGGTCGCCCTATTTTCAGCCACGACTTCAAAACGATTCCAATCCTTATACTTCCATTCATAGCTTACGGTTAATTGCTTCTCGGAATGTTGCCAATTGTACCGCATTGGCTTGGTGATGTATGGCTCATGATAAACGAGGTTGGCAAGCCAACTGACAGCGGGTTTTGGTACAATTTCTTTAATGAAAGTAGTACCCCGTTTCCAATTTCCTTGTTCGTCGCAATAGCGTACGTAAAACCTCAGATTTACCTCTTCAAAAGACCTATGGAATGGAATAGGAATTCCTTTTAATCGTACATTATCAAACAGAAAGCCTACCAAACTTACGTAGCAGACGCCGTTCCACACGTCTAATTCAGTATGTTTTGGGACGTAGGATTTCAACAAATCAGGTGATACGGCATAGTTGGCCATCGCCAATTTCCGCCATTCTGCGGTAAGAAAGGAGGCAAGCATTTTGAGCAAATTTTAATTAATGACTATGATTGTTTAAAGTAACTTCAAATCTCTATACTTGGCTATATTTCTAAACCAATTCTTCAACTTTTATGAAAAAGCAATACTTGTTATTTGCAACTTGTCATCCCCCCAAGAACCAATCATTACGAAACCTAACCAACGCATATCGGTCAAAACAATTGACAATTTCATCAATAAAAAGCTTCAAGAACAGGGTATGTTTTTTGGGAATCAGCTTCCGACAAAATGTGTGGTGTGCCCTCAAACGTTCAGACTAAGTCCTTTCGGTAGGTTGTAAGCCCGAAAAAATAGACAACGACCTGAGTAAAACTATTTATCAAATTGACTTGACGCAACAACAACCTCTTGAGGCTGGTCAGCAGGCTGGTGGCTTAATTTTTCCCGCTTGGATGCCCGAATTACAAGCCGTAACGGGTGTAAAAGACCTCATCAAGGATGTCTCTTGTGATGATTGTCATAAAGGAAGTGAAGTAGATTTTGTGGTGGTGATGGAACGTAGTACTACCAGCCGTCACGTAGTTACATTGCCCACCGAAAATAGCAATACCCTTGCGACGGTGGGAGGCTCTTCTGCCCCTACTTCTTCGATGGCGGGCATGGCGGCCTTGGTATGGTTTCGCTTCCCATCGCTTACCCGCGACCAAGTAGTGAGCAAATTGGCCTCATCGGCAAGTTATTACCCCAGTCGTAACAGCAATTTTGGCTGGGGATGAGTGAATGTGGATGCAGCTACGAATAGCGGAATTTAGGTAATTTCTCAACTGAAAGAGCTGCCAGATTCTAAAAAATCGGCAGCTCTTTTTATTTAATACATTCCAAAATATCTCCTGGCTGGCAATCAAGGGCTTTGCAGATAGCTGCCAGCGTATCAAATCGAACACCTTTTGCCTTTCCTGTCTTCAAAATTGACAAGTTGACGTTCGTCACCCCTACCTGTTGGGCCAATTCATTGAGTGACATTTTTCGTTTGGCCATCATAACGTCCAAATTTACTACAATCGTCATTTTAGATAAATGATTCGTTCTCGGATTTAACAACAATGGCTTTTTGGACAAAATCAGTCACCAACAACATACACAATCCCAAGAAAATCGGGATGGGCTCATGTACTAAAAAGTGAGCAAAAAAAGCCCGCACTGCTACTGGCCAAGCTACCGACGAAGGAATTCCTCCTGTATATAAACCTTCGATGGATTGTAGCTGCCTGAAGGCATATTCAAATGAGCCTAGAACAGCGATTCCAATGACCAAATAAGCTACCCAACGTAGGTAAAGAGTGGCTTTTTCGGTAAAAAACTGATGCTGTAAATACAGTTGTCGGAGACGAAAAATACACCAACCTACGGTGAAAGAACAGGCTATTTTTCCCATTTTGAAAAGCCATACCCCTGCTCCATTCCCTCCCGCGTTCATTCCTTTGAGTGCTGGAATAAAATAAGATGCGAAGTCAATCACCACAAACGCCATGATTAACCAAAGAAGAATTTTTTGTGTTTTCATTTTTCTGTATCGTTAAAGTTTAAGCAAATGTAGCATAAATTTAAAATAAAACAATAAATATTTATTATTTTATTTTAAAAATCTTAACACTAACTAACTTCTATATACTGTTTCTTCTCTCGAAAAACACATTTTACTTCTTGTTTAAAGCCTCTTCCAATATTTTTATCAAATCCTTTCCATCGTTTTTGCTGGGTGCTGGCGGCTGAATGGCATGGAAGGTGTGATCTCTGCCAATAACAAAAGACGACGGAATGCAGCCTGAGTCATAGGTATTCGCTACGCTTTCCTCAGCTTTGATGTCATCCCGCAAGTGAGTACCTCCAATTTGGTACTTGGCAATGGCTTTGCGCCAATCACTCTCTTTCTTATCCAATGAAATGTAGAGAAACACCAAGTCGGCTTGGTCTTTGAAGTGATTTTTTATCTTCTTTGCTGACGTCATTTCGGCAATGCACGGCCCGCACCAACTCGCCCAAAAGTCGAGATAAATGACTTTCCCCTTAAAATCAGCCAGCTGCACCGTACGCCCTGCGGTATCTCGAAGTGAAAAGGACAAAGCAGGTTTGCCAATGGCAAAGATTTCTTTCTCAATCAACCTTTGATTGATTTCGGTTAGAAATACGCTATTGGGGTACCTATTTTCAAAACTCTTCACCTTCTTATTTATTTCGTCGTTCATCCCTTTGTATCCAATTTCTTGCAAGAGAAAATCGGCCGTCAACATTTCCACAAAAGCTGGAGTAAACTTTGCTTGGTTTACCTCAAAATAGGCTTCCGTTTCCCCGTAAGGAATATTGGCGGTTGGGTACTTGAGCATAAATAAATAGAGCAAATGATGCCCATAATTGGAAGCCTTCAACGAGAAATTGTCCTGAGAAGGCGAAACCTCAGTAAAATGAGCCCGATACGCCTTAGGAATGAGTGCGTCTGTAGTTTCAATCTTTTTGGCTTGTGCTTCTTGGTAAAGTGCTCGAACGACGGGACCAAATATATCTGATTTAATACCCGCTTGAGCCATTGTAAAAAAAGCGGTCGATACTTGTTCTTTGTACGAATCAAGGATCTTGAATTTTTGTTTTTCAACCTCCAACAAATAACGGAAAAACGCTTCTTTCGACTTAGCTAATCTAGCCTTGGCAGTGGTTTCCCACTTGAGCTTCTTTGTTGTTTCAATATAGTCCTCTTTATGGTAGTTAAATTTGGGGGCAGCACTTCCCGAATAACGGACTGTTTGCCAAAAGTCCAACGCATCAAATTCCATAAAAATAGCGTCATTGGGCTCTATAATGCACCATTCCAATCTACCCTCGTCATCGTTTGACGCACCAGTATTGAAAATCAGTTTAAAATAAGCGACATCTGTCAGGGTAGTGGTAAATTCAAACTCATTACTTTCATTTAAAACCAACTGTTTTTGAATACCTTGCTGGGCAAAAGGATAGAGTTGAAGCTCTAAAAAACGCGACACAGGATTCTTGATTTTGCCTCGAATCGAAACGTTTTGTGAAAAAGTTGCGAGGCTAATAGTCAAAAGGGAGCAGAAGAGAAGGGTTCGCATAGCTGTAGTTTAGGAAAGGTTTGTAACTCAACAAATATAAAGAAAAACTATACATGCACAGTATGATGTTAGGCTTCTCCGAAGCCAGATTTTTCATCGAATGGCTCATTTTGCTACAAACGTTATGTCTCTCCGAGACTTTTTATGGAATCATTCATTTTGTTACAATTCTACAAATGTTGCGTCTCTCCGAGACTTTTTATGGAATCATCCATTTTGTTACAATTCTACAAACGCTATGCCTCTCCGAGACTTTTTAT
>NZ_JBYFCH010000003.1:0-295662 GCF_057652295.1 Runella sp. R5_40 | reverse complement strand
ATGGAATCATCCATTTTGTTACAATTCTACAAACGCTATGCCTCTCCGAGACTTTTTATGGAATCATCCATTTTGTTTCAATTCTACAAACGTTATGTCTCTCCGAGACTTTTTATGGGATGACTCTTCTCGTTACAAATGTTGCGTCTCTCCGAGACTTTTATCCCTTGATTCGTAGGTTGCCTTTATAAATTCCCACAACTTGCCCCAAATTCTGCCTTTTTACGCCCTAAAACCCTCATTTCTTTGAGAAAGTGGGCGTATTCCCTACTTTTGCGTGTTCATAAAACTATTTAGACAGATGTTACAAGCCATTCCTTTTGACCAGACGGCTGCCTACCGCAAACTCAAAACCCACCACAAGAGTATCAGCAAGAAACATTTAAAAGAATTGTTTGCCGAAGACCCTAACCGCTTCAAAAAATTCTCGGTGCGCTTGGGTGACATCGTCGTTGACTACTCTAAAAACCGCATCAATGGCCGTACGTTGGCGTATTTGTGCGACCTAGCCCGCGAATGCCAGCTTTCGGATGCAATTGAAAAAATGTTTACGGGCGACAAAATCAACGCCACCGAAAACCGCGCGGTGTTACACGTAGCCCTTCGCAACCGCTCCAACACCCCCATCGAGGTGGATGGCAAAGACGTCATGCCTGATGTCAACGAAGTGTTGGAAAAAATGAAAGGCTTTTCGGAAAAAGTGCGCGGCGGCGAATGGAAAGGCTTTACGGGTAAGAAAATTACTGACATTGTAAATATTGGTATCGGAGGCTCTGACCTCGGCCCCGTAATGGTGACCGAAGCGCTCAAGTCGTACGGTAAGAAAGGTCTGAGCGTTCATTTTGTGTCGAACGTGGACGGTACGCACATTGCCGAAGCAGTCGCAAAACTCAATCCTGAGACAACGTTGTTTATGATTGCTTCAAAAACGTTTACAACCCAAGAAACAATGGCCAACGCCCACTCGGCGCGTCGTTGGTTTTTGGAAACTGCGAAAGACAGCGCTCACGTAGCTAAGCACTTCGTAGCCATTTCAACCAACCGTACTGAAGTAGAAAAATTTGGCATTGACCCCGAAAATATGTTTGGTTTTTGGGATTGGGTAGGAGGGCGTTACTCGTTGTGGTCGGCCATCGGCTTGTCGATTTCTTGCTACATTGGCTTCCAAAACTTTGAGCAACTCCTTTCAGGGGCGCACGACATGGACAATCATTTCCGTTCGGCGCGTTTTGAGAAAAATATTCCTGTTGTCTTGGCCCTGTTGGGGATTTGGTACAACAACTTTTTCGGCGCAGATACGCACGTTATCTTACCGTATGACCAATACTTACACCGTTTTGCCGCTTATTTCCAACAAGGAGACATGGAGTCGAACGGGAAAAACGTAAGTCGCAACGGCGAGGCAGTTGACTACCAAACAGGCCCTATTATTTGGGGAGAACCTGGCACCAACGGCCAACACGCGTTTTATCAATTAATTCACCAAGGAACCAAGCTCATTCCTGCCGATTTTATCGCGCCTGCGTTGAGCCACAACCCGATTGGCGAACACCACAAAATGTTGTTATCAAACTTCTTTGCCCAAACAGAAGCATTGATGAACGGTAAAACATTGGACGAAGTGGTGGCAGAATTGAGCGGAAAATCGCAAGAAGAAATTGCCAAAATTGCTCCGTTCAAAGTATTTGAAGGAAACCGCCCGACCAACTCTTTCTTGGTAAAGAAAATTACACCGCGCGTTTTAGGAAGCTTGATTGCGATGTACGAGCACAAAATCTTTGTTCAAGGGGTTATTTGGAACATTTTCAGTTTCGACCAATGGGGCGTAGAATTGGGCAAGCAATTGGCCAATAAGATTTATCCAGAGCTTCAAAACGACTGGCCTATCGAATCACACGATAGCAGCACCAATGGCTTGATTAACCAATACAAGCGTTGGAGATAAACTAGCAAGAAGTAAGTGAGGCAAGAGGCAAAAGGGAACTTGTGAAGTACCGTTTTTGCCTTTTGCTCCTTGCCGATTTGCCTTTCAAAATACTGTTTTTTCAACAATGCCCCTCCGCATCGACTTTTTTGCGATTGTTATTCTCCTTGGTGTCGTTCAGGGCATTTTGCTGGGGGGACTTTTTCTGACAGGTCAACGGGCAAAGTCCGTAGCCAATCGCATGATGGGATGGGTGATGTTGGCTTTTTGTGCGGCTATTTTAGAAGTCTTTTTGTGTTATTCCAACTACCAATTTCAAACCCTCTGGGCCGATAATTTTGCCGAACCTACCAATTTTTTATTAGCTCTTTTACCCTTCTTTTTTGTGTATGCTCGGCTTCATGGCCGGCTTCCTCGTCACTACGGCTGGCACCTTTTACCGTTTGCCTTTTGGTGTCTCTACTCCTTTTTTTGGCAACACCAACCGCTTGAGTACAAGTACAATTCGTACCTCGATGCGTGGCATCCTGAGTTGCCTTTTCGAGCCGTTACCTTGTGGCATTCCGAAGACCCGCTGCACATTCGCGAATACGTCAACGACTTTACGTTGGTCAGTATATTGGCGTATTTGGGGCTAAGTTTTCGAGAAATTGGGCGGGCCTTTCGCCAACAACAGTTGCCTTTTTTCACCTTAAAAAACGCTGCACCTTTCACCCAACTTCGCAACCTTACGATGCTGTCGTGCCTTTTTCCAATGTTATTTATTGGGGTAAAATTAACGTTTGAAGAAGATTTGGGCGATTATTTACTGGGAAGCTTGGTCACGTTTTATGTTTATGTAACCAGCTACTTGGTGACGAGTCATTCGGTATTATTTCAAGTTGAAAACCTCGAAAATGAACCAAAGAAAAAGTACGAAAAATCATCGCTCTCGGAAGACTATGGAGAGTTGATTTTGCAAAAACTACAGCAGCTACTCGAAACCGAAAAACCGTACCTCGACAACGATTTTACGTTACCCAAACTAGCGCAACGTCTGTCGGTCTCACCGCATCATTTATCCCAAGTACTCAACGATCGACTTCAACAAAGCTTTTTTGATTGGCTCGCCTACCACCGCGTCGAAGAAGCCAAACGTTTACTTTCCAACCCTGCCTTTGCCCACCTCAAAATCGACGAAATCGCCGAGCGCGTGGGCTACAATTCCACCTCTGCTTTTCACACGGCTTTCAAGCGTTTTGCGGGCAAAACTCCCGCTCAGTTTCGGAATCAAGAGAAATTATAACCAGAAAATGAAGGTTTTGATTCGTGCAGAGGGTTACTCACAACCCGACTTTTTTGAATCACACCGTAAACGACTCCATTTTTTGCAGATAAGCACTATCCACATCGGCACCGTGGCCAGGTGCATCAGGAATAATCACTTGGTAATGATTTTGGTAAACAATGCCACCCAACACAGGATCTTGGGCGTGCTCAAAAGGGGAATCTAAATCATAAAAAACGACGTTGTGCAACGCCGACGCAAAATGCGCATTGGCCGAAATCCCCAAACGCGACTCCGACATGCACCCAATCATGCAACGTATGCCTGCCCCTTCAGCAATCGCATTGATTTTGACGGCATTACGCAAACCTCCACTTTTAGACAGCTTGATATTAAAATAATCAACCGCCTCTTGCGCCACCAATTTGACCGCATCTTGGGGAGAAAACAACGATTCATCGGCACAAATAGGTACCCGAGCATGCTGACGAAGACGCGCCATGTGCGCATAATCCCAATGTTTTACGGGCTGCTCGCAGTACTCTACGTTCCAGTCGGCAATAGTATTCAGCACTTTGAGCGCACTCACATAATCCCAACCTTGATTGGCATCGGTACGGATGGGAATTTCGTCGCCAATCGCCGTACGAATCGCCGCAATGCGTTTAATGTCATCGGTTGCGTTTGTGCCCAATTTCACTTTGATGGCATCAGCACCGCGCTCTTTGATTTTCACAGCATCGGCTGCCATGGCCTCGGGCGAAGAAATATAAATCGTTTCATCGGTCGCAATTGGGCGGTTGCTACCTCCCAAAAATTGGTACAGAGGCATATTGGCATACTTCGCTGCAAGGTCGTATAGCGCCATGTCGAAAGCACTTTTCGCCGTTGGATTGGCAGCCAAATAACGTTCCATTGCCCCGATACATCCTTCTAAATCAAGGGGATTTTTGCCAATTAATAGTTTTGCCAAATCATAAGCCGCCGCATAAACAGTGGCTTGCGTTTCGCCGACAATCATCCAAAACGGAGCGCCTTCACCCGTTCCATATACCCCATCCGATGTATGAATTTTGACCAAAATATTACGAGCTTCCTCAATCGTTCCAATCGCAATCGTAACAGGAGCTTGCAGGGGAATATTAAACTTAAAAACCTCGATGTGGGTAATGATGGGCATAGAAACGTAATTTGTATTTTCTCAAAAGTAACAACAATAAACAGTAAACTCAAAACTCAGCACTCCATTAATCCCAGCACTCCATAATCAATAAATCACCCGATTGGGCCGAGATTTTTACAAACCCATCTGCCGCTGACTCATTGCTATTCCCATTGCGATATCCCAGCACAAGCGACTCATTTTCAAGATTATACTTCAACCCCTCCGTGGCAATCCCCGTCACCGTTCCAACGGGAATGAGCGAAATGGGCGTTTCGGCAGCGTACCATTTTTCAAACGTCCCGACCAACGGAAAAATTTTGGAATAATCGTCCAGCATGACACATTTGATTTGATTCTTGTACCGAACAATATTCGTCATATTGGTCAAACTATGATCGGCACGGCGCCCCGTTGCCCACACGATATTCACCGCAGGAAAACCACGTTCTATCAAAAATTCAATGCCTTTTTCAAGGTCTGTTTTGTCTTGGTCGGGCGTATGAATAATCTCAAGCGGATACTGACGGGCGTGTATTTCTTCAAAATCAACGTTTCGGTCAAAGTCGCCCAAAAGCACATCCACTTTTATCCCCAAATCAAGCACTCGATGAATGGCGTGGTCGAGCACCACCACAAACGGCGACCATTCGAGCAGTTGCCCCATCAATTCAAAGCTACAACCTTCGCCATTGGCAATGAGCAGGGCGGGTTCTTGTTTTTCTCGGACAACGTGGTGCGAAGACATTTTAGTAAGCAGCGGGCAACAGTCCGCTATTTTGGGATTGAATGAATAATTGACAACGCAAAGAAAAGCACAAAATACCATTTGGTGCGTTCAAACAACACTTTTTGTAACGAAACCCATTCCAATATCCCAACTGTAAACAACAACGAAGCAGGTGCCAACCGCCGAAAATATAGGCTTTCGATAGAGGCATCGGTTAGGTAAATAGCAATGGTGAAAAGTAAATAACCCATGCCTACCCGAAAAAATGAGCTTTTTGTCATGCCGTAGGCATCGATTCCACGCCCCTTCGCCCACCTCCAAAACTCCCTCATAATCAACCCCACCACTATCAATTGACCCAAAGCCACTCCATAAATCAACCACTTCACTGAGTCGTTCAAAGCGGTATTTTTCAATCCCCAATCCCGTACCGCAAAAAACAAAAGCTCCTCGCCTAGCCCGCGTATGCCTCGCCCTACTCGGCTCAGCCACGGTTCATCGGGCCAAAAACCGTGCCCACCCGTAAAAGTTTTGGTTTGAGAAAAATTAAAAAACAGATACCCCGCCACAAAAAGTAGGTAATACAAGGCAGCCCTCCACCTTCGCTGAATCAATAAAACAAACGCTAAAAAAACGGCAGCGTATCGACTCAAAAACGCGCCAATTGCCCAAAAAGCCCCTCCTACTTTTGTTGGCATCGCCTCGATGCTTTGCGCCGCAAAACCCACCACAAAAAACAAAAACAGGGTTTCAGACCACGTATTAGCATATACTTGCACCAACGACGAAGCCGAAAAAGCCAAAGAAACAAACCACGCTTTCTCCCGAAAACGACTGTATATTAACCAAAAACAACCTGCAAGAGCCAATACGTTGATAATTTTTGAGGATATTTCTACCGAAAAACCCGTCAGCCACGCCATTGCTGCAATCGACGCCGAATAACCCACGGGCCAAATGGCGCAAAAGGTATCTCGACCTTCAAAGAAGATGTGATAGCCTTTTCCATCGACTAAGCTTTGGACAGCGTGCAAGTAATGGTACGAATCGGGAGTGAGGAAATAAGTAGCATCCGCACGGAGTTTGAGGATTACTACTATAGCAATCAGCAACCATTGACCTACTACTGCTATTTTATTCCCCATGTTGACGATTTTTAACTTCCTTTCTCGCGGTTGTGAGCAACCGCGCATGTCGGTTTTGAGAAACCGACTGCACATACACGTGTCGGAGGTTGCTCACAACCGACGCACAAGGTTTCTCAAAACCTTGTTAAATGCAAGTAATAAAGTCTCTTTCTCGCGGTTGTGAGCAACCGCGCATGTCGGTTTTGAGAAACCGACAGCACATACACGTGTCGGAGGTTACTCACAACCGACGCACAAGGTTTCTCAAAACCTCGTTAAATTGCAAGTAGCAAAGTCTCTTTTTCGCGGTTGTGAGCAACCGCACATGTCGGTTTTGAGAAACCGACAGCACACGAGCAACCGACAGCACGCTCCCGTGTCGGAGGTTGCTCACAACCGACGCACAAGGTTTCTCAAAACCTTGTTAAATGCAAGTAATAAAGTCTAATTCTCAGGGTTTCTCAAAACCCCCGCTACTCGCTCGCGCGCTTCGGGCAAACGCCACCACGGTAAGTAAGGATAGGCGTGATGCTCAAAATGATACCCAAAAAAATAACAACTCAAAAACGCCCATACGTGGTTCAACTTCTGACTACGGGCATTGTGCGGCGGATTTTCGTGTTCGCCACGGTGGGGTAAATACGTGCCAAAATAAAACAACTGGAACGTGCTCAACACCGCTGGAATCATCCAAAAAACCACCAAATTTTCCCACGGGAACCACAGTTTTAACACGTTGTAGGTCACTGCCATGAGGATGATTTGAATCACCGAAATGTATTCTTTGGCAAAGGCCAAAAACCACAAAAAGAAGTTGGGATGACCGTCGTGGTAATCGGGGTCGTCGTGGGTGGCCGCGTGGCGGTGATGCAGGTGATGCTTCGACGAAAGTGTTTTGTAGTTATTAAAAGCAAACAAAGACGCACAAACGAATCCAATCCAATAATTAAGTCGCTTATTTTCAGGCGCAACAACTCCATGAATGGAGTCGTGCGCTGTGATGAACAATCCCGTATAAAGGTGCATTTGAATCAACACAAAAACGAGCACAAGGGGGTCGCTAAGGTACAGCGGATAATGCAGTAAAAACGCAAGGTGAGCAAACCACAACACCAACACCGTCAGGGCTATCCAAAGACCTTTGGTACCGATGGGGCTGGGTTTAATGGCGGGATGTGATGACATACGCTTCTAATGGTATTTTTTGTACAACACCATGCCAAGCGCTTTTGTTTCTACTCAAACTCCTTCGGTGACTTTCCAGTGAATTTCTTGAAGGCACGATTAAAGGTGGATTTTGAATTAAAACCACACTCCAACGCTATTCCCAATAGCGACAAGTGGCTGTTCTCGGGGTTTTTAAGTTGGCGTTTTACCTCTTCTACGCGGTAGTAATTGACAAAATCGTTGAAGTTTTTTTCAAAATTCTGATTGATAGCCGCCGACAGCACCGACGTATTGGTTTTAAGGCGCTGGGCTACGTCACTTAGCGACAAATCAGGTTGAAGATACAAGCGTTGTTCCCCAACTACTTGCTCAATTTTGGGCTTCCATTCTGAATAATTGGCTACAGGAGAATCCGAATTTTTAACAATTTCACCTTCTTCTGGCTCAGGAACCACCTCAGCTTTGGTGTACGATAAGCGAGCGGGCTGATGTTGCGAATACCCCATGATGCCTACGTAACAAATAATGGCGACCGTAAACAAATGCCACCACCAATCTTGCTCAAAGGGCAAATCCCCCAAAGCGCGGTCGGCAATAGACCAGCCTAATTTGAACACTTCGCCCGCAATGATGAGGTAAATAAAATTGCGAAGCCACACAAAGCTAATCGTATCAGTATCCGAAAACTGTGTTTCAACCCATAGACGGTATTCTTTATAAAGACGTAGTGATTGATAAAAATAATAGATGTAAGAACCCCAAATGGCGATGCTTTCTAGCCAACCCAACCAGTACGACAACTCCGAACTACGGAAGGCGCTCACTACTTTTGGCCCCTGAACAAAGACGACAATATTGACCAAAAAATAAATACCGTAGAGCAAATAATGCCACAAATGGCTCGCTTTGAACCGAAAATCGCGGTTGATTTGGGCTTTGAGGTAGAAATAAATCGTGGGGGCAAACGCAAGGTGAAAGTAGCGCGGAAAGCCGTCGTATTTTTCCCAGAGAATATTAATTCCCGAAAACCCAAAGGTGTAATCCTGAATTTCCATGGCCAAAAAAAACATCACTAAGCCCAGAAACTTATCCGAAAGCCGTTCTTCTTTCCAACCTCGAATCAACAACAAAACGGCAAAAAGCAAGGCCAAAAAATAGCCAAATTGGAGGGGTGTTTGATAAATAGACATCGTTATATCAAAGTGCTTACAACTATTGGCTGTTCCGCGAATGTGACTATACGTTTTAACTATCCACCGACAATTAAGTTTTGAAACGGCTACATTTTTCTAACTTCGCCGTTGCCCATAATCCCCGACATAGGGTCAATTTTGCCTGGGCCAAACTGCATCACGCTGTTATTCCCTGAGCCATGTGCCATGAGCGATATTTGGGCATTTACACGTACATTACCGTTGCCGTAGCTCTTTACTTTGGCGGTTTTGGCCACGAGTCCTTGGGCTTTTACTTCTCCGTTACCGTTCTTTTTGACGTCGAGTTCATCAATCGTTCCTTGGAGCGTGGCGTTGCCATTGCCGTAATTTTCTATTCTAAAATACTGTCCTACAATCCCCGTAACCTGCAAACTACTGTTGCCACGGTGCTGAATCACCGACGCTTCGGGCATAGTCACTTTTACTTTGATGCGGGTATCTTCGATGTACATTTTATTGTTGTAGTTGCCTTTGAGGCTAATGCTTAACATGCCCTCTTGGCTTTCTTTTTTGACCTCTAAAAGTGGCTCCAAATTTTCGTCAATTTCGATTTTTACCGAAAAGGATTTGCCAATTTCAACGTCAATTTTCCCGTCCAAATCTTCAAAAGAGAGTTTATCAAAATCGCGAAAATCCAGCGTTTTGGTCATGAGTTTGCCCGTACCGCGTAGTGGCCCACGTTGGGCTTGGGTGTACAAACAGACCGTCATCAAAAGGGCAAGAATCATTGTTAACTTTTTCATGGCAATTGTTGATTTAAAAGGTGATAATGAAGACGTTATTTTTTAAATTTCTGAGCAATAAAATGATCCAACCCTATTCTTCCTGACCCCATCACGATGGCGTACAACGAAATCCAAAGAAAGCCCATCGCAGGTAGCATTTCCCATACTTCGCCACCCCATTTTTGGAAGAAAATAGCCACCAACATGGTACAAGCCACCATAAAACCTGCCAACCGAGTCCCCAAGCCAAGCACCAACAGCGCCCCACCGAAGGTTTCGGCCAATACGGCAGCCCACGCAAAAAATGCAGGGAATAAAGCGAAAATACCACCAAACTTGGATACGTCTTCCACAAACCAATCGGGTGTAGGAAACTTACTACCGCCAAAATTGACCATTAAAAAATAGCAACCCACAATGCGTGGAATGGCCAATACTAAATCTGAGTACCAAGTAGAGGTATAAACGGGCGTGATGATGTTAGAAAGTACTGTTTTCATGGTTTTTGTGATTTTAGCCAAGCGCGTCGTTGCGATTGATGATACAAAGGTCAAATAAGGGCACAGCTTGCACGCTTCAAAACATGATTTGAGGCGTGCCAAATCATCATTTGAACCTAATTAAGAGGTAAATGAAGCAAAGAAAGAGGCAGAGAGGCTATTTTTTAACCGCAAAAGGCATGGCCTTGAGTTCGTTTGTTTTGAAGTAAATGTCGTTTTTCTGAAAATCAAAAATGACGTTGAAACGCTTCAATAAATCGTTGCCCAGTACTTTCATGGGAATTGCTGAAGATTGGGCCGCAAAACTAACGGGGACGTTTTTTAGTGCTTCGCCTCCGAGGCTGATTTGAGGCAGTTGCTTGGTTTCAATTTTGATGATATTGTTAAACGAATCGCGCAGCTCGGAGGTACTGATGGTGACGAGTCGAGACTGCATTCTGTATTTTTCGCCTATTTTAGGATCTAACAAAATACTCCCTCCGTAACCCGTATGAAACATAAAATCGTCTTGATAGATTTCCTCGCTTATTGTCAATGCCGCCCCGATGTAAATACTCCCTTGAATGATTTTGAAGCTACTTTTAGTGTATTTAGCTACTACTTTGGGCAAGGTTTTGTGAACAATCAAGCGTTTTTTATCGTAGTCAATTTCCACTATTTTTCCCGTAAACAAATCATATCCAAATTTTCCACTGGTGCCTTCTCCCGTATTTTCGTTGGTGTAAATGGTCATATTTTCCCATTTCAAGCCATTGATTATCATCGTATTGCCATTGCTATACCGAGATTCGGCAGTACCACCCCACGTTTGTACGGTGTTTGCGTTGTCTAATTTTAGAGAAAGTTTTTTGGCGACGGTTTCGTTCGTTAAAGTGATTCCCGTAGAAGCCGAATGAAACATCAATACTAACGTATCGGCGTTGTTGATGCGGGCTTTGATGCAAATATTGTTTTGTCGGTTGAGGCTAAAAGCGATGGTATCTGATTGACTCTGGGCTTTTAGCACCAAACTACTCCCCAAAAGGGCAAAAAATAGAAGGGCTTTCATCGGAATTCATTTTAAAGGCTTCAATCTAACGGTTTTTCAAAAAGTATGACAGTTTTTATCCTACTATTTTTCGTTTTTAAGCCAATCTTGGCAGTTAGTTTTTTCGCAAATTAATCGTCTTGCCATCATCTTCGACTTTAGCAATACAAAAAGGTGCTCCTCCAAGCTTATTGCCGCTCATTACGACTTTTACTTCCTTTTGAGAAGCCAAATAAAATTTTGTACCAGGCACAACTTTAAATTCTTTGGTGGTATAAGGTAGCATATAATCGGCCGTTGTACCGTTGCCAGTTTCGTTGGGGGCATAAGTGATAAATGAATACTTTCTTATCAAAAGGCTATTGTTTTTGAAAGTCACAGTGATGCTTTTGGGTTTGTCTTGTGCAAAGACCGACGAACATACCCCTAAAGAAATGATTAATACAATGGTTGATAATTGCTTTTTCATGTGCGTAAGTGATGATTAGTTTTTATAGCCCATTGATAATCCCGTGTCGCCTTTGACGTGAAGTTCTACGGCCGCTTGATTTTCACTGGATTTATTTTCGATGCGCAAAGCGGTATTTTTATCTACCTTTACCTTCACCGTTTCATTAGGTTTGACAATGACTTGCGAGTGTCTCCCGCCTGCTACGGGTGCTTCCCAAATTTCTACATTTGAGGTGGAGGCATTTTTAAGTTTGACCGAAAACTGTCCGTGTTCGTTGTTTCCCAAAATAAAGCTGTCTTGTGCTTTGATATAGGTCGTTGAATGGAGCGATGTACACGAAGTACCGATAACGGCGAAAATGACAAATGAAGCTAAGGCCTTTTTCATGGTTGTAAGAAAGTTTGGACAACCGCTTCGTTGCGATTGATGATGCAAAGGTGCAGTTCACCAACACGGCCCACGCTCCAAAATATGATTTGGCACGTCTCAAATGATGATTTGAACCATAATCCTTGAAAAAACGCCTAAAAAGCTGCTATTTCGGGGCAAAAGAAGAAAATCATGGCAAAAAATAACCGCAACGGCATCGTCTATTCCACCGACCCCAGCTTTCAATTTGACGATTCGGACGAAGAACAGGAGACTCCTACGCCTCAGCAACAAGACCTGAAGGTATGGCTCGAACGCAAAGGAGGCGGAAAAGTAGTGACGGCCATCAAAGGATGGACGGGCAAAACGGGCGATATGGAAGCCTTAGCCAAACAACTCAAAAACCTCTGCGGCACGGGCGGCACCGCCAAAGACCGTGAAATATTGATTCAGGGAGATTTTCGCGACAAAATCGTAACGTGGCTGTTGGCCAAAGGCTACAAGGCTAAAAAGGCGGGTGGGTAGTTATTTTTTCTTGTCGTTAAGTCCCCACAACTGGATGCCGAAATAGGCCAATGAACCACGGGGCTGAACGGCCTTGCTCACTAACCCTCCAAAGTTGCTGAATCCGATGTAGGCAGGGCCAAAGCGCACCGAAAAACCAATGGTGGGTTTGCTGTTTCCTTCCCACCAAGTAACAGGAAGGGTAAACTCAACATCTTCCCCTTCAAAACGTGGTGTCAGGGAAAACACCTGCGGCTGGGCTAAATGCGTGGGCAATGAGCCTACGTTGGTTGGTTTTATCCACGTAGCATTCACAAAAAACGACTTGGCCAATTGCACATCAGCATCAATGTTCAGCGTACGTGGCAGGGCTGTCGATGAAGCGTAAGTGGCAGGCTTCGCCGTCCCGAGTATTGTTTCTAATCCTTTTACCGAATTATTACCAATATCAATGAGTTGATTTTGGTTAATGGTCAATTTACTCAGCGTACCGCTGTATTGTTTGCCCGTCGAAGGGTACGAAATCTGTCCTGCATCCGTCAGTGCCACCCCGATTCTGGCAATGTAATTGGCCTGATTTTCGGCGTGCTGGCGAATGCGCCCAATTTCGACCGTCGCTCCAAGGTCGATAGCCGTTCCCGAGCCGTAGTCGGACGAAAACAGGCTTCCCAAACTAAACGACTGAACGGGGTGGGTATAGCCATATTCGTAACTTACATTTCCCAACTCCATCACATATTCGTCGGCATTGAGGGGTTTAACTTGGTAATTGGCGTTTTTGATGGTCAAAAAAACATTCCTCGCCCCCGACAGCCGCTTTAGAGTGGCTCCTACTTTCACCCGAATCAGTCCATCCAACCGCAAAGGCATCGCCGCCACTGTGAGACCCGTTTCAAAAAACGAGTGTTGGTTCATGGTAAAATTGGTAAAACTCCCCGTCGAAGCCGTGGTAAGGCCGTCGTCGAGGCGGTATTTATAGGCATCAAAAAGGGCCGAAGGTACTCCCGAGCCTTGCACAAACCCACGTAAGCGCGTCTGAAAGCCCACCACTAGCCAATTGTTTTTCCCCACACCCACGTAGCCCGAAGGTGTCCGTAACTCGGCCAATACATTTACATTTTCCCCCTGGGTAAGTGTTCCTGTCAGCTTCGATTTTCCGTACATATCCGATTCGGCGTACGCATTCCGAAAGGGGTGAAACAGGGCATCGCTCCGAAAATACTTGAAATAGCGGTTGTTGACGGTGGTATTGAACGAAACCAAATTGATGTGATAACGGTAGCGCGTTCCCGCAATCGCCGACGGATTGAACGTGGCACGATTGATACCCGCATAATTGCTACTGTGCTGACCCAGAAACTCTTGGGCATGGAGCGACGAAGCGCTCATCAACGCAAAAAAGCCTGCCAAAGTCAAAATAGAGCGGAGTTGTTTCATAAGTAGGGAGATTGGACTAACGTAAACTCGTCCCAAAATTCGTCAAAAAAAATGATTAATTTTGGAAAAAATGTCCCCTATGAACAACCGAAATTTAATACGATTCGATTGGGCAATTAAGCGATTGTTGAGAAATAAAGCCGATTTTTCGGTGTTAGAAGGTTTTTTATCCGAGCTGCTTCGCGACGACATTCTGATCCAAACAATTTTAGAAAGTGAAAGCAATCAACGTTATGAATCTGATAAGTTTAATCGGGTTGATATGTTGGTTAAAAATTCCAAAGGAGAACTAGTCATCATTGAAATCCAAAATCAAAACGAATACGATTATTTCCATCGAATGGCCTATGGTACTTCAAAGGTGATTACTGATTACATCTCAGTGGGAGAACCGTATAGAAATATCAAGAAAGTATATGCCATCAACATTGTCTATTTTGACTTGGGGCAAGGCGATGATTATGTTTACCACGGAAAAACCGATTTTTATGGAATTCATACCTCAGGCAAATTAAGTCTTTCTGATAAACAAGTCGAGATTTTAGGCAAATCTGAGCCGTTTCAAATTTTCCCTGAGTATTACGTTTTAAAAGTGAATCAGTTTAACGACGTTGCCAAAGATTCGTTGGACCAATGGATTTATTACTTTAAAAACAACGAAATTAAAGATGAATTCAACGCCAAAGGAATTGCCAAAGCGAAGGAACTTTGGCGGGTGGATAACTTAAACGAAGAAGAGTTACGCAATTACCATCATCATATTGAAAACCTCAGGTACCAAGCTAGCATGGCTTGGACAATGCAAATTGATGCCGAAGATCGTGCTAAAAAACAAAAGGCAATGGAGATTGCCAAAGGCATGAAACATGAAAACTTAGACCCAAGTTTAATCATAAAATTGACAGGTCTAACCCAAGAAGAAATCAATTCGCTCTGATTACCCAATTTTCCCTCTATGCACTTCCGAACCGAGCTGATTGTCCCCGAAAGTCCTGACAAAATCACCTTGCAAACCCCCGTACTAACGCTGGGCTCGTGCTTTGCAGAAGTGATTGGCACAAAGCTCGTTGAGAATAAAATCCCGACCCTTTCCAATCCGTTTGGAACGCTATTTAACCCGTTGTCTATCGTCAAACTCTTGCATCATGCCTTAGAAGAAACTCCACCCGACGAGCGTTTGTACGTTGAACACCAAGGAGTTTGGTTTCATTACGATTTTCATTCGTCGTTGTGGGCGGCTTCACGCGAAGAACTGCAGGAACGGCTTGTTACTACATTGGCTGCCGTTCAGCAATGGCTTTCTCGCACCGAAGTGCTCATTATCACCTTGGGTACGGCATTTGTGTATCGTCACCTCGAAAGTGGTCAGTGGGTCGCCAATTGCCATAAAACACCGAGTTCGGCCTTCCAACGGAAACTGCTCCAAACCGAGCAAATCGTGGCCGCTTTTGACGGATTTTTCACCAAACTTCCAACCTCTCTTAAAGTCATTTTTACGGTCAGCCCCGTACGCCATACCCGCGATACGCTGCCGCTCAACGCCGTCAGTAAGTCGTTGCTGCGCGTGGCTTGTCACGAACTTTCGGAGCGGGGCCATGCTTACTTTCCTGCCTACGAATTATTACTCGACGACCTCCGCGATTATCGCTTCTACAAATCTGACCTTATTCACCCCAACGAACAAGCCGAGGACTATATTTTCGAGCGATTTGCTAACGCTTATTTTACCAAAGAGTTACAAAAATTTATCCAAGAATGGCAAAAGATTCGGCAAGCGCTCGGACATCGTCCGCTGTACCCCAATACCGCTAGTCATCGTCTATTTTTAGAAAATTTACTCCAAAAACTGCAAAAAATCGCCATTGATGTTGATGTAAGCCCCGAACTAGCCATGGTATCCGAGCAACTTGCTTCTTTGTAAAAAAGGCATTCTGCTCGACAAATCCACTCCAAACGCCGTTTTTTAACGAACATACTGTGGATAAAATGGGTTTTAGTGGTATATTTGCCATAGAGCATGAAATCAGCAAGTGTCACATACATTCTAAAACAAATCGTTTGTTGGGCTTTACTCCTTCAAATGATTCACCTATGTATTGCCCCTGTGCCACCGATAATTTTAGAAAAAACGGCCACGCTTTACCGCGACAACACCTGTCATCAACGTCCCCAAAACTTTCTCTCCTTGCTTACTGTTTCGTTGGTTAATTCCATCGCAAGCCACACAGATGCCCCTTCCAATGAAAAAGGAAGTGAGAGTTCTTTTCTTGAGGATTTCAGCATTGGCCTTATTTGGCCCCCGTTTGACGTAGAATTTTTATCCATTCAACTCACCGATGAGTTGGACGCTAATTTCGACCATTATTTAGGACTTCTTGAAACGCGAGAAATTGAACCCATTTCTCCGCCTCCAAACTTTAGCTAACTTCTTTTACTAGGGCCTCATTTTGAGCGCTCTGAGGACTTGGTTTTCCAAGTCTTTCGCTCTGCGTTTTCCATTACTGTATATTTCAACACAACCATTATTTCTTATGAGAGTACCATTAATCCTCACTTCGGTGATTGGGCTGTGCATTTCGGCCTGCTCAACTGCTGATTCAAACCAAACCACCACCCAAGAGAAGTACCCTGTTATTCAACCAATTACGATTGACACCGTCTATCATACAGACTATGTTTCGGACATCAACTCCGTTAAAAACGTTGAAATTCGTGCTCGGGTCAAGGGCTATATTGAAAGCATTCACGTGGACGAAGGAAAAACAGTACGCAAAGGACAAGTACTTTTCCGTATCAGTAATCAAGAATATAAAGGGGATTTATTGCGCGCTACGGCTGTGCTAAAAAGTGCCATTGCTGAGGCCAAAACCGCTGAACTTGACCTACTAAACGTCAAAAAATTGGTGGACAAAAATGTGGTATCCAAAACCGAATACGACATGGCCAAAGCCAAACTCGACGCCCTCAATGCCCGCATCGAAGAGGCCGAATCGCAAGAGCAAAGCGCCAAGCTCAAGCTGTCTTTTTCGGAAATCAAAGCGCCTTTCGACGGCATCATCAACCGTATTCCTAACAAAATCGGAAGTTTGATTGACGAAGGAACGTTGTTGACCACCATTTCCGACAACCAAGAAGTATATGCTTATTTTAACGTTTCGGAAAAAGAATACCTCGAATTTGCGACCAACAATAAGCAAACTGACCATCGAACTGAGGTTGAATTGATTCTGGCCAACAGCGAAGGGCATCCGCACAAAGGATACGTCGAAACCATTGAAGGTGAGTTTGATAACGCCACGGGAAGCATTGCGTTTCGGGCGCGTTTTCCCAATCCCGAACGTATCCTCAAACACGGTTCGAGTGGTAAAGTGCGGGTGTTGCGTAAAGTAAAAAACGCCCTCGTAATTCCTCAAAAATCAACCTTTGAAATTCAAGATAAAATCTACGTCTATGTAGTGGACAACCAAAACAAAGTCCAAATGCGAAGTTTTGTGCCTAAACTCCGAATGCCACACTTGTATGTATTGGAATCGGGGATTAGTCCGAACGACAAAATCATTTATGAAGGGTTGCAAGACATGCGCGTCGGCATGAGTATCAAACCTGAAATGAAGTCGTTCGCCACAATTCGTTCGCAATTGACGCAGCAATAATGCCTGCTGTAAAACCCATTGTCCCACACAAATACGTATCATCATGTTTACCTTGTTTATCAATAGGCCCGTCCTATCGATTGTTATATCACTCATCATCACGCTGCTAGGGCTGCTTGCCATGACCCAGCTCCCCGTGACCCAATATCCCGACATCGCTCCTCCTGCCGTAACGGTAACGACCAAATACACAGGGGCTAACGCCGAAGCCTGCTCTAAGGCCGTGGTAACACCGCTCGAACGTGCCATCAACGGCGTACCAGGCATGACCTACATGACTTCCGTGTCGGGCAACGACGGTACCAGTATCATTCAGGTTTACTTTAAAGTAGGCACCGACCCCGATTTGGCTTCCGTAAACGTCCAAACACGGGTAGCAACCGTCCTCGACGAATTGCCCGAAGAGGTTATCAAAGCGGGGGTATCGACCGAAAAAGAAGTAAACAGTATGTTGATGTATATCAACCTCTTGAGTGAAGATACCACCGCCAATGAAGAGTTTTTGTACAACTTTGCCGACATCAACGTTGTGGCAGAATTGAAACGTGTCGATGGCGTTGGTTTTGCCAACATTATGGGGCAACGGGAATATTCGATGCGGGTATGGCTCAAACCCGACCGCATGACGGTTTACAACGTTTCGGCCGATGACGTCATTTCGGCCCTCCGCAACCAAAACGTAGAAGCTGCTCCTGGAAAAATCGGGGAAAGTTCTGGCCGCAAATCGCAGTCATTGCAGTACGTACTTCGCTACACGGGAAAATTTACTGACCAAGCACAGTACGAAAATATCATCATTAAGGCCAATCCAAGTGGTGATATTTTACGCTTGAAAGACGTGGCCGACATCGAATTTGGCTCGTTGAACTACAACGTTTTATCCAAAGAAAACGGCCGTCCATCGGCCGCGATTTTGCTCAAGCAACGCCCTGGCTCTAACGCAAGTGCGGTGATTGCCAACATCAAAACCAAAATGACGGAGTTGCAGAAATCGTTCCCGCCAGGCATGACCTACACTGTCAGCTACGACGTGTCGCGCTTTTTGGATGCTTCTATCCACGAGGTAATCAAGACCTTGATTGAAGCCTTTATTTTGGTGGCCTTGGTGGTGTTTATCTTCTTGCAAGACTTCCGCTCTACGCTCATTCCTGCTTTGGCCGTACCTGTTTCGCTTATTGGTACATTTTTCTTTATGCAACTATTCGGGTTCTCCATCAACCTCCTCACGTTGTTTGCCTTGGTATTGGCCATCGGGATTGTGGTTGACAACGCCATTGTGGTCGTCGAGGCTGTTCACGCCAAGATGGAAGAAAAAGGGCTAAATGCCAAAGACGCCACCATCGAATCCATGAACGAAATCAGCGGCGCCATTGTGGCGATTACGCTCGTTATGACGGCCGTGTTTGTGCCCGTAGCGTTTATGGACGGCCCATCGGGGGTATTTTATCGCCAGTTTTCGATTACGATGGCCATTTCGATTGTGATTTCGGGAATCAACGCCCTGACGCTTACACCCGCGCTTTGCGCCATCATGCTCAAAAGCCACCACGGTCAGAAAGCCACGCTGCTCACCCGCTTTTTTGACGGATTCAACAACTGGTACAACGGAGTTTCAGACCGTTATCGCTCACTGATTAACGTCATTGCCAATCGCCGAGTTGTGACGTTTGCCATGTTGGTGTTCTTTATCGCTGCCACCTGGGGAACCAACCTCGTGCTTCCATCGGGCTTTATTCCAACGGAAGACCAAGGTACGATTTATGCCAACATCACGACGCCGTCGGGCGCTACCCTCGAACGTACCGAAGCCGTGGTCGATGAAATTGAAAAAGTAAGCCTAAAACTCGATGCCGTGGAGTCGATTTCGACTTTATCGGGCTTTAGTTTGATGACCGACGGTGCGGGGGCTTCATTTGGTATGGGAATGATGAACCTCAAACCGTGGGAAAGTCGCAAAGAATCGGTCGATGACGTGATTGCTTTGTTATCCGAAAAAACCAAACACATCAAAGACGCCGACATTCAGTTTTTCCCGCCGCCTGCCGTGCCTGGTTACGGAAACGCCAGCGGATTTGAATTCCGTCTTCAAGACCGCACGGGAAGTGGCAATCTGCAAGCGATGGAAAAAGTAACGAAGGCATTTATTGAAGAACTCAACAAACGCCCTGAAGTGGTCAATGCGTTTACGAGCTATGACGCGAGTTTTCCGCAGTATTTGATTCACGTTGACAACGAAAAAGCGGCCCAAAAGGGCGTCTCGATTGACAATGCCATGAACAACCTGCAATCGCTTATTGGTAGTTTTTATGCTACCAACTTTATTCGTTTTGGGCAAATGTACAAAGTAATGGTGCAAGCATCGCCTGAGTACCGAATGCAACCTGAGGATATTCTCAAACTGTACGTTAAAAACACCGAAGGCGAAATGGTGCCGTACTCCGCTTTTGTCAAAACAGAACGGGTGTATGGCCCCGAACAACTTACGCGCTACAACATGTTTACGGCAGCAATGATCAATGGCGACGCCGCCCCAGGTTTTAGTAGCGGCGATGCCATTCGGGCGATTCAAGAAGTAGCCGCTCAGAAACTACCCAAAGGCTACACCTACGAATGGTCGGGCATGACGCGCGACGAAATCTTGTCGGGCGACCAAGCCATTTACATTTTTATCATCTGTCTTATTTTCGTGTATCTGTTGCTTGCGGCGCAGTACGAGAGCTTTTTGCTACCGCTTCCCGTGCTTTTATCGCTGCCAACTGGGATATTTGGTGCCTTTTTCTTCTTGGCGGTTTTGGGGTTACAAAACAACATTTACGCCCAAGTGGCGCTGGTGATGTTGATTGGTTTGTTGGGTAAAAACGCCATTCTGATTGTCGAGTTTGCCATTCTCAAACGCAGCGAAGGTTTCACGCCGTTGCAGGCGGCTATCGAAGGAGCAGGCTCCCGTTTACGTCCCATTTTGATGACTTCGTTTGCCTTCATTGCGGGCTTGATTCCGCTTATGATGGCCTCAGGTGCAGGTGCCATCGGAAACCGTACCATCGGAACAGCCGCTGCGGGCGGAATGCTCTTCGGGACAATCTTTGGGGTGATTTTAATACCAGGTTTGTACGTGGTATTTGAAACCCTCTCCGACCGATTGTCGCGCAAAAAGAAAAAAGAAGTTGCCCACCTAACCCACGAAGTCAATGCGTAAACTCACCCATATCCTCCTGTTAGGGCTGTTTGTTGGCGGCCTGTTTTTCTCGGGCTGTAAATCACTCAAAGCGCCCGAACAGTTACCTACGTTTGCCCCAACGCCCGATTCTTTCAATGGCGCTGCTCACAGCAGCAATGCCGCTGATATTCACTGGAAAAGCTACTTTTCCGACCCTAATTTGGTATCGCTTATTGATACCGCATTAGCCAACAATTTCGATATTCGCATTGCGCTTCAGCGCATCGAAACCAACAAAGCCCAAGCTGAACGCGCAAAAGGGCTTACGCTGCCTTTTGTGACGGGTGCTGGTACTGTTGGACAGCGCCGTTTTGGGAAATATACCATGGATGGCATCGGGAACTACGACACCAATTTCTCCAACAATATCTCTGAAAATCAGCGCATTCCCGAGTATTTACCTGACTTCAACGTTGGACTTCAAAGCTCATGGGAATTGGATATTTGGGGGAAATTGCGGGCCAGAAAAGAAGCAGCTTTGGCTCGGTATTTGGCCTCAGTCGAAGGGCGTAATTTTGTCATAACGAACCTAATTTCTGACATTGCTTCGTTGTATTACGAGCTGATGGCGCTCGACCGCGAACTTGATTTGTTGAAAGAAACAATTACGTTGCAAGAAAACGAATTGAACATTATCAAGATTCAGAAAGACGCAGGCCGCTCCAACGAACTGGCAGTAAAGCAGTTTGAAGCACAGCTTCTCAGCACCCAAGGCCTGGAGGCAGAGATTTTGCAGCGCGTACGTGAAGCCGAAAATCGCATCAATTTTCTGTTAGGCAGGTATCCAAACCCAATCATTCGCTCCCGAAATTTGTTTATGACGGGGCTTCCAAATCAAATCAAAGCGGGCGTACCGGCAGATTTGCTCAAAAACCGCCCCGACGTAAAACAGGCAGAATTGGAACTGGCTGCGGCCAAAGCTGAGGTGTTTATTTCAAAGGCGGCGTTTTATCCGTCACTCAACATCACAGGCGCACTTGGGCTTCAATCTTTCAATCCTCAGTTTTTGATTTCACCCCAATCCATTGCTTACAACCTCATTGGTGGGCTGGCCGTGCCGCTATTCAACAAAACCGCCCTCAAAGCCGAACTAAAAATGGCAAGAGCGGCGCAGGTGGAGGCCGTTTACAACTATCAGCGTAGCATTCTAAACGGCTATTTTGAGGTCTATAACCAGCTTGTACTAATCAATAACCTCGAAAAAATTTACGATTTCAAACGCGCTGAGGTGGATGTACTTAATACCTCCATCCAAACCGCTTCGGATTTGTTTTCTACGGGTCGCGCTTCGTATTTGGAGGTTATTTTTAACCGTAAAAGTGCCCTACAATCACGCATCGACCTAATTGACGTGCGGAAGCGTCAGTATTTTGCCGTCATTGGCATTTATCGTTCGTTGGGGGGAGGTTGGAAATAACCCATCCAAGGCGGTTTTATTTGTTTCCAAGGCTTTTTTTTTACATTTGTGGTAATCGAGTATGCGTTTTTATTCGATTACCACTTTTTTAATGCACTTTTTCAGCACTCAAACCAAACCTAACTAAACTGACCTTTTTTATGTCCGAAAAAACACTATTTGGCCATCCCAAGGGCTTATTTGTACTGTTTTTCACCGAAATGTGGGAGCGTTTTTCCTACTACGGTATGCGCGCCATCCTTCTGTTATTTTTGCTTGATAAAACCTCAGGGGGAATGGGCCTCAACGAAGGTGAAGGGGGCGCTATTTACGGATTATATACCTTCTCTGTTTATCTTTTATCGTTGCCTGGTGGCTGGCTTGCCGATAACGTTTTGGGTCAACGCAAAGCCATTTGGTACGGCGGTATCGCCATTATGCTGGGCCACATTGTACTTGCGTTTCCCGCTTCGCAGGCCGTATTTTTTACGGGATTAGGGCTTGTAGCTATCGGTACTGGACTCCTCAAACCCAACATCAGTTCTATTGTCAGTGAGTTATACCCTGAAGGAGGTGCTATACGTGACGCCGCCTTTTCTATCTTTTACATTGGTATCAATACGGGTTCGTTTTTGGGAATTTTGATTGTAGGTTACCTTGGCCAAAAAGTAGGCTGGCATTACGGCTTCGGAGCAGCGGCGGTAGCCATGTTCTTGGGCTTGCTTGTTTATCGTTTTACGGCCCAAACCTACCTCCAAGACAAAGGCATGTTGCCTAAAGCATTGGCTTCCGAAAAATCGAGTGAAAAAACTAATCCCATTACGTGGGGATTGCTCGGCGCGTTGGTAGTTTTCATGCTGGTCATGCAGTTCAACGGGATGTTCCAATGGGGCAGCAAGGCAGCCGTAGCTACCTCAATGGGCGTGATTGCGGTAGCCATCGTTATCGTTTATTTCCTCAACCTCATTTTTGCGTCAGGGCTTGATACCACCGAAAGAAAACGAATCGTGATTCTGTTCATTCTTTTCTGGGGTGCCGTATTGTTTTGGGCTGGGTTTGAGCAACAAGGTTCGTCGCTGCAAATTTTTGCCGACCGCTATTCGGAACTTCCTTTTGGGATGCCGTCGAGCTGGTTCCAAAACTTCAATCCTTTCTATATCCTCGTTTTTGCGCCTGTTTTGGGTGGTTTGTGGGTATTTTTGGAGAAAAAACAATTTAACCCTCCTTTGTTGGTGAAATTCGCGATTGGTCTGTTTTTACTAGGATTAGGCTATTATATCATGGTTGTAGGTGCGCAAATAGCCCTTACTGGCGTAAAAGCTTCGGCCTTGTTCTTGACCTTCACGTATTTATTCCATACCCTTGGTGAGTTGTGCTTGAGTCCCGTTGGATTAAGTGCTTATACCAAACTTGCCCCTAAAAAATACCTGAGCCAATTGATGGGTATTTGGTTTGTAGCTGCGGCGTTGGGTAACCTTTTTGCAGGTTTGTTTGCGGGAGGTTTCGACGAAGAAAACGTTCAGCAAATGCCCCAAATGTTTATGAGCATCGTTTGGTTCTGCTTAGCCGTGGGCGGAGTAATCTTCATTCTTCAACGCCCACTAAAAGATTGGATGGGAGGAATTAAGTAATAAATTATGACTAAAAAAGAGCTACGCCATGTGTTTAAACAACAACGTATGGCTTTGTCTCCTACCCAAACAGCCGCGCAAAGTCAAGCCATTGCGCGGCTGTTTTTTGCTTCTTTTCCTGTCGCTGACTTCCAAGCCATTCACTGTTATTTGCCCATCCGTCGCCAAAACGAGGTAGATACCTTCCCCATTATTGATACCCTTCAACACGAATTTCCCCGTACCAGCATCGTCGTTCCGCGTAGCCTTCCTCAAACGGGTGAAATGGAGCATTATCTGTGGACACCCGACATCGAACTTCTCTCAAATCAGTGGGAAATTTTAGAGCCAAATCCTTCAACTTCCCTCCATTTTCCAGTACCAAAGATAGATTTGGTGGTTATTCCACTTTTAGCTTTTGACCACCAAGGTAATCGGGTTGGGTATGGAAAAGGGTTTTATGATCGTTTTTTGGCAAAGTGCCGCTCCAATGTTCTCAAAGTAGGCGTGTCTTTTTTTGACCCAATACCAACTATCACCGATGCCGACGCCTTTGATGTTCGTTTAGATTACTGCATCACTCCTAGCAATGTATGGCGATTTTCATCCACTCCATCGGTTTCAATAGACAGGCTTTGAATCACTTGCAACTCGGTAGTTGTTTGGTTTTGAGAAACCAAACACACAACAACTTTTTGATTTTGAGAAACCAAGGACGCAATAACTGTTTGGTTTTGAGAAACCAAACACACGGTGCGAGAAACCAAGTCCGTTTTGTTTTTTTGGCGTTGGTTTTTCTTTGGCTGCCTTTTTCCAATATTGCCCAAACCCTCACGGGAAATATCATTGACGACGCAACCAATCAGCCCCTGCCTTTTGTCAACGTTTTTATCAGCAACACCACCAAAGGGACACAAACTGATGTAAAAGGAAATTTTTCGCTGCGGGTCCAGACTTCGGGCTACGTCAAAGTGGTGGCGTCGATGGTGGGGTTTAAATCGTTTGAACAAGAAGTTGTTTTACGTCCCGACGAAACCCGTCGTTTTTCGATTCGACTCCAGCCTGACACCCGTTTTTTAGCGGAAGTCAAGGTGGCAGGCAAACGCGATAAACAATGGAAACGGCTATACAAAGATTTTCAACGTGAGTTTTTGGGGCGTACCAAAAACGCCCGAAACTGCGAAATCAAAGACCCGTATTTCATTGACCTGAGTCGAAAAAAACAGGTGCTTCATGCGACTTCGTCCCGCCCTTTTGAGATACACAACAAATCGCTTGGCTATGATATTGAATACCAATTAGAACAGTTTAATGCCACTACGACTACCTACGAATTTAGCGGCAAGTTGTTATATCGGGAAATGACGGCCAAAAATGACGCCCAGCAAAAAGAGTGGGAATTGGCCCGAAATGACGCGTATCGAGGCTCTATTTACCATTTTTTAAGGGCCGTAGCCCACAAAAAAAGTCAGTCGGAAGGCTTTCGAGTATATCTGGATACGGACACCACGACGCAACGAATTTCCCGAAATCGGTATTTTAGGAACAATCGCCTCCTTGAAATTAATCCCGATACGTTGGCTTATACCGATGTGGCTTTGCAACGCGTGATTTTGCCCAATCGTAAGTACGAAATCCATTATCTCCATCGCCGCGACCCACAAAGTTGGTATTTCGACCTCAACCGTGAAGTCACTTGGCTGACCATCAAAGGAGCCGCTTTTGCCTTTTCGTACGATGGTATTCCTGAAAATTCGTACCAATTTGAAACGGGCGGTAGCATGAGTAAAAAACGCATCGCGGATTTGCTTCCCAACGACTACCAGCCCAACGACAGCCTTTCGTCAACGCTGCTCGAACAAGCTGGGCTGATTCCTCATTTTCAAAAACAAGAGAAGTTTCTTCTGCAACTCTCGCAATCGCACTTTGCACTGGGCGACACACTTCGCTATCAAGTAGAAGTTATTGATGCTACTTCCCACCAATTTATCCCCCAAACCATTGTGTATCTTGCCATTCGCAACGAAAACAACGTAGTTTGGCAACAACCTTTATGGATAGAAAACGGGCGACTTTCGGGACATTGGGTGGTTCCTGATTCATTGCAGGGAGGTACGTACCAGCTGATTGCGTACAACAACTGGGCAAGGCATTTTGATGAGCGTTTTTGGGGACGAACCTCTTTTCAGGTCATCGACGCGTCTGTTTCATCTGCACAAAACGATTCAATCAGCGTGGCATTTTTTCCTGAAAGCGGGCATTTGATTGCAGAACTACCCAATCGAGTTGGGGTTCGTAGTTTTACCAAATCGGGTGCTCCTGTGGCGGTTGATGGTTGGGTGCTCAACGCCACCAACGATACCCTGATGACAGTTAAAACCAATGCACAGGGGTACGGCAACTTCTTTATCATGCCTCCCTCTACCCAGCCCCTCCGAGCGAAATTAAGCAATGGAAACGAAGTCAGTCTCCCTGCTATTCAGCCCAAAGGCTACGTCATCAACGTTGATGTACTGCGCGATACGGCGACGGTCATCATTAAAATTTACAACAACCTTTCAGCCCAAGAATGGAAACCGATGCGCCTGCTGATTCACTTACGCGGGCAAATTGTCTATGAGGCCATCGCTACTCCCAAAGGGAATCTAACTACCGCCCGCATTGCCAAAGAAGATTTGGAAGGAACAGGCGTTATGCAAGTAACCCTGCTCGACGCTCTCAATAATCCGATTGCCAATCGCGCTTTTTATCATTCGTCCGACGAAGACGACGATGCTTCCTTTCATTCTCAGCTTTTTGAAAGTGAATTAAGTGCGTGTTATTTCGCCACAACCACCAACCTTGCCCGAACATTAGACGCCCTCTTACTCACGCACGAAGTTCGTCCCTACAGTTCGTCGGATGCAACGGTGCTTGAGTACGAATCTGGGCTGACATTACGAGGAATAATAAAACAACCCAACGGACGTCCCGTGGCTAACAGCCCTGTGATTGGCCTTGTACAATCAGATTCCACCGCTCTTCATTTTCAAGCCTCAACTGACGCCGAAGGAAATTTTGCCTCGACTCCAATGCTGTTTTATGGAGAAACAAACATTACCATTCAAGCGCAAAGTGACAAAATCAAAAACGCATCCATTGCACTTGATACCAGATGGATGCCAATTGTTCCCCAATGGTTTTGGCATCCTGTCCAGCACCTCAGTTCGTCGAAAAGAGATAGTTTAGCCCAAGTTTCGCGGCAACGTCATGCGGTACCTACCACAACACAAGCGCCTAACGTTTCAAAAGACTTCCGACGCCCCTACCTCAAGGCCGATAGTACCTTGGTCATCGACAAATCAGACCATGCCTTTCCACTTTTACGCTTGTTGGGTGAATTTCATGGCCAAATCAAGCCCAAAACCGATGGGGTCTATTGGATAGAAAAAGGAGAAAAAGTGTCAATTCGAAAAGCTTTTTTGAGCATCGACGGACTGCCTACCTCTTGGGAATCGTTACAAGCGCTTTCTGGGCAAGAAATTGAGGCCATCGATATCATCAGGCATTTCCAGGCATCCAACGAGCCCACTACCGAAGGAATGCTAAACGTCATTCTAAAACCTAACAGTCGGTTTTGGACAGAACAAAATTTGAAACGTTTCAAAGCCAATGGATTAATAAAATGACAAAAAAGTTTGCCAAGTTTTAACTTTTTTACAAAAAATCCATTATTTTCTTGACTTACTTCTGAGAAAGACCTTATTTTGCACCCACATTTTTAATCGTCACTGTGAACACAAAGAAATCTAAATAGACACGCGGAGCCTGATGGGATATTGACCCTATCATGCCAGCGTGTTTGTCCAGATTCTTAACCTTCGCGGTGACGATTTTTTTATGTACATCCGTTAATTTTTAATAACTCAAACAAGAGCAAACCAATGAAAATCGCAGTAGTAGGCGCTACCGGTTTGGTAGGCAGCGAAATCCTCAAAGTACTCGAAGAGCGTAACTTCCCAATCACTGAGTTGATTCCAGTAGCATCAGAAAGATCAGTAGGTAAACAGGTCACGTTCAAGGGTAAACAGTACACCATTGTTAGCTTTGAAGATGCAATTGCAGCAAAGCCAGCTATCGCTATTTTTTCGGCGGGTGGTGGAACTTCTTTGTCGCTTGCTCCTAAATTTGCTGAGGCAGGTATCACAGTCGTTGACAACTCATCAGCTTGGCGTATGGATCCAACCAAGAAATTGGTAGTACCCGAAATCAACGCTTTTACGTTGACCAAAGAAGATAAAATCATTGCCAACCCCAACTGCTCAACCATCCAGATGGTGGTTGTTTTGAATCCATTGCACAAGCGCTATGGCATCAAACGCGTGGTAGTTTCGACCTACCAATCGGTGACAGGAACGGGTAAAGCAGCCGTTGACCAACTTTTTGCAGAACGCGCTGGCAATCAAGACGCTCCAAAGGTATATCCTCACCCCATCGACCTTAACGTATTGCCTCACATCGACGTTTTCTTGGACAACGGCTATACCAAAGAGGAGATGAAAATGACCAACGAAACCAAGAAAATCATGATGGATGATAACATCGCCGTTACTGCTACGACGGTGCGTATCCCGACGATTGGTGGTCACTCGGAAGCAGTAAACATTGAGTTTGAAAATGAGTTTGACCTCAAAGATATTTACGAAATCTTGGGCCAAGCCGAAGGCGTGGTAATCCAAGATGACCCGCAAAATAAAGTTTATCCAATGCCTTTGACAGCACACGGTAAAGATGAGACGTTTGTAGGACGTATTCGCCGCGACGAATCACAACCTAAAACCCTCAATCTCTGGATTGTAGCCGACAACCTTCGCAAAGGAGCCGCCACCAACGCCGTACAGATTGCAGAGTATTTGATGAAAAACGAATTAGTATAAGTTTGGACAGCGGTCAAACGATAGTCAGACCGCGACACCCCTAGTCTGACTACTGTCTGACCAGCAAAAACCTTGGTCTGACTATCGTCTGACCAGCAAAAGCGCCCGTCGAGTGACATCGATTGGCGCTTTTTTTGTGAATTGTTGCGTTGTTTCCAATACCTTTCCGAACTTTGCGTTATTATTGAATCTGTGATAACTCACTGCTTTTTTCTCATTTTCACAAATTACCTTTCTGACTTTCAACGTCCTAAAGACAAAGGATTGAACTAATGGTAAAACGAATCGCATTACTTTTATTTAGTTGTTTTATAGCATTTTGCTCATTTTCGAAGACAAGTACCCCTGCTGACACGCTTCGCAAAGCGCCTGCTTGGGTGGCAAAAAAAGGGCCAATTCGCCCAACCCGCACCCTTAAAAACGACATTCTACACACCCAACTCGACCTTCGTTTCGATTGGCTACGGCAGCACGCGCTGGGGAGCGCCGTCATTACGTTTAAGCCCTATTTTTACCCCCAAAATACCCTCGAATTAGACGCGAAAGGCTTCGACATTAAGGGTATTTTCCAACTAGATACCCTCAAAAAATACGATTCCCTGCAAAAAAAATACATCTACGAATACATCAACGACCCGCTCGAATATACCTACGACAAGCGCCTTTTAAACATCAAATTGCGCCGTAAATATTCGCGTTTCGATACCCTTCATGTACTTATCGACTACGTAGCAAAACCCAACGAACTTCCTGCGGGAATTGTGGGCACAAAGGGCGACAAAGGGCTCTATTTCATCAATGCCGACGGGCTAGACGAAGGAAAACCACAGCAGATTTGGACGCAGGGCGAGACCGAGTACAATTCGTGCTGGATGCCTACGGTGGACAGCCCGAATGAAAAAATGACCCAAGACATTCGTCTGACGGTTGAGAAACGCTTTAAGACGCTTTCCAACGGAAAACTCGTCGAATCTCGCCTCAACCCCGACAGTACCCGCACCGACCGCTGGGTACAGAAACTGCCTCATGCTCCTTACTTAGCGGCCTTTGTGGTGGGCGATTTTGCCGTGGCGCGCGATACCATTCGCAATGGCCTTGAGCTCAGTTACTACGTCGAACCTGAATATGCCCCGCACGCCAAAGCCATTTTTGGACGTACGCGAGAAATGATTGATTTCTTTGAAAGCAAATTTGGGGTAGAATTTCAGTGGGATAAATACGCCCAAATTGCCGTTCGCGACTTTGTGGCAGGTGCGATGGAAAACACGTCCATGACCGTTCATGCCGAAAATGTTCAAACTGATACCCGCGCTTTGCTGGATGGAAACTCCGACGATGTCATCGCGCACGAACTCATGCACCATTGGTTTGGAAATTTGGTCACGTGTGAATCGTGGGTACATTTGCCGCTCAACGAGGCGTTTGCCAATTATTCTGAATACCTCTGGAACGAACACAAACTCGGCGCCGAACAAGCTGATTTTTGGGCACAAGGCTCATTGCAGCAGTATTTGGGCGAATCTGAACAAAAACAAGAACCCCTCATTCGGTACAATTACACCGATATGGAAGACATGTTCGACAACCATTCGTATGCCAAAGGAGGGCTTGTCTTGCACATGCTTCGCAAATACATCGGCGACGAAGCTTTTTTTGCCGCCACGCGCAATTACCTCATTCGCTACGGGTTCGGAACCGCCGAAGTGAACGATTTACGGGAATCCTTTGAAGAAGTAACGGGCGAAGATTTGAACTGGTTTTTCAATCAGTGGTTCTTGTCACCAGGCCATCCTACGTTGAAAGTAGAAAAATCGTACGACGCCGACAAAGTGACACTCAAAGTCTCTCAGTTGCAGGACTCGCTCTATACGCCGATTCACCGTTTACCCCTCAAGGTGGATGTCTGGGTAAATGGTCAAAAAGAAACCCATGAAATTGTCGTCAACAAAGCAAAACAGACGTTTGAAATTCCAGTAAAACAACGCCCTGATTTGGTGGATTTTGACGCCGAGCGGCAACTACTGGGCGAGATTAATTACGAGAAATCAAAGCCTGAATTAATCTTTCAGTACCAACATTGCGACAAATACCTAGCTCGCTATGAGGCCATTACGGGCTTAGAAAACCAACTCGCCGACTCTACCGTGCGCCAACTCATGATGCAAGCCATGAGCGATAAGTTTTGGAAAATCAGACAATTAGCCGTTTCTAACTTCTCCGAATACGATGGTTTGCAGTTTAATGAAGTAGAACGACTTGTGCAAAGCAAAGCTCGCGTGGATGCCCATGCACGGGTGCGTACTGAGGCCATCATTACGTTAGGCTCGTTTGGGGATAACTCCAACGATCCGCTCTTCCGCGAAGCCCTCAACGACAGCTCGTATCAGGTGGTATCGGCGGCACTCGATGCCTACCTTATCGGAAAGCCCGACGACGCAGTTGACGTAGCCAAACGCTTTGAAAACGCCCCCAATAGCGAAATCGTGACGGCCGTAGCCAATTACTACGCAGGCTTGGCAAAACCCGATCAGTACGACTGGTTCATGGTGAAAATGAAGCGTTTGAAGTCGGCAGAAATGTATAATTTTTTACAAGTGTTTGGCAAATACCTCATCAAATCGGATGGTTCGGTACAACGAAAAGCGTTGCCAATGCTAGAAACCATGGCCCGCAATGACCCTGCTTATTTTGTGCGGTTTGGGGCGTATCAAGTACTGGGACTTTTGACTGACATTGAAGGCGTAAAAGCCATGCGAAAAGACATCCGCAACACCGAACGTGACCCCAAATTGAAGGATATGTACGGTCAGTTTGGAGAGTTTTAAAGGATTTTAACGCAGAGACGCAAGGCATAATTGGTTGCGTCTCTGCATCACACCTTTCAATTTAAACCTATCACGGAATTACCTTCAGCTCCACTCGGCGATTTTTTATTTTGTTATCTTCTGCGTCATTTGACACCGCAGGCGCAGCTGCTCCCTTCCATTCTACCACCAATTGACTTGCCGAAACACCCTTTTGTTCCAAATAACTCGCTACTACTTTGGCGCGGTATTCCGACAAAATGAGGTTTTTATCAGATTCTCCCACGTTATCGGTATGACCCGTGATTTGCAATTTGGTCTGTGGTTGAGCAAGCAAGGCTTTACTTATCGCATCCAAACTCGTTTTCACCTCTTCAGTCAACTCATACGTACTCTGTGAAAAGTACAACACTTGGTCAGTTAATGCCACCGCTGGCGGTGAAAGTAATTCTTCTGGCTGGGGCGTAACTTCCATAAAATTATACCCTTCTTTTACCTCAAATTGCTTGTAATACAGCTTTTTTCCTTCAGGCGTCGTCGATTTATATTCGTATATACCTTTAGATAACTCGGTGGCATGCCATGACAAATGTTTGCCTTTATTATACGTTTTACGATAGTCAAAACTGGTAAAAGCCTTGGAGTTATTTCTCGTAATTAAATGATTGACATCCATTCCATCGGGAAAAAGAAAGAACATCTGCAACAATTGAGAATGGCTTTCCGAAACTTGGAGCGAGTCTTTTGTTAGCACCATTTCAGGGTGAATGGAAAAAGTCGCTTTGCTCGAAATTTTCCCAATAAAGGTGATAGGAATCGTATGGGTACGGTATCCTTCCGAATCAAACGTTAGAGATTGGGTCGAATCGGGCACTACAATTTCATACCCTCCATTGGCATTGGTTTCGTACGTCAGTTGTTTTCCCGACTTGAACACCGCGCGAATCGTGCTTTTTTTGAGAAAATCTTTGGTGGTATTGTCGTGAAAACTGCCGACAATTCGTACTGAGTGATTTTCTACTTGGGCAACTTCCTGAGTGGCTCCGCCACCGTAAAGGCCACAAACCAAACTTAGCAAATAAGAAATCATCATTTTTGGATTTAAGGATTTATTTATATGCAAGAAAGCTATATAATTTCAAATTTCAACTACATAGGCCGTTTTTATTTTTCAAAAAAAGCGCAGAAACTCGTTCTGCGCTTTTTTTTGTGACGTCAGATTCTCAAATCTGACGCCCAAGGTTTCTCAAAACCTTGGTAAATTCGGATGTGAGCAACCTCAGGTTGGTTATAAGTAACCAACCACACAACAAGTGACGTCAGATTCTCAAATCTGACGCCCAAGGTTTCTCAAAACCTTGTTAAATTCTGCGGGGAGCAACCTCAGGTTGGTTATAAGGAACCAACCACACGACAAGTGACGTCAGATTCTTAAATCTGACGCTCAGGGTTTCTCAAAACCTTGGTAAATTCGGTTGTGAGCAACCTCAGGTTGGTTATAAGTAACCAACCACACAACAAGTGACGTCAGATTCTTAAATCTGACGCTCAAGGTTTCTCAAAAACTTGGTAAATTCTGTTGTGAGAAACCTCAGGTTGGTTATAAGTAACCAACCACACGACAAGTGCCGTCAGATTCTTAAATCTGACGCTCAAGGTTTCTCAAAAACTTGGTAAATTCTGTTGTGAGCAACCTCAGGTTGGTTATAAGTAACCAACCACACAACAAGTGACGTCAGATTCTCAAATCTGACGCTCAAGGTTTTTCAAAAACTTGGTAAATTCTGCGGGGAGCAACCTCAGGTTGGTTATAAGTAACCAACTTCACAACAAGTGCCGTCAGATTCTTAAATCTGACGCTCAAGGTTTCTCAAAACCTTGGTAAATTTGGTTTTGAGAAACCTCAGGTTGGTTATAAGTAACCAACTTCACAACAAGTGACGTCAGATTCTCAAATCTGACGCTCAAGGTTTCTCAAAACCTTGGTAAATTCTGTTGTGAGCAACCTCAGGTTGGTTATAAGTAACCAACCACACAACAAGTGACGTCAGATTCTCAAATCTGACGCTCAAGGTTTTTCAAAAACTTGGTAAATTCTGCGGGGAGCAACCTCAGGTTGATTATAAGTAACCAACTTCACGCTAAACTCCAATCTGTTCCGAAACCAGATAATCGGGTTGTTTGACGGTATGTTGCTTCACCATCATTTCGCCTAAAAACCCTGCTAGAAAAAGTTGAAATCCGATGACTATGGCAACCAACGCCAAGTAAAACAGCGGATTTTCGGTCACATTTCGATAAGGTTCGTGGGTATAAATCAAATACAATTTCCTGATAATCAACCCCGTCGTAATCAAAAAACCAATCAGAAACGAGAGCGTTCCCCACAGGCCAAAGAAGTGCATCGGCGCTTTGCTAAAGCGGTGAACAAACGTAATCGAAAGTAAGTCCAAAAAGCCATTGACAAAACGCTCTAAACCAAACTTCGTGCTTCCGTATTTACGAGCGCGGTGTTGCACCACTTTTTCCCCGATTTTACGGAAACCATTCCACTTAGCCACCACAGGAATGTAGCGGTGCATTTCGCCATAAAGTGTGATATTTTTTACCACTCGCTGTTTGTAGGCTTTCAATCCACAGTTAAAATCGTGAAGATATACCCCTGAAATACTGCGCGTTACGGCATTAAACAACTTCGTAGGAAGCGTCTTACTAAGCGGGTCATACCGTTTTTGTTTCCAGCCCGACACCAAATCGTACCCGTCTTCGGTAATCATTCGGTACAACTCTGGAATTTCGTCGGGACTATCTTGGAGGTCGGCGTCCATCGTAATGACCACTTTGCCTTTTACCACCTGAAACCCCGTTTGCAAGGCAGGCGTTTTGCCATAGTTGCGGTTGAAACGAATCCCTTTGATACTCGGATTATCGACCGCCAATTTTTGAATGATTGACCAAGAATCGTCGGAACTTCCGTCGTCGATAAGCAACACTTCGTAGCTAAATTGGTGCTCATCCATCACGCGTTTTATCCACGCAGTAAGTTCAGGTAGAGATTCTTCTTCGTTGAAAAGTGGTATAACCACCGATATATCGAGGGCTTCGTCAGGCATACTGTCCAAAATCATTTGTGTATCTCGAAGCAAAGCTACAAATTCTTTCGGTGCTTCCATTGTCTTTTACAGTTATTGATGTTGCTCACCTTTGGTGAATAAATTACCTTTTCCCAATAAACGTGCCAAAATAGATTCTCATATAAATAGCCTCATCCTTTGCCCCAAACGTATTACTTCTACCGTTGTTATTAAGAAACACTTCCTTTTCAGATTCCAACCATGACCCTTAGCTTACTCCAAAAACTACAAAACGGCCAAAATGTCTATGGCACTTGCTTTACGTCCACCTCACCGATGTGGCCTGGGGCGCTCAAAAAAGTAGGGCTTGATTTTGTATTTATTGATACCGAACACATTCCGCTAGACCGTGGCGAATTGGCCAAAATGTGCCAAATTTTCCGCGCTTTGGACATAACGCCCATCGTTCGTATTCCCAGCCCCGACCCATTTTTGGCTTGCCAAGTGATTGACGGCGGCGCGTTGGGAGTGGTTGCACCATATTTAGAATCCGTCACCCAAATTCGCGAGCTGGTAGGTGGCGTAAAGTACCGCCCACTGAAAGGCGAAGTGCTGCACCAATACCTCCACGAAGGCGCAGAAATGCCTGCCGAACTTGCGCAGTATATTGCCAACCACAACGCCGCCAACATTTGTATTGCCAACATCGAAAGTGTGCCTGCCCTCGAACGCCTCGATAATTTATTGTCGGTCAAAGGCTTAGATGCCGTGTTCATTGGCCCGCACGATTTGTCGGTGAGTCTGGGCTTACCTGAGCAGTACGACCATCCCGTTTTTGAGGAAGCCGTTCGCACCATCATTCATAAAACCCGCGCCCATGGACTCGCGATTGGCATTCATTTTTCGCTGGAACCCGAGCGCCAAATCAAATGGATCAACGAAGGGGCCAATATTGTGGTGCATAGTTTTGACATTGCCCTCTTTACCCAACGCCTCCGTCATGACCTTTCGGTGATTAAACAAGCCGTTGGAGACACCGTTCAATCCGATGATTCCCCCAATTTAGTCATCTGACGTAACCTCCCATCGGCATGTTAACGTCACTTTTTACATCAACCCCAACCCCTAGTCGGCGACTGTCAACGTTTGTAACGGTAGGACTTTCGTTGGGCATTGGTTGGGGTATCCGCGGAAACTTCGGACATGAATATGGCGCTGCTTTTGCAGGATGTTTGGCGGCCATCACGGGTTGTTTGCTTTCTGGTCGCCCCGACTGGCGCGAAAAAGTACTCTATTTTGCTTTTTTTGGAGCAATTGGTTGGGGATTTGGAGGTTCCATTTCGTACATGCAAGTCATTTCATCGACCGAAAGCGGCCACGCTCCCTCTCAACTCTACGGTTATGTCACCTTGTTCTACATTGGTTTTTTGTGGGCCGCATTGGGAGGTGCAGGAACGGCACTAGCCGCTGCTGCCGACAAATCGACCCTTATTCGCCTGACAAAACCCATTTGGTGGTTATTTGCGACTTGGCTCGTCTTAGACCTCATCGAAGATCCTGTTGCCAACTGGCTACAGTCGGGCATTGCATTTGACCATACTTGGTCGCGGCACAAAAGCCCGCTTTACTGGTTTGATGCCGACTACCTACCTGCCTTTTTTGCACTACTCGCGGCGGGTTTGTACGATACGTGGGAACAACGTTTCAAAAAGAGCTTTTGGTTGCCGCTCTGCTTGCTAGGCGGTGCGCTCGTAGGTTTGGTAGGGCAATGGGTTTTACAAAAAACGGGGGTATTACCATCGCTTGCCGCTGCGCTTACCTATACGCTGGGAGACCCTACCTACATCGACCCCGAAACGAAAAAAGGGGCCTTCGACGCCCATAACTTCCTGAACAACTGGCCTCAATGGTTTGGCGATTACCCCCAGCACGTCGGTTGGTTCATCGGAGCCGTGGTAGGCATTACCTTTTATTTTTATCGCTTTGGCAAATTCCGCGATGGCTCTTCACTCATTGTATATATGGCAGGCGGCTGGCTGGTTTCGTTTCTGATTTTCCCCGTGCTAGGAAGCCTTTTTTTTACGTCCATTGGCGGTTTGCGCATGACACCTCCGCGCAGCGACGACTGGGCAGGGATTACGGGCGTATTTGTAGGAATGATTCTCTGGATGCGACGCAATGGTTACCAATCAGTAGCGTTTGCATCCGTTGTTTGCGGCACGATAGGTGGGCTGGGTTTTTCGGGCATTCAGTGGATAAAACAACTCTTGATGGCCTTTGGAAGTCCCCGAATTTTACCTGCTACCGAAACTCAACAACTGGCGCTTTGGAGCAATTGGCAACAACAAAACTGGCATAGTTTCTTGGAACAAAGCTATGGTTTCGTCAATGGCATTGCCATCGCGGCTTTGTTTGCCATCTTAGCGGCACGTCTGCCTTTATCAGCCCCTTCACCGCAAAAAACGTCGGCTGAAAAATGGGCATTGAGCGGAATGACGCTTTTTGTATTACTCGGAATTACGTACGTCAACTTATTTAAAAATGTTAGTGAATGGGGCGAACGACTCAACCAAGAAGTTTGGACTCAGGCTATCACACTTTCCGACGGAAGTACCGAAACCGTCCCTGCGCGTTGGGATGTCCCCTATTTGGGCCGCCTCCCTTACATTGATTTTCTCCATTTTACGCCCGAAGGTTGGTTTCGACTGACGTGGTTGCTGCTGGTAGCCTTGTTTGCCTTCCTCCTCAAACGCCATTTCAAAGAGCCCCTTGCTTTATTCCCCAAAACGTGGTTGGGCAAAGGACAATTACTTTTGCTGGTCTTGCTTTGGGTTATGATTATTGGCAACTTTGAACGCGCGCTCGTTGGCTGGCATCCATCGCGTTTGCTCACCGAATGGGTCATTACCGTCAATGCCATGCTGGTTTCATTCCTGTTACTGACCTTACCACGCGAGCACGAGCCTATTTTTGATAGTAGTGAAACCTTTAGCCATTTTCAACAACAATCTTTTAGCGGTTTGTATAAAAAAGCCTGGATGCGCGCACTGAGTACCGTTGCCGTTGTCAGTGTCTTTTTTTGGTCAACCAATCGCTTTATTTATGCGTATCCACCGTACGAAAAATTAGATAAAAAGACGTACTTTACCCGTTTCGGGCCTGAAGCTACATGGCGCTCCAAGCCCAATCTTAAAAACGCCAAGCACAAATAAACAACAACGTATTCATTGAAAACTTTCGCTTTTATGGAACATATCAACTGGGGAATGATTGGTTGTGGCAACGTAACCGAAAAGAAAAGTGGGCCTGCTTTTAGCAAAGTGCCCCATTCATCGCTCGTCGCTGTCATGGGCCGCGATGCCCAAAAAGCCGCCGATTATGCCCAACGTCACGGTGTACCCAAATGGTACAACGATGTCGATGAACTTATCAACGACCCCGACGTCAATGCCATCTACATTGCTACCCCGCCCAACGTTCACCTTGAATATGCCGCTAAGGCCATGAAAGCGGGCAAGGCCGTGTATGTAGAAAAACCGATGGCGCTCAGTGCCGACGAATGCGAACAAATGAACCAAATCAGTCGCGAAACGGGTGTGCCGTTGTTTGTGGCCTACTATCGTCGTCAGTTGCCTTATTTTCTCAAACTCAAAGAATTGGTGGACCAAAAAGCGATTGGCGATATACGTTTGGTAAAAGTTCAAATTCATTACAACCCCTACTCCGAGGAAATTGGGGACGGAGCCCAACCGCGTTGGCGCGTTGACCCCGCGATTTCGGGTGGAGGGCATTTCCACGATTTGGCATCGCACCAGTTCGACTTGTTAGAATATATTTTTGGCCCAATTGCGTCGGCCAAAGGCATTAGCAGAAACCAAGCAGGCTTGTACCAAGCCGACGACATTGTAGTTGCCTCCTTTGAATTTGAGTCGGGCGTATTGGGAACAGGCAGCTGGTGCTACACGCTCAACCCCGAGCAACGCCTCGACGAATCAGAGTTTATTGGTTCAAAAGGAAAAATCACTTTTTCATTTTTCGAGCGCTTTACTATTCGCGTTGAAACCGCCGAAGGTACCGAAACCTTTGAAATACCGTACCCTGAACACGTTCAACAACCTCTCATTGAAACAATTGTTCAGCAACTCAGAGGTGAAGGCACCTGCCCAAGCACGGGTGAAACTGGCGCCCGCGCCAACCTCCTCATGGATCAAATTGTACAATCATAAGTCAGTGACCTTTACTATGAAAGTTATCCAAAAATCAGGCGTTTTTGGCCTCCTAGTAGGCAGTTTTTTAGCCCTAACGAGCGCGGCACAAACGCACAAACCTTACACACCCACCCCTTATCCCGACCGCGTTATTATGGGTTGGCAGGAAAACAACGCCGCCACGTCGCAGTCGGTCAACTGGCGAACGGATTCCACCATTGTTGCGGCCATTGGCGCCATTCACGAAGCCGATGCGTCGCCCGATTTTGTCAAAAAAGCCACCTTGGTACCTGCCACTACCGAAACTGTAGTCGTGGATGGAAAGCGTGTGCTTTATCATACGGTTCATTTTACCAACCTCAAACCCAACACCAAATACAGCTACCGTGTGGGGGCGGGCGAATATTGGAGCGAGTGGTTTCATTTCAAAACCGCCAACGACCAAGCCGTTCCATTCTCATTTTTGTATTTTGGAGATGCCCAAAACGACATTCGTTCGCTCTGGTCGCGTACCATTCGGGGGGCGTATTCGGCCATGCCTTCTGTAAGCTTAATGATTCACGCGGGCGACCTCATCACAACCTCCAACGCCGATTGGCAATGGGGCGAGTGGTTTGAGGCTGGCGGCTGGATCAACGGCATGGTACCAACCCTAGCCAGCCCAGGCAATCACGAATATTTCCGCGACCCCGCTGGCAAATCGTCATTATCTATCCATTGGCGGCCGTCGTTTGTTTTACCAGAAAATGGCCCAGCAAGTCTCAAAGAAACCGCCTATTACTTTGATTATCAAGGCGTACGTTTTGTTTCTTTAAACTCCCAGGCAGCCTTACTTGATGCCAACGTATTGGAAGAACAAGCCAAATGGTTGGTAAGCGTATTGGAGAAAAACCCCAATCGTTGGACAATTGTAACGCACCACCACCCGATTTATTCGACTGCCAACGGGCGTAACAACGATGAATGGCGTTTAAAAATGGAACCTATTTACAAAAAATACAACGTCGATTTGGTTTTACAAGGCCATGACCACACCTACGGGCGTGGGCTTAACATGCCTTTGGGGCAAAGCCGTAAATACCCCGATGGCCCTATCTATGTAGTGTCGGTGAGCGGGCCTAAAATGTACACGATTGGCTTGCAAGACTGGATGGACAGAGCAGGTTCTAACACGCAGTTGTACCAAATCATTTCGGTCGATGGCAACAAGCTTTCGTACAAAGCCTATACGGTGGCGGGAGAGCTTTACGATGTTTTTGACTTAACCAAAAATGCGGGTGGTCGCAATAAATTAATCGACACCGCTCCTAAATTAGCGCCCGAACTCCTCGCTTTGCCAGAGACCTACCTCAACCGCTTTACCCCCGAGCAAATCAAGGAGTACGAAAACCGATTTAAGGAATACAAAGCGCGTAAAGACAAGAAAAAATAAACCAATATACGCCATCTGAAGGGCGAAATTACCTCTTCCCAAAAGTTTTGAAACTTTTGGGAAGAGATAGTGAAATTATAATGGTATGTTTGTTGTTAGAAAGTTTATCAGCATACCAATACTTCCTGTTTTTGTTCGCTTCCCTTTAGTTGTACAATCACACAAGGCAATTAATCTACGCCGTCAAACCGCATTCTTTAATTCTTTGGTATCTCTGCTACACAATTTAATTCAAAGAAATACCATCATTAAACCAAGTACCAAATGAGCGGATCAAAAACAACATTTACCAAGAAAGAGCGCGAACAAAAAAAAATAAAGAAACGTAAAGGAAAAGAAGAACGAAAAGAAGAACGGTTGGCGTCGTCTAGCAAAGGAAAAGGACTAGAAGACATGATGGCCTATGTGGATGAAAATGGCAACTTATCGAGTGTGCCACCTTCACTTGTAAAAAAACAACCTGAAAAACCCCGCGAGTATTCGCCCGAGATTCAAAACGCCGAGGAAGAGGCTTCGGAGCGCATTGGTAGTGTTCATTTTTTCAACGAGCAAAAAGGGTACGGTTTTATTAAAGACGCGAAGACCAACGAAAGTATTTTCGTGCATATCAACGAATTGAAGGAGCCTGTTAAAGAGAAAGACAAAGTTTCATTCCAAATAAAAATGCGCCCCAAAGGCCCCGTGGCAGTTGAGGTCAAGAAAATAGGGTAATTTCGTCCTGACTACTTTTCATCAAAACACTCCCCAAAGCCGCTGCCATCAGCGGCTTTTTCATTTTTAGCCTACCTTAGCCCAAACTAACTGCTTAGCCAAAATCTTTGAAGTTATGTCTGTAATGAATATATTGCCCAGTCGAAAAACGATTTTCAAAAAACATACCAATAGAAACTTATTCATCTGTTTAGCAACTACTTATTTGTATTTTTTTATGTGTTATAAGACATCTGTATTTATGAGACAAATCTTCACTCTTTTTTCTTTAGTGCTTTTCAGCCTCCAAAGCGCCTGCGCTCAAACCGCCCAAGAAGTATTTGCTAAAAGTCAGGCAGTCTATAAAAATGCCGTTTTTTACCTTGATTCTGGCAAGGTATTTCAACAGTTTTACGACTTAGAACAGCCATTTGAAAAAGCGAAGTACTTCAAAACAGCCTTCGACAGACAGGGACGATTTAACTTTGAATTTTACGAAGTAGGTTATTCAAACTCATTAATGGTTATCAACCGCGATGGCAACAAACTCGCCCAATCATGGTGGGGAGTTACCAACAAAACCCTAAAAGACCAAGCATTGGATGTACTTCTTTCCTCCGCTGGAGGGGTGTCCTCTCGTACTTCTATCCAAATCCCTGAGTTACTTTTTTCGAACAATGATATTTTAGGAGAAAGCATTTTTCTATCTACAAAAAACGCGCAGTTGGATACCGACGAAACTATCAATGGAACGCTTTGCTATAAAATCAAAGGAAGTGGTTTTGAAGGGTATATAATTACCTGGATTGCCAAGGATAGCTACCTCATCAAAAGAGTTGAAACCGACCAAAAAGTCAACAATTTTCGCGTTAAAAGCACCTTCGACTATAATCCCTCGTTGCCGACAACTTTAGATAACCAAGCATTTGAATTTCGCCCGAATCGCAAAGTAAAGTTGTAATCGATTTACCTTCCCGAAAGTTCAAAAACACCTTCCCGTAAGTTTTGAACTTTCGGGAAGGTGGAAATTTTAATCTTCAACCAGTTATGTTCAGAAAAATTTTTCTTATTTCTATTCTATACACCCTGTATTGTCTCCCACTTTTTGGTCAAATCAAAACCTTCAATCAAGGAACAATACGAGAACCAGAATACTTCAGTAAAATTCCGTTTGAGTTTAAAGCTGGAAAAATCATAATCAAAGCAACCATTGATAATCAAGACTTTCGATTTATACTTGACACTGGCGCTCCAACTATTATTACTGAAAAACTTCACAAAAAACTAGCGTTAAAGGCTCTTCAAAAAATAGAGGTAGGTGACCAAAGTAGCTTAAAAGACAGCTTATCGACTTGCTATATTCAATCTATGAAAATTGGTAAGATTACATTTGACAGTACTATCTCTCTTATCCAAAACAACCAACTATTTGATTGTTTCAATGTTGATGGCATAATTGGTAGCAACCAATTGCGTAATTCAATTATTCATCTTTCTCTTCAAGATAGTAGCTTGACTATCACCAATAAAATTAGCAAACTTCTTGTTCGTAAAGTGCACTCTTCCCAACTCAATTTGGGTCCTTTTCAAAGTAGTCCATATATTTTAGTACAACTTTTAGGCAAAAAGAAGGAGAAAGAGACAGTATTATTCGACAGCGGATATAACGGGTTTTATAACCTGTCTTCGAGACATTATAAAATTTTCAGTAAAAAAGCCATTTTTACTGAACTGTCAGAATCTTATGGAAATTCAACGGTTGGATTATTTGGTGCTGAAAACGCTTCAAAAACGTCTCTATTATTTCTCAAAGAATTACTTATCGGTTCCACTTCTATAAAAAATGTTACCCTTCAAACAACTCAAGGTGACGACTCTTGCATTGGAACTGAAATATTAAACTACGGAAGTGTTACCATAGATAATATTGGGAAGCAGTTTTATTTTACTCCTTTTGACGGTCAAAAATCATTTAATTATGAACAACCATCCTATCCCTTCGAGCTTGGCTTGAGTAACCAAAATAAAGTTATTATTGGCCAAATTTGGAACAAAGAGTTGATGGACAAAGTAGAGGTCGGTGACCAAGTAATTGAAATAAATAAAATTCCGATACTCGACTTTTGCCCACTCTTAACTGGAAGCATCAGGTATAAGGATTTTGAGCAAGTAAAAATGGTTGTCCAAAAGAAAAACGGAGCAACGCTATCTATTGAAGTTAGCAAAGTCAAATAGAAAGCAAACGTTGACTTACCTTCCCGAAAGTTTTAAACTTTCGGGAAGGTGTTTTTGAACTTTCGGGAAGGTCGTAAAATCATTTCTTCATTAGCCAAATTTCAGTGACTTGCGGGCCTTGACCGCCTTCACCACACGTCCAAATAAAGGTTACTTTCCCGTCGGCAGTGGATTTTTGGGGAACATCAAACTCAAAGAGAGGTTCTTCGCCCGTTTGAAAAAAATCATGAATCAGGGCTCCGTCATCCGTCATTAGTTTCATTCGCGACCGAAAACGCCCCGTGTAAGAAATCCGCATTCGGTAGGTTGCCTTGGGGTCTAGCTCGTTGTAAGCAATCTTTAACGGCTCCTCATACAAGGTTTTTACCTGCTTCATCCACGCTCTTGGCGTTACTTGTCCTTTAAAACCAGTTGCCCTGATTTCGTCCACCCACTCTTCCCCCACGATTCCAACGCCAAAACTTACCCGTGGTGATTGTAAACTACCTGGGTCTTTCTCCCACGAAACATCCGAAACTACCCGATGCCAGCTTTCGGGTGCGCCAAAATGGTCGTAAAAACCTCCCGCGCCTGGGTCGGTGCGGTGGAGCAGTTGGTCTATTTTCTGTTGACGTTCGGCTTCGTTATTTAATTTTTCAATTTTACCCAGTTCGTCCAACAACCAAGGCGAATCGTTGAGCGGTAGGTCGATGTTGTCCACAAAATTTCCACGTCCCGATACCGCCCCGTGACGCTCAACCGTCAGCTGTGCGCCAATACTTTTGAAGAGAGAATCGGCTAAATCAACGCATTTTTGGCGGTATTGGGGCAAAATTGGCACTTTCCACGCCCGTTCCAAGGTCGTTTTGGCTTGTTGAATCGCCGCCAACGAATTTCCTTTGACCGCCCCCCGCAGTGCATCTTTTGCCTGTTGCTCCAATTCGGTTTCGTACAACAATCGACGGCGCGTATAAGCATCGTAATACGCCCGAATCAGCCCCATTTGAAAACGGGGATTTTGCAAAACTGCCAACGATGCCTTTTGCTCCATGGATTGCCATTGCATCAGGGTTCTTTCCACCGACTCGTTGGTCAACAACGGCCCTCGGAATGTATTTTCGAGCGAAATAAGCCCCTGTGCTACGGTTTCTTGGTAATCCATTCCGACAAACAAACGCGCATAGTCGCGAAGCGTCTCGATGACGGGCGTTTCGGGATTCCAATCTTGGTCGCTCCACACAAATTTATTCACGTCGTCGTTGGTGCCTTCTGAATAGCTGATACTTCCAACGCCGTATTCATCCAAGGCATTGTGAATCGTTTTTTCGTCGTGCGGGCGAGGGTTAATACTTTCACGACCAAGGGTTTGCGCAAAAACCAAATCCCAATGAGGAACGGGGTATTGAGAACTGTAATTGTGGGTAATATCGGGATAATGCCGAATCGGAATCGACGCTTTGGTGATGCGACGAATTTCTTGCACGGGCATTTTTACCCACGGCCCAAACACCACTCCACCAAACCACGGATACCCTCGATTGACCTGAGCAAAAAACGAATCGAACCACTTTTTACTAGGTTTGAATACCTGCGGCGACACCCATATTTTGGCTTTGGGATGGTATTTTTTCAAAACCACTGACATTTTTTGAAGCCACGCAAACATAATATCGGGTTCTAAATCGCCTGGGTCACCTCCAGGCACAAAGACGTGATCAAGCTTTGGAATGGCCGAAAACACTTTGTGACGCTCGTCAAGTTCACTTTGAATGGAATCGGGATGGGTATAGTTCGAGCCCATGTTGGGATACCACATCCAAACGTCCAGCCCATATTCTTTACAAATCCGCGACTGCTCCCGAATCATATCCATGGCAGGCAGCTTCATGTGCCCACTTTTCACATCATCGTCGGTACGGGGTGGAACGAGTTCGATGCTATTGGCCCCAAAAAGAGCAAGTTCACGGATGTATTGGTCAAATTGTGCCACCGAAAAAGCGTCGTAGGCATTGGTTTTAGGTCGGTAGCCCAGCTGATGTCCTCTCACGGGATAGCGCGGACTCGTGGCTAGTTGTATCGCCTCGTCGATGGTTATTTTTTGGGGGTACATGACTAATTTTCGGAGCAAACGCCCTACTCCGTACAAAACACCGCGCGCATCTTTACCCACTATCAATACGGCCTGCGAGGCGGGAATCGTCACTAATTTAAACCCTTCGGCTGAGATAGTGGACAGTTTTTGTACCTCCTTTTGCCATGCAGTCGGCAAAAGAGCTACGTCTTTTTCCAGCGCAATCACCACCAACGGCGTCGCAGTGGTTGGTAGTTTATCCGTTACTTCCCACGTTACTTGGGTTCGTTTTTTTACTTCTTCTTGAAGCGTCTCAATGCTTCGGAGCAGTACTTGTTTGTCCGAAATAGAAGTATAAATGCGCGCTTTGGTGAGGTCAATGGGTTTGGCCAAACTCATAAACGCTGTCAAAAAAGCAATCAATAATAGTGGCAGTTTTGTCATAAAAAAGAGGCTTTTACCCATCAAAACTTTAACACTTTTGGGCGAATTTCGGGGACATCGTAGTCTTTATTATCCTGCGGGAATCCTACTTCTTTGGGCGAAAGGCCAACCCACTGCGATTTCTTCCCTGACATAGTAATTTTGCCTTTTTTAGAAATTTCAATCACCGTAAACAGCGGATCACGGTAGGGTGCCGTGTATTTTATCCATTTGAAATTTTTATCAACTTCCTCGCTGTAACGAACGCGACCGTATTCTTCCCCAAGCCATTTGTAAGACATGGAGTTGATGCAGACGTACCAGATTCCGTTGATGTTATCGGCGCGGTCGTAGTGAATGTGACCGTAGAAATTGGCAATCACTTTGTTCTTTTTCGCCTTTGCATTGTGGTTTTCAAGAATTTGTCGAATTTCTTCCGCATTGTCCACCCCATCTTTGCCTAAGCCTTGGTGCGAGAAAATCACAATCGGCCCTTTGGCCTTCATAAGTTCGTCGCGTAGCCACGCTATTTGCGGCGGGTTCAAGTGTTCTTGATAGCCTTTCACGTCAGGCGATTTTTTGTCGTTGCCGTCTAGGACGATAAAATTGAACCCTTTTTGCTCAAACGAATAATAAGACGAAGTCATTTTTCGGTACTCCAACGCCTGTTTCAGCGAGAACCCTCCGTCCATTTCGTGGTTGCCAATGACGTGGTATTTTGGGCCAGGGAAGCTATTCCAAATCTCAAAACCGTAGGCATACTTGGGCGCGGGGGTTCCAAAATCGCCCAAATCAACGACAAAATCGGGTTTGGCCGTTTTCATACTGTCCACAAACGCCGTCAAGCGTTCTTTGGCATCGTGCATGGTCGGAACGTGTACGTCCGAAAGCACACCGAATTTTACTTTTTGCGCCTCCGCCGTGGCTTGGATTCCCCACAACGCAAAACAAAGGCAAATGAGTTGTTTTCTCATACTCTCACAGAGGTCAGACGGTAGTCAGACCGTTTATGTTTAAAATTTGTTATTTGGGTCTGACTACCGTCTGACCCCAAATGGGCTTGATGTTACACGCAGGTCAGACGATAGTCAGACCGTTTACTAGTTTGCTATCACCTGCTTGGGGTCTGACTACCGTCTGACCCCAAATGGGCTTGGTGTTACACGCAGGTCAGACAATAGTCAGACCGTTTGCTAGTTTGCTATCACCTGCTTGGGGTCTGACTACCGTCTGACCCTGTTACAATTTGATAAAAATCTTTTTTCGATAAAGCCAATAGACAGGGATGAAGTTGATGGCTACAAAAAACAAGGCATAAAGCCAACTTGCAAGGTTCGGGCTCATTCCCATTCCCACCAAGGTATTGACAGCGTGTTCGTTTGGGGTTTTATCACCGAGTTTGGTTCCGTAAAAAAACAAGGCCAAGATGTCGCCAAGCACATATACCGAAATAGCATTGGCTCCAAAGATGATTCCCACTTGCGTTCCTTTCGTTTTTCCCAAAATATCAACCGTAAAATACAACGCCCCCAACAGCAAACTCGCAAAACCAGAAGTTACCAACACAAAAGAACTCGTCCAAAGGTTTTCATTGACAGGAAACCCAAGTCCCCAAAAATACCCCAGCACCGACGAAATCACCCCCGCTGTCATCAGGTAATTGACCTTCAGATTTGGGCTTAAATCGGTGATTAACAAGCGTCCCGCCAACATCCCCGTGATACCCGAAGCGATTGAAGGCAACGTACTCAAAATACTTTCGGGGTCCCACGTGCCTTGCCACATTTTTCCTGGCAAAAACTTTGAGTCAAACCACGCCACAATGTTGACGCCTGGTTCGAGCATTACTTTGCCTACACCTGGGGTAGGAATGAGGGTTAAGGCCAACCAATAACCTACCAAAATACTAGCAGTTATCCACGCCTGCTGTCGCCAATTGGTATTTAAAAACAAAATTGCGCATCCCAAAAACACAAACGCAATACGGTGAAGGGTTCCCGTCCAACGGGCTTCGGCAAGATTAAAATCAGGCATCAGGTTCAAAAACATCCCTACTGCATAGATTTTCAGCGACCGAATCACGATTTTTTTATACAGCTCTTTTTTGTCGCCGTCCTTCTTTTTTGAGTAGGCCAACACAATGGACACCCCAATGACGTACAAAAAAATAGGCGCTACCAAGTCGGTAAACGAAAGCCCATTCCAAACGGTGTGACGAAGCGTAAAAAAAACGTGGTCGCTACTACCTGGGAAGTTGACCATAATCATGGCGGCCACCGTAAACCCACGAAGCGCGTCGAGCGAAATAAGACGGGAGCTTGAAAGAGACATCTTAGTTGGTGTCGGTTAAAGAAAGAATTAAAAATACTGTACCCAGAATGGTATTTTTAATACGCATCAGCGTACTATTAGGGCTACTTAACCTCGGTATTTATGCGTACTATTTCGTCTATCACTGTTTTATGTATTTTTATTTGGTGGCTCAGTGGCTGCAAATCTGCGTCAGAAGGAGCGTTCGATCAGGCAAGTAACATTGCTATTTCGTGGGAATTGACCGACAATTTTGCAGGGCCTAATGATGTTTTTGAAGCAAAATTTTACCTCAAAAACAATGGCTCACTTACCCTTGGCGATAGCGCTTGGGCACTGTTTTTTAACATGGCTCCTCGCCCGCTTACGCCCACGCCTACCCCCCAGCTCGCGACACTGGAGCACATCAACGGCGACTGGTACAAGCTTTCTCCTAACAAAGGATTTCGTCTTGCGCCTGGCGATTCGGTTGCCATTAGCTACCGTGGTACCGAGAGCGTTATCAAAGAAACTGATGCGCCACTGGGATTATATTTTGTCTTTTATGATGCCAAAGGCGAAGAATCACAAATTGTTCCCATAGAAAAATGTGCGATTGTGCCGTTTACGCGCAAAGAACAACTTTTGCGTGGCCCCAACGACCAAGACCCCATCATTACGGCCAGCTCACGCTACAACGAAAATCTTCAAGTAAGCCCCGTAGCGGCTAACCAATTACAACGCATTATCCCCTCTCCCATCAGTGTGGTGACGGGGCAAGGTTCTTTTTCATTGACCTCATCCACCCCGATTCACTACGCCGCAGGACTTGAAAACGAAGCCAATTTGTTGGCTCAACGCCTCAAAGAGCTGACAGGTAGCGAGTTTAAAACCAAAAACGCGTCGCCCGCACCCAATACCATTTCGTTGAGTACCACCGCGTTGAGTGTTAAAGGAATTAGCAAAGAAGCTTACAAACTAGGCGTGAGTCCTCAAGGGGTTTCCATCGTTGGCAGCGACGCAGCGGGCGTGTTTTACGGCACACAGAGCCTTGTCGCGCTCATTCCAACGGCGGCTTTAGCCCAAAAATCAGGCACCATTTCGTTGGAAGCTCTGCAAATCGAAGACGCTCCTCGCTTTTCGTTCCGCAGTATGCACCTTGATGTCGGCCGTAATTTCCAAACCAAAGAGACCATTCTTCGTCAGTTGGATGTGTTGGCATTTTACAAACTCAACCATTTTTTGTTTTACGTAACGGAAGACGAAGGCTGGCGCGTTGAAATCGACGGTCTGCCTGAACTTACGCAAGTAGGCGGTCAGCGTCAGCATGTTAAGTCGTACAAAGATGCCGCCTTACACCCAGGCTACGGCTCTGGCCCCCAAGCCTATGGCAAAGGAAGCCACGGAAGTGGGTTTTATACCAAAGCTGATTTTATTGAAATTTTAAAATACGCCCACGCTCGCCACATCAAAATCATCCCTGAAGTCAACCTACCTGGCCACGCGCGGGCGGCCATCAAAGCGATGGAAGCGCGTTATCAACGTTTGATGAAAGAAGGCAAAGAAAAAGAAGCCAACGAATACCGCTTGGTGGATCCCAAGGACGAATCTGTTTATTTGTCGGCGCAAAGCTACAAAGACAACGTGACGGATGTGACGCAAGAGTCCACCTACCGCTTTTACGAAAAAGTGACCGACGAAATCATCAAAATGTACAAAGAAGCGGGGCTTTCGTTGGATATTTTCCACATTGGGGGCGACGAAGTAGCAGGAGGTGCGTGGACCAAGTCACCTTGGGCACAAGACCTGCTCAAAAAAGACCCGAGCATCGGCGAATTTCATAACCTCCACGCTTATTTCATTCGCCGTTTGTTGCCTCGTTTACAAAAACGCGGCCTCCAAGTGCACGGTTGGGAGGAAGTAGGATTAACAAAAACCAAAGACGGTGCGCTCAAGATCAATCCTGAGTTTGCGGGCAAAAACGTGGTCCCTTACGTCTGGAACAACCTCTACGACCCCGATTTAGGTTATCGTTTGGCCAATGCAGGCTACCCTGTAGTGTTGTGCAACGTCACCAATTTTTATTTTGATTTGGCCTACAACAATGAGTCGCAAGAGCCGGGTCTTTACTGGGCTGGCTTTGTCGATACCCGCGACAACTACACGTTTGCCCCATACGACATGTTTAAAACTACTTATACCAATAATTTTGGCAAGCCTTTGGTATTCAATAACGTAGAGCGTTTACGGCCCGATGCCAGCAAAAATATCGTTGGCGTAGAATGCCAGTTGTGGAGCGAGACCATCAAAGGCCGTGACATGCTCGAATACTATACCTTACCCAAACTGATGGGCTTTGCCGAAAGTGCATGGAGCGCCGAGCGCCCTTGGGAAACCATTGCCGACCGCACTGCGCGCGAAAAAGCGATTCAGGCAAGCTGGAATATTTTTGTAAATACCCTCGCCCAAAAAGACCTACCGCGCCTTAGCTACCTCAACGGTGGCTACAACTACCGCATTCCGCTGCCAGGGGCAGTAGTCGAAAACGGAACATTGAAGGCCAATATCGCTTATCCTGGACTTCGGGTACGCTACACCACCGACGGCAGCGAACCCACCGATAAGTCACCCGAATACACCGCCCCTGTCCAAGTAACAGGAAAAATCAAGCTCAAAGCATTTGACGCCGCAGGCAAAGCAAGCCGCACCGTCGAAGTAAAGTAGCCCATTCGTAAGTTGTAATTCATCATTCGTAATTCATAATTACCCACCACGCGTTCGCTCAAGTACATACGCAACGTTAACACTTAAAAAGTAGCACCAATGAAAATAGGAGTAGATTTAGGAGGGACCAAAGTAAAAGCGGGAATCGAGTTTAACGGGGAAATTATCCACCAAAACACAGTTTTCCTCCAAGAGAAGGAGTCCATGTCGGCTACTTTAGAGCAGTTGTTTGACCTGATACGTCCTCTCACCCAACATCCCATTGGAAGCATTGGGATTGGTGTCCCCTCAGTCGTCGATGTCGAAAAAGGCATCGTTTATAACGTAGCCAATATCCCTTCGTGGGAAAAAGTAGCGTTACGTGATATTTTGGAAGAAGAATTTAACATACCCGTCTATGTCAACAACGATGCCAACTGTTTTAGCCTCGGCGAGCACCGTTATGGCGTTGCCCAACACTACAATTCTGTCGTTGGAATGACCATTGGAACTGGCTTAGGGTCAGGCATTATCATCGACAATCAGTTATACAACGGGAGCAACTGCGGCGCGGGCGAAATCGGTCTTTTGCCTTACCGCGAGCACAACCTCGAATACTACGCAGGGAGCAACTTCTTTGAAGCAATTCACGGCACTACGGCCCTGCTTGTGAGCAACGCCGCACTCGACGGCGACAAAAAAGCCCTTCGTTTATGGCAAGAATTTGGTGTACATTTGGGTTTTGCCATCAAAGCGGCCATGTACACCTACGACCCCGAAGCCATTGTATTGGGTGGTTCTATTGCCAAAGCTTACTCGTTTTTTGAAGGAGGAATGCGCGAAGCGCTTGAGGATTTCGCCTATCCCGAAACCCTCAAAAGAATCAAAATCCTTCAGTCTCAAAACGATGACATCGCTCTCTTAGGTGCTGCGGCGTTGGTATTGCAAGATGCCAAAGTACCTGTGAGCAGCTTGAGGTAAGATGGAGTGTCGAGTAAAATGTGCAGCGGGTTGCTCACAACCCGACCAAATCCAAAACCCAAAACCACATGAAAAGAAACACCTTTATTGTTATTCTCATTTTCGTTATCTTCTTCGTTATATCGTTTTTGAGTAATATTCTTGGTCCCATTATCCCCGACATTGTCGATAGCTTCAACCTCAGCATTGGCTTGGCGGGCTTTTTACCGTTTGCCTTTTTTGTGGCCTATGGGGTGGCCTCCATTCCTTCGGGGATATTGGTCGAAAAATACCGTGAGAAAAAGGTGCTTTTCTGGGCTTTTTTGTTGGCATTTGGTGGGGCGTTGTTATTCGCGCTAGTTCCAACGTTTACAGTATCGTTGTTATCGCTTTTTATCATCGGCATCGGCATGGCCATGCTTCAAGTGGTCATTAATCCATTGCTTCGCGTGGCAGGAGGTGAAGCAAATTTTGCCTTCAACTCCGTGATGGCGCAGTTGTTTTTTGGCGGTGCTTCTTTTTTGAGTCCCATGCTTTACAGCTACTTAGTACTGAATGTTCATTCGGGACAAGAAGTGAATGCTTTTATTTCTACGCTCAACGGCATCGTACCTGCTGAGTTGAAATGGGTTTCGTTGTATTGGGTGTTTGCGGTGGTAGCGCTTTTGATGGTCTTCATCGTAAAAATGGTACATTTTCCCGAAGTAGAACTCAAAGAAGACGAGAAGATTGATACCCAAAACGCCTTCAACGACTTACTCAAAAACCGCTATGTTTACCTGTTTTTTCTAGGAATTTTTGCGTACGTCGGTACAGAACAGGGCATTGCTAACTGGACGTCAAAATTTCTGCAAACCTACCACAACGTTGACCCAGCGACGGAAGGTGCTTCGGTGATTTCGTATTTTTGGGGCTTGCTCACCATTGGCTGTATTTTAGGGCTTGTTTTGTTGAAACTCTTCGATAGCCGTCGGGTACTGCTGCTTTTCACCGTTGGAGCCATTGTTTCGGTGTTAGTAGGCTTGTTTGGGCCGCTCGAAATGGCCCTGTATGCCTTTCCAATGAGCGGTTTTTTTGCTTCGGTGATGTGGTCGATTATCGTCTCGTTGGCCCTCAATTCCGTTCCTTATCACCACGGGACGTTTTCAGGGATTTTGTGTTCGGGCATCGCGGGCGGCGCAGTGGTGCCACTCGTCATTGGGGGGTTGGCCGAATTAGTAGGCTTACGTTTGGCGATGTTGTTTTTGATGATTACTTTGGGATATATTTTGAGCATTGGTTTTTGGGCAAAACCCCTTGTGACCAACGCGACCATTAAAAGTTGGAAAGAACTTTTTTCCTAGATGTACAAAATTATCCTTCTCATCGACTTTGCCGAAGAATACAGCAAAGGCTTACTTCAAGGAATTTCGAAGTACTCGAAAGAGCATGGCCCGTGGATTTTTTGTCGAATGCCCCTGTTTCAGCGCGAAACGATTGGTATCGACGGGATTTTGGAATGGGCGCTCGAATGGGAAGCCGACGGCATCATTGGACAGTTGTACAACGACCCCAAGATTTCTAAAATCGTGGAAGCAGGAATTCCCGTCATTGCCCAAGACTTTAAAGAGCGTTTCAAAGAAATTCCCAACATCACAGGCGATCACTACGAAGCAGGGCACCTAGGAGCCGAGTATTTTCTCCGAAAAGGTTTCAAACACTTTGCTTTTTACGGTTTCAAAGACATTGTTTGGTCGCGCGAGCGGGCCGAAGGTTTTGAAGCACGCATACGGAAAGCGGGCTACCCTGTGCATTATTTTGAGCACGCCATGTCGCGGTCGAGTGAACTGTGGTACTACAAACCTAGCCCCCTGAGCCAATGGCTCAATTCGCTCCCCAAACCGCTTGCCCTCATGGCTTGCGACGACAACCAAGGGCAGCACATTACGGAAGCCTGTCGTTTGGCCAATATCCGTATCCCCGAAGAAGTGGCCGTGTTGGGTGTCGATAACGACGAAATGATTTGTGAATTTTCGGATCCTCCGCTTTCGAGCATTGCCCAAGATACCGAAAAAGGTGGCTACGATGCGGCCAAATTGTTGCACCACATGATTGAGCACGGCACGTCGGATTTTTACGACATTTACGTAAAACCAACGCAAGTCATCACGCGCCAATCCACTGATATTTATGCCACCAACGACAAGTACATCGCTTCATCTTTGAAGTTTATCCACCAAAACATCGACAAAAACCTGCAAGTCGATGATGTGGTAAAACAAGTGCCATTGTCGCGGCGGGCGTTAGAGCAACGTTTTCAAGACATTACGGGATACCCGATTTATAAGTATATTTTCAATTTACGGATTGAAAAATTTACCCAAAAACTGCTTGAAACCGACATGACAGTTTTTGAAATCGCGCTTGACATGGGCCTCACCGACAGTAAAAACATTGCGCGGCAATTTCGGCAAATCAAAGGCTGTACCCCCATCGAATATCGTAATAAGTATTTAGCAGGAAAATAGGGAATTTTGCCGCCATTCTTAGTTTTAGAGAATAATGAAATAGTTGAACTTTAAAAAGAAAAAAGGCATAAAGCGACATTAAAAATAGTGGAAGAATTAAGAAATCAAGGTATTTTTGCCCAAAATTATCTAACCCAAAAATATGAAATTTCTTACACTACTGACCCTACTAACATTCCTGATAAGTAACGCATTACATGCGCAATCTACCCCACCCAAAGACAGCACTGGCCACAAAGCTCAAGCTGACAAACTCTTTTTAGCAGGCAAGTATCAACAAGCCAAAGAACTGTACGAAAAGGCAAAACAAGTAACTGGCAATGAAAATGATGACTACCTCATCATGCAACTCGAAAACTGCGACAAGTGCTTAGGTTTTTGGCGTTCGATTCAGGAGTTATCCAAAGATGCGGACGCCGCCAAAGTAACCATGACTGTGTATGAAAAAATATTAGACATTAATCCCAAAGACAGCACCGTACAAGCCACGCTGATGACCAACTATTGGACCCTTGCCAAACAACGCTACCAACAACTCGACTTCCAACGAGCAGGAGAACTCTTTCGTAAAGTGAGCGGCTACCCCCAATCGCCTTACACTGCCGAAGCGAGGGTATTGGCCGATAGCAGCGACATCTACGCCAAAAGCCTCACCGAAGGCTTTATCGCCCCCGACGTGGAAGTTCCTGCCGCCTACGCTTCTGGGTTAAAAGGCATAAGCAATGTCATTGCCAACAACATGAAATATCCAGAAAAGGCCGCCAAAGAGAAAATCAGCGGCAAGGTATGGCTAGGCTTTATCATCAATGAAAAAGGGAAAGTAATTCCAGAATCGGTGCGGGTCATCAAGGGCATCGGTGGCGGTTGCGACGAAGAAGCAATACGTCTCATCAAATTAATGAACAACTGGAGTCCCGCCGTAAAATGGGGCAAACCCGTTCGTTTCCAAAACACGTTTGGCATCACATTTTCACTGGGGAAAGAGTAAAGACTAGCGTTATCAAGCGTAAAAGTAATCACTGTCAAAAAATAGTTCCATTATGAGGATTGATAACATTACCATCAAAAATTTCAGAGGATTTGAAGAAATTTCAGTCCCGCTACACCCTCATTTTAATCTTATTATTGGCGACAATGGCAGTGGAAAATCAGCCGTACTTGAAGCTCTTACTATCGCTATGGGCTCTCTTTTTTTAGGAATAAACGGCACCGACTCTCGAAGTATCCGAGAAGCCGATGTGCGTCTTCGTACGTTTGATGGGTTTCAGGAAAAACAATTTCCCGTGGAGATTACGGCCCAGGGCTACATTGATAATTCATTTATTTCTTGGACGCGAGAGCAAGTGTCTGAAAATGGGAGCACACTTTCAAAGCGGGCAAATACAATCAAAAAAACTGCCGAAATACTTGATAAACAAGTTAGAAATGGCGTTCCAATCACCATGCCTGTTTTAGCATATTATTCTACAGGACGCCTTTGGAAAGATTTGATAGAGCGTAAAACTATCAAAGAGCCGAAGCAAGTGATAGCCAGCAGATTTAGGGCTTATAAAAGCTGCTTACAAGCGATTTCGACTTTCAAAATTTTCCTAAAATGGTACAAAGGGAAAGAACAGTCAGCTATCCAAAAAAGAGAAGAAGACTTTGCATTAATATCCATTAAAAAACTCATTATCAACAATTTACCAAATTGTAAAAATATATATTATGAGTTTGATGAGGACAAAATTCAAGGATTAAAAATAGAGCTGTTCGACGGTAAAATACTTCCCTTTGAATACCTCAGCGATGGTACCCGTAATCTTTTTGCAATGCTTGCCGACATTGCCTATAAATGCCTTGTCTTGAACCCACATCTAAAAGAAGAAGCGTTAGAAAAAAGCAATGGCATTGTATTGATTGATGAGCTAGATTTACACCTGCACCCTGAGTGGCAAAAACAAATCATTGTTTCGCTAAAACAGGCTTTCCCAAATATCCAGTTTATCGCTACGACCCACTCCCCTTTTCTAATTCAAGAAGCGGAAGAAGGCCAATTGTTAAAGCTTAAAAATAACACGATTGAAGTCTCTGGTGGCAATCAACTGAGCATAGAAGACATTGCTCAAACTAAACAGGAGGTGGAAAACCCCCAATGGAGCGAAAAGAAGAAAGAGCTTTATCATGCTGCGGAAGAATATTATAAAGCGCTAGAAAGTGGAGAAGTGGAAGAGTCTCTGGAGTTGAAAGTCGCGGAATTGCTACAACCATTTAGCCAAAACCAGGCTTACGACGCATTCATGAACCAAATAAGACTGACCAAACAAGCTGACGATGAGACCCGTAGATAAAGGAAATGCGCCCAACGTCTATGCAAACTGGGGAGACGCCCGCAATGATTTAGGGGATAAACTTGACTGGTGTTGCTCCTACTGTGAAATGAAAGTCACCAATATGTTGGAGGTAGAGCATATCGTACCTCGAAGTCACGGTGGCGCTCCGCTTGATTGGGAAAACTTCTTGATTTCTTGTAAGTATTGTAATACCGTCAAAGGCAACCGCAATACCTCTCGCATTGGATACCTCTGGCCAGATAGAGATAACTGCGATTTAGCTTTCGTCTATTCAGAACAGCATACTATGCAACCAGCAGCCACCTCTGTTCAAGCTAACGCTCAGGCTACAATCGACCTCATGGGGCTAGACAGAAAACCTGGTGGTCTTAATGCTCCAACAGACGCCGATAGCCGTTGGATTTTCAGGTTACAAGCTTGGTTAATTGCCAAAAGTTCACTAAGAAATTGGCACATAAATCCAACCCAAGCCATGGCTGAACAAATTGCACTTACTGCCTACGGCCATGGTTTTTATTCAATCTGGGTGACTGTTTTTTCTGGAATAGAACCCGTGATAGTTGCTATACGAAAGGAATATAAAAGCACCTACTTTCAGATAGATACAAACGGACACAGGACTCAAAGACCAAATGGAATCATCTAATTTCACCCACCATGCCTATCTTATTATTTTTATTCTTGCTATTGGGATGTTTAAATAATTCATTCGCCCAATTTCCCTCCGAAATCGTGGACTTCAAAACCTACCCTCAAAATCCCGTTTTTGAAGGAACAGGCCAAAAAACGTGGGACGAAAAAATTCGCGAACGGGGATATATCCTGCGCGAAGGAAATACCTACCACCTTTGGTACACGGGCTACAAAAACGAACCCAAATCCACCAAATTTCTCGGTTACGCCTCATCCACGGACGGAATTCACTGGAAGCGCCATCCTCAAAACCCTATTTATAGGCTGGATTGGGTGGAAGATATGTCAGTGGTGAAAGTGAATGGCGTTTATTACATGTTTGCCGAAGGCCGCGACGACGTCGCTCATTTACTTACTTCTACCGACCGTATTCACTGGAAAGAAAAAGGCAATTTGGACATTCGCCAAACCAACGGAACACCCATCAGCCAAGGGGCTTACGGGACGCCTGCGATTTGGTACGAAAACAAAACGTGGTACCTCTTTTACGAGCGGGCCGACTTGGGAATTTGGCTCGCAACCTCCCGCGATTTGAAAATTTGGAAGAACGTTCAAGATGAACCTGTCATTGCTTTAGGCCCTGATGGCTACGACAAATTTGCGGTAGCGATGAACCAAGTCATCAAGTACCAAGGGAAATACTACGGTTATTACCACGCCTCGGCTTTTAAAGATTGGCGCGAATGGAGCACCAACGTGGCCGTCTCTAATGACCTCATTCACTGGACAAAATACGACCAAAACCCTATTCTCGGAAGCGACAAATCGAGCGGGATGCTGGTAAACGATGGCAAACAATTCCGCCTATATACCATGCACCCATCGGTACAATTACACACCCCAAGTTCGTGGGAATGGCTGTTTAACGGCACATCAACCCAAAGCTGGACTTCGGCCAAAAGCGACCAGTTTCCTAAAGAAGGCTGGGCCATCGAAAACAATGAATTGGTGGTCAACAAAGGCCGAGGGGAAAGCAAAGCAGTGGTGCGGGGGGGAGATATTATTACCAAAAAGACCTACTCGCAGTTTGATTTAGAATTTGAATTTAAGCTCGCTCCTGGTGCCAATACAGGTCTTAAATATTTTGTCAAAAAATACCCCAACGGTTCCCTGTTAGGACCAGAATATCAACTGATTGACGATTTGGGCAACAAAGACATTGCCAACGATACCAACGACAAACGACGTACAGCGAGTTTGTATGAATTGATGGAACCCAATTCGCGCCAACAAAAACCCATCGGAGAATGGAATCGTGGACGGATTCGGGTAGAGGGCAAACGCGTAACGCACTGGCTCAACGGCGTAAAAGTGGTCGAATATACCATTGGCAGTCCTGAGTTTAAGCAGGCGAAGGCGGCGAGTAAGTTTAAGGAGGTGGAGGATTTTGGAATGCCTGGGGGGCATATTCTCCTTCAAGACCACGGCGACGAGGCCGCTTTCCGAGCTATTCGGATTCGGGAGTTGTAGTTTTTTGCAGCTAATTTTTTGAACCATATAAGACATATAAGGGCCTATAAGTTTTTCTTATAATCCCTTATATGTCTTATATGGTTGCAACTACTGCTTCCACAACCAAACATCCGAGATTTTGGATTGCTTTCGCCAGTTTAGGTGTGACTCTTCGGGTTCATCAAACGTAACGTGCAATTTTCCGTCTTGGGTCAACGTCAAGGGCACAATCCATTCTTTAACGCCATTAGGTTCGCGACTATAGGTAATCGGTTCCAAACGACGCCCATCCACGCGCAACAGCGCTTCTCCTGACCCAACTACCCGAACAATATACCGCGCGTCCATTTGAAGATTATCGTATTCTAATTCAGGGCATTTCTGGAACAATTGCGCCGACAAACGAGTCCGACTGAAACCGTCTTCCCACCATGCCACGTCGGTAGCATCTTCGGAAATCGTCTTCACGCGCGACCCTTTCGCAACGCTCGACACGTCGTCGTAAAAACTTCCTATCCCTGGATTTTCCCACGTGGCTATTTCTTTCAAACGTACTTTTTTGGCTTCCTCCGAGGGTAAAGTGGACACTTTTTTAAACTCATCGGCCAACCACCAACGGTTATTGAGCGGATAATCCACAAAATCCAATACACAACCACGCTCATAGCCTTTGGCATTGTGTTTTTTGACGCTTGTTTGCAAACCAATCGACGTGAATAAATCGGCACACAATTGTTCTATTTTTTGACGTAACTCAGGCGCACAATTTTGTTGGTCGGCCCGATTGACCAGCTTCAACGCCTCGTTCATGGCTTTTTCAGTGCCTAGCTCTGTTGCCTGAGAAAGCACTCCATTTGCCTGTTTTTCAAGCGATTGCTCATACACCAATCGGCGGCGAGTGTAGGTGTCGTAGTTGGCGCGTAGCAAAAGCATCTGCCAACGCCAATTGTTTTTCAAAGCAGGATTAGCCGTTTCCAGCCCTTTCCAAAAAGCAAACGTAGCCTCTACCCCACCGTTTTGAACCAGCGAGCCTTTCCAGTTATTTTCGAGGGCGGCAATGCCATCGGCGGCGCTTTCAGTGGCGGTTTTTCCAAAAAAGAAGCGCGTATAATCGGTCATAATCTCACGTACATCCATCGTAGGATTCCATCCTCTCATGCTCCACACTACCTTGTTGACGTCGTCGTGGCAGCCGTCCGAATACGACACAAAGCCGTCGGTAAAAGGAGCGTACGTTTGGTGGATTTCAGAGAATGCGTAAGGTCGCGGATTGGACGCTTCGCGACCGAGGGTCAGCGCGTAGGCTTGGTCCCAACCGCGTACGGGAAACTCACAGCGAACATTGTGCGTGATGTCGGGGTACTGGCGGTGCTGGTATTTTTTTGGCAAACGAAAACGCGTTTCAGCCATTGGCGGACTTCCTGGCCCCGACACCACGCCTTGCAGCCAATCGGGGCTATTTTCGGCCAAATAGCGGTAAAAATAATCAGTTTGCTCCACATTAAAACCCTGTAATGAAACCCACACTTTGGCTTTGGGGTGGTACTTCGTCAGTAACTGGTGTAAGTCTTTCAAAAAAGGCAATACCAATTTGGGGTGATTGTCACCCGGGTCGCCGCCTGGTACAAAAATGTGGTCGAGGCGGGGGCATTTTTTGTAAAATTCTTCGTGCAATCGCAACTCCGCCGCACGCTTGTCGGCATCGGTCAGCTCAAACGTCACGGGCGTCCACACCCAGTAATCGAGGTCGTATTGTTGGCACAACTCTCCCATTTTTACCCGCATCTCCGACGCAGGAATTTTAAAATGCGGATTGGGTTTTTCATCTTCGTGAAACGGAATCCCTTCAACGGCATTGGTACCAAAAATCGCTAATTCTCTGAAGTATTGATCAAACTGCCCAACCGTCCACGCATCGTACGAATTGGCGGTATGGCGGTAGCCCAGCTGATGTCCGCGAATCGGGTACGCGGGCGCCGTCGCGACGTCGGTCGTAGGTGCGAGCAACGCATTCCCCGCCGACATCTCCAAGTGGCGCAGCACCCAACCCGTTCCAAACAACACCCCACGGGCATCGGCACCGATAATCCAGAGCGTTTGCCCATCGACCACCACCCGAAAACCTTCCGCCCGAGTCTCGGCCGCATCGCCCGCTTTTCGAGCAGGTAGCGCTTTCCCGAACAGTTCACGGTCGCTCGACAGCGCCATTGCCACCGTCACGCCCGTTTTGGGCCAAGCCGTAGCGGGCTTGAGCAGCAACTGCGTCCGTTTATTGATTTCTTCTGTAAGAACTTTAGGAGCCGTTTCGCGCATAGGCACTGGCACCGACGGCGATACCAAAATGGTGGCATTTTTGAGGGATAACGATTGGGCATAGGTCGTCAGCATACCACCTAACACCGCAATCAAAAGCAAAAAAGTACGTTGTTTAAACATGAGTTAAGAAATAGTTGGTGGATGGTTATGCCTCGCGTTTTACTTTCAGAATCGCTTCGGCAAACGACTCCATGTCTTCCTTCGTTCCTAACATTCCGTGTTGCAAAATCCACACTCCTTCGTCGCTGCAGGCGTACTCAGCTACGGGGCAATGTACTTGGCTGTAATCCACGTAATCGGGGATGGCATAACACATAAAGTTTTTGTTTTGGAACAACGGTTGCTTGTACAGCGGATGGGGGTATCCTCTAAAACAAGGGACGCCTTCGGCCGCTAAACGCTCCACAAACTCCACTTTCGACAACCCATTAAAATGCGTTTTGTCGTACTTGATAATGTACAAATGGTAACAGTGACGGGTTTCGCCAAAACCGCGTTTCAGGGGAGTAATACCTTCGATATTTTCCAATAATTGATTCAAATAAAGGCCGTTGGCATCGCGCACGAGGGTTTGTTGCTCCAACCGCTTCAATTGCGCCGACAACAGCACGGCCTGCATTTGGGTAATACGGTAGTTGCAGCCTGGGTTGTAGTGGTCGTACCACTGCCCACCCTCGATACGCCCCACGTTACGCAAAGAGTGCATCATGGCGTACAGTTCGTCGTCGTCGGTGACAACGATGCCGCCCTCGCCCGCCGTCAGGTTTTTAGAAGACTGAAAACTGAAGCTCCCTACGTCTCCAATCGCCCCCAGTTTTTTGCCTTTGTACTCGGCACCGTGGGCGTGCGCGGCGTCTTCGATAACGCGCAGGTTGTGGCGTTTTGCAATGTCCATAATCGCGTCCATGTCGCAAGCCTGCCCGCCAAAATGCACGGGAATAATCACTTTGGTACGGGGCGTAATGGCGGCTTCGATGGCCGCGGGGCTGATGTTGTACGTCTCAGGGTCAATATCAACAAAAACAGGCACACAATTGGCCTCAATCACCGTTGATGCCGTTGCAATAAACGTATAAGGAGGAACGATAACCTCATCGCCAGGCTTGACGCCGCAGGCAATCAGGGCCAATCGCAGCGACACCGAGCCATTGACGCAGCTAATGGCGTACTTACTACCGCAATAAGCCGCAAATTCTTTCTCAAACTCCTCGACCAAATCGCCACAATCAGGGTTGCCCCATTTGCCACTACGAACCACTTCGGCGACGGCTTCTACTTCGGTTTCGTCAAAAATAGGCCACGCAAAACTCTTTTTGACGGTCTTTTCTGTTATTTCCACGGGTGGGAGGTTTTTAATGTTCATCGGATAATTACAATACTGACTAGCTAGTTTTTTAGACTACTCAAATAGCCTTTTTCAAGGGCAAAAAGGTATATCTAAAAACGATACTAAACCCTGATAAACACCTTTCTTATCCAATGAAAAACAAACAACTTTACTTCCCCATGCTCCTCGTGGCGATGTCGCTCGGAACCGCTTGGGCCATTCGCGGCCAATTCGGGCACGAGTACGGTGCGGCTTGGGCGGGGGCAGTGGGCACCCTCAGCATTCTATTTGTCGCGCGCCGCACCGACTGGTACGCCAAGCTCTTTGCCGCTACCCTCGCGGGAGCCATCGGCTGGGGGTTGGGCGGAATCGCCAGCTACGGAATTTTGGTCGGCTACGGGCGCGGCGATGATTTTATCAACGTCTATTACGGGCTGCTCATGCTCTTTGTGATTGGAGGTTTGTACGGCTACGTAGGAGGGGCATTGTTTGGGTTGGCGCTGGCCGACAGTCCCCAAAAACCCGTCAAATGGCACGAAGCCACCGTTGAGATGGTTGTAGGCGCGGCCGTTGCGTATTTTTTCCTGATTGAAGAATTTGAATGGTACATGACCCCTCCCCGCTCCGAAATGTGGGCGGCGGTGTTTGGCGCGGCCGCCGCGCTGACGTGGTACCTCGTCCGCAATAACCACACCTCAGCCTTGCGCGTAGCGGCCTTTTCGGGACTTGGGGGCGGCTTTGGATTTGCGTTTGGCAATTTCCTGCAAGTATTGGGCGGACTGACGGGCATCAAGTTCAATTTCTGGAACGTGATGGAATATTCGTTGGGCTTTTTTGGTGGATTGGGCATGGCCTACGGCACGTTTACCTCGGAATGGGAACGCACCGCCGACACCCAACCAAAGTCCAAAACTTGGTTTCCGCTGCTGATGTCCATGCTCTTTATTCCTTACGTGGTGTGGGAACAATCGTTTTCGGTCGAGCGTCTGCAAGGTATCTTTAGCAAACTCGATTTTGCCCCCGAAAGCGACATTTACCGTACGGTACAGTTGGTGGCGTTGGCTTTTGTTTTGTTGATGGCTGCGCTGTGGTGGGTACGTTACTACCTCACCAAAACCAATCCACTCTCCTACTCCGCCTCCGAAGTATATGCCTTGTTTTTGGGGCATTGGGGGCTGTATGTAGTGTATAGCTTACTAGTAACGGGGGCATTTTTGAGCAGCTACCGCATTGAGCAATACCTCTATATCGTCAATTGGGTGGTGGTAGCGGTCCTTATCCGCAACGCCGAGGTCAGTTTTACGCCTCGTGCCATCGACCTATCAAAGTGGGGCAAAAACTTTGTACTTGTCATCGCGAGCATTGCCCTCTTGACGCTGATTTTGATTAATTCACACGGCGAACTCAAAAACAGCCACAAGCGTTTTGGCGCTCCCCCACCCGTGGAAGAGAAGAAATAAAAGCAAAAAAGCGCTGGTTGCCCAGCGCTTTTTTTGTGTAGTTTCGTGGGTATCTGGAGCAATAAATAGGGACTTTAGCTAGCGAGAGTATCGCGCTTTTCTATCATTTTTATGGCATTTTACAAACGACCGTTCAAAAAATGCCACAAAGCCATTATTGCCTAAAAGTGTATCACAAAGTCAACCTTCCTGCAAAAATGAGACATTGATTTATGAGACGACAATTTGAGGTCGGTAATGTATTGGTTGGAAAAAGTTTTGAGCAGCTAGAGCCATTCTCACAAAGCGCCCGTTTTGGAGATAAATTTTGTTTTATAAACGGGCGTTTTATGAGATTACTATGATATGCATATCCAATTTCATTAGCCTACTTCTCCGAAAAAATACATTAGGGTAACTAAGCCTAATATCAATAATGACCAACTTAGAATCGTTCGACCTGTAGGCATGGGGCCAGCCATTAACACTCCTTTGCCAAGGGGTAACAGAGCTACGCAGAGACCCATTGTAGCAAGGACCGATACAAGGGAAGCCCCTTTGAGTACCCCTAGCATCAAAGCCGACATCAGACCTAAGCCAAGGGAGCCTACCAGACTCAGCACGCCTGAACGATATGTCCCAATGGCCAGGATAACCCAGCCAACCATGATGGCTGCCGAGAGGCTGGAGACGATATGGAAAGCACCATAGGAGTCGGCGACGGCCTTAGTGGCCAGTGGCAGATTTTGCACCTTCACTAATTGAAAGGCTAAATGATTGATCCCATAGTGGAAGGTACGAGCAAATAAGCCCAGTATCACTAATGTTCCTCCCCATTGTGCCCAAACGGGCTCTCTTTTCCCAACCAATTTCGATAAAGTGATTACCGCTGGCCACAAAAGGATATTGCCCGCCAGAAAAAGACTATAAGCAGACGTCACTTGAGTTGGCAGTTGATCAAATGCTTCAAGTTGTTGGGGAAAGAAGAAATCAAATTGGAGGAGAAGCAGTTGAGAAAACAATAGTAGGAGTGGAGCAATGATCATGGAAATTCCTCCAACCCAACGACCTGGGAACCAAAAAGGAATTTGTTCGAGAGGCTCAATCTTGTGCAGCATAATATCTTTTTTATTACAATTTTATTGCTATGCAAGGTATTATGCAATACATACTACACAAATGGTCCTATTGGCGTTTTATTGGCAATCCCATTTCAGGAAAGATTACTCAGTTAGGTTGAGTTCTTAAAAAAATATGTAGCAGAAACATGAAAATGGAAGTCGGATTTAAAATGGAAGCGTCAATCATAACCACTTGATTTTGTTAGTGTAAAGTACAACTGTACCGATTTAAACGCTAGTTTATTTCGGCACATTTTTCTTTATTTAACATACCTTACTAAACATAAAATTCATCATAAAGCTGCTTTGCCAAACCCTTTTGCAGGGGCTTTGCCGCTTGAAACTTAGCTTATTTCAATACACTTGCTATCTATCTTTAGCAAGGTCGCCTGTGCCGTAGCTATGCAACCCAATCTTCCCATGAGGATATTAGCTAGATGAGATGCCCTCGCAATGGCTCGTCTCTTGGTGAGAGATGATGATTAAAAGTCATCCTGGCGAAAGCGCAGAGGTCACAACGTGACGTTTTATTTTTGTAATGCCCTCAATTTTTGCACAACTTCGAGGCTTACCCCTGTCAAAGAGGCTATTTTGGCATCATCAAAATCTGTTTCGGCGAGCAAAGCTTGTGCAAATGCGAGGCTTTTGGCTTCAATGCCTTTTTCAATGCCTTTTTCAATGCCTTTTTCGATACCTTTCTTTTCGCCGATACGCCGCTCACGCTCCAAGACAAATTCTTCAATTCCCATGGTTTTCTTTGTTTTATTGGCCAACAGTGCTATTTCTTCCTCAAATTTATGGTTTTTTTCCACCTCTCCAAAACGAACATAAAGTTTTAAAAAGTTCATCAAGGCCCTGATTTTGTCTTTGCTGAATTGTCGTTCCAAAAGACTTTTGGCCAAAGCCACTTTATTGCTAAACAACTCGTCTTCGGTTATTTTCCCCTTCTTCAAAGCAACCAATGCCGTCAATACAACCATCGCAAAAGGGTTCTCGCTTTTTAAAAGTAAGTCCTCTCGCTGATGCAACACCTTGTAAACATTAAAATCATAGCGCAAACGGGTACCCAAATAGGTTTGTTGAAAATGACTCGGTTTAAAGCCCTTATTGCGGTCGGTCAGAATGGCAAAAGCCGTCACAGGGCGTTGGTATTTGTCGTAGATGCGGTAAAAATACTGAAACATGCGATGTTCAAAAGTAGCATCGCTACTTCCCTGCACTTCGATATGAACCAAAATCCACTGCTCACTCCCTTCCTTGGTAAAAACTTTTACAAGTTTGTCCACATATTTGGGCGAGAAATCGTCAGGGTTGGTCGGAAAAAGTTGTTCGAGTTCTTTGTCCAAAAATTCAAAAGGTCGCTCAAAATCGAAGAGTTCATCAGCATTTTCAAAGAAAAATCGCAGAAAATCGTCAAAAACATCTTCCAAAATGGCTTTCCACAGGCTATCGTCGCGTTTCATACGTCAAACGTAGGACTAAATTTCAAAATTTACAATCCTGATAGCGCGAGGGTTTCGCTTGTGTTTGTTACTACCAAGCCATTCGCAATCAAAGGCTAGAAGCCTGATAATTTTTGTCACGAGCGGGACGCTCGCGACATCGGAGAACTGAAAAAGCGGATTTTTACAGAGGTCTAATAACGATATTCGTACAAAACATCAATTGATCCACCATTTCGCTTAATCAGCATTCCAGAAACACGACCAGCAGCGTCAAAGGTGTACGAAAAATCCATTGTTGTACTGGCACCGTTTTCTTTCATGATTGCTCTCTTGAGTAAATGACTACTGTATTTCCCTAAAAAGCTCCCTCGGTAAGTGAAATGAGGTGTTTGCCAAGAGGATATTTCCTGATGAATACTGTTAGGATAATCGGTATATTCATAGGAGATCTGAACCCTGACCCGTTGATGATTTACACCATTCCATTCCAATAAATTTCCATTCCCGCTATACTTTAAGGTAGTCAGATAGAAATCATCGGCCATACCTATCAAATACCCATTTTTGTAAAAATATTGGGTTTTGTTTTTTTTCCCATTACTCGCTAATATACCCTCTGCATTCTCTGCAAGCCCTTCTCGGTTAAGTTGATAAGTCATTTGTTCTGCCCCGAATTTGCTGGTAGCTTTTTGGGAAATAAAATCTGTAGAAACTTCAAAGACAGGACCCGTATCAGTTGATATAGTTTTCAATTGATCCTCTGCGTTATAGTCAAAATTGTAAGTGTAAGTTGTGGTGGGTCCAAGAAATATTATGGCAGATTTAGGAAGTTTAGTGACTATGACAGGGGATTGAATTTCAGGATGGTCATCCGCATATTTTTTTGCTCTTTCGACTAATGTCAACTCAGGGGTCGTGGGAGTTGGCGAATCCTCGGTAGCTATTTGTTCGCAGGCAGAAAGTCCCAATGTTACTGCCAAGACTGTGAATAAAACGATAGTTTTCATAGAAATGTGAGGTAGTAGTTTTTCAATAAAAAATAACGTATTAAATGGTTAAAAATTAAACGAATGAAAGATTGAGGTTAGTATAATTGTTAATAGAAACAATACCCTACTCAACATAAAATTCATCATAAAGCTGCTTTGCCAAACCCTTTTGCAGCGGCTTTGCCGCTTGAAACTTAGCTTATTTCAATACACTTGCTATCTATCTTTAGCAAGGTCGCCTTGCCGTAGCTATGCAACCCAATCTTTCCATGAGGATATTAGCTAGGTGAGGTGCTTTGGTTAAAAATGACGGGCGAGATGCCCCTGCCACTAGCTATGACTATCGACGTGTTTTACCCCAAAAATAGTGCGGAATGGCGCGCTTGGTTGGAACAAAATCACCAATCTCAACAGGCCGTTTGGGTTGTTTTTTATAAAAAATCGTCGGCTATTCCCTCCATTACTTGGAGCGAGGCTGTGGACGTCGCGCTGTGCTTTGGCTGGATAGACAGCAAAAAAGTAACCGTCGATTCCGAAAAATCGCACCAGTTTTTTTGCCCTCGCAAGGCAAAAAGTACGTGGTCAAAAATTAATAAAGTAAAGGTTGACCAGCTTATCGAGGCGGGACTGATGACGGAAGCGGGTTTTGCAAGTATCGAAGTGGCAAAACGCAATGGCTCTTGGACTATGCTCGACGATGTGGAAGCCTTAGTCATTCCTCCCGATTTGGAACAAGCACTTGTGGGGCAAGAGGGATTGATGACTCAGTTTTTGGGACTGAGTAAGTCGGCTAAAAAGGAACTATTGGCCCGATTGCTTTTTGCCAAACGCCCCGAAACACGCCAAAAACGCATAGACGAAATGATGGTGCTGCTCAATCAAAAATCTACCAAAGGATAAAACAACTTACCACATGAACCAGTCCTCCCTTTCGCGCAAAGCCTTTCTTCAACACTCCATCGTAGGTTTATCTGGGCTTTCATTGGCACCCAGTACTTCGCTGCTCTCTCCCGAAAAAGGAATTGCGTGGGGGGCTTCCACGGGCAATGCCAACAAATATACCTTAAAAAACGTACGCCTTGAAACAGGGTTTGACTACGAAGGCGAGGAGGTGATTGGCACAAAAACGGGCTTGTTTTCGGTGGAAATTACGAATGGAAAAATAACCACCATTAGCTCCCAAAAACCATCCGCTGATGCCATCGACGCGAAGGGCCTTTTGATGCTGCCTTCGTTTAAAGACATGCACATCCATTTGGACAAAACGTTCTACGGCGACAAGTGGCAGGCGACCAAAAGACGAACCAACGGCGTAAAAGGCATGATTGCGCTAGAGCAGCAGATTTTGCCCGAAATGCTCAAAAATTCGACCCAAAAAGCCGAAAAACTCATCGAATTGCTACAATCGCGCGGAACGGGGTTTGCCCGCAGTCACGTCAACATTGAGCCAACTTCTAAGCTCCAATCGTTGAAAAACCTGCAAACAGCCCTGCGTAACAAAAAAAACGTTTTTGGCGCTGAATTGGTGGCATTTCCTCAGCATGGGGTGTTTTATACCGACTCAGCCCCGTACATGAAAGAAGCCGCTCAAACGGACATTGATTTCATTGGGGGCGTTGACCCGTTTACCCTAGACGGCGCTATCGAAAAAACCATGGATTTTACCATCCAATTGGCCTTAGATCACCACAAAGGCATTGACATTCACTTGCACGAATCGGGGGAATCTGGGCTCAAAACCATTGAGTATCTGATGGCAAAAGTCAACGAAAATCCTGTGTTAAAAGGCAAAACCTACGTCAGTCACGCTTTTGCGTTGGCCAAACTCGACAAAGGAAAACAAGAAGAAATCGCCGAAAAACTTGCGGCCGCCCGCATCGGAATTTTATCAACCATTCCGTTTGGGAACACCATCATGCCCATTCCTACGCTGTTGAAGTACGGGGTCAACGTCATGACGGGCAACGACAGCATTGTAGATCATTGGAATACGTTCGGAACAGGAAGCGTATTACAAAAAGCCAATTTGGCTGCTCAGCTGTACGGGTATGCTACGGAGTTTGGGCTATCGAGAATCTTAAAATTGGCCACCGCAGGCCCTTTGCCGCTTACTGACAAAGGCGAACAGCAGTGGCCCAAAGCAGGCGACGACGCCAATGTGGTATTGGTAGATGCGAGCTGTTCGGCCGAAGCAGTTTCCCGCATCTCTCCCATTAAGTCGCTCATATACCAAGGGAAGGTTGTTTACTAAACAATGGAATAGTACGATGACCATACAAGGCAAAATGGACGACGCATCGGCAAGTCAGCCTGATTTACTAGACCCACTACTTGATAAAATATACTTGCTTCCAGCGCCGTCGAGACTTTCGCTCAAAAGGTATATTCGCGAAGTGAGCTATCCCAAAGGGCACATTTTGTTGCGAGCCGACAAGATCGAAACGGATATTTATTTTATCAAAAAGGGGATTGTCCGCGCTTATGCCCAAACCCCCGACAATGAAATTACGTTTTGGTTTGGACAAGAGGGCGACACGGTTATTTCAATGAAAAGCTACGTCGAAAACCAGAAAGGCTATGAAGACGTAGAGTTGCTGGATAACTGTGACCTATATCAACTCAAAATATACGACCTACAACAACTTTTCGGCCAAGACATTCACCTTGCCAATTGGGGTAGAAAATTTGCCGAACAAGAGCTTGTCAAAACAGAAGAACGGCTCATCTCTCGGCAGTTCCGAACGGCAAGCCAACGCTACAACGAGCTTTTGCAGAAGAATCCTGCCCTCATTCAGCGCGTTCAGTTAGGATACATTGCTTCTTATTTGGGGATAACCCAAGTGAGTTTGAGCCGAATCAGAGCCGAACTCAAATAGACCTCATTATTTATCATTTGTAAAATACCGTCCCAAGCTAATTTCAGACCTTTGCTCAAAATTAAAAAGGAATGAATTGGATTATCTTGACCATCGCAGGCTTGTTTGAAGTACTATTTGCCTTTTGTTTGGGTAAAGCAAAAACAAGCACGGGCAACGAAATGTATGCATGGTACGCTGGCTTTTTGGTCGCTCTTTGTGCTAGTATGGGGCTTTTGCTGAAAGCAACTCGAACACTACCTCTTGGCTCTGCTTATGCCGTTTGGACGGGGATTGGTGCGGTCGGTACTGTTTTGATTGGCATCATTGTATTTAAAGAACCCATCACTTTTTGGAGACTCCTATTTCTTGTTACTTTAATTGGCTCTATCATCGGGCTAAAAGCGGTATCACACTAAACTTTTGAAAAAAAATGCTTTTGTCGCCCAATTTCAGATTAAAAAGTCACTACAAAGTGGTTAAAAAGTCCTTAAAATAGCCCAAAAATCATTAAAAATCACCATTTTTCCAGCACCAAACTGGCCCCACACACCCAATAACTCACTGTAAATCAATACACTGAAATAGTCTTCAAAAATAATTTTGATTTCTCTTGTTTTCTTCTATATTGTATATTGCATTATCGCTATTTATTGTATATTTGTCTCGACAATACGGTTTTATATCTAAACAAACAAGGTTTTTGGATATTCAGGAATCTTTATTGAGCGATTAGAAGTTATGTTGTCTCTCTAACAAAAGAAGTGCTTAGCCTACACTTCTTTCCACAGCCCAATTTTGAGAAAAAACGAGTACTATTATCTATCAAACTTTGTATGATTCTTGACAAGATTCTGGAGAAACCCATGAATGAGTATCCTGTTATGGATACGAGGGAGGGTATTGTACTGTTCTACCCTAACATTCCTGCCAAAGCCGCTTCTAACATCACAGAAGTCCTTCATTCACGTTGGATTGGCCAAGGCCCTAAAGTGGACGAATTTGAACGTCGCTTCGAGTTAAAATTTACGTACCCTAACAAATGCTTGGCAGTTGGCTCAGGGACGGATGCGCTTCACTTGGCATATTTGTTGGCCGATTTGCAACCAGGCGATGAAGTCATTGCCCCCGTATTTACTTGTACGGCCACCAACATCCCATTCCTTTACATGGGAGTCAACATTGTGTTTGCCGATGTGGATGACAACCTCAACATCGACGTAAAACACGTGGAGCAACTCATTACGCCCAAAACAAAGGCAATTGTCTGCGTTCATTACGGTGGTCTTCCTTGCGACATGGATGAGCTGTGGGCACTCGGAAAGAAGCACAATCTCTTCATTATCGAAGACGCGGCGCACGCCGTGGGTGCCAAATACAAAGGGCGCTACATCGGTAGCGAAAGCGACTTTACGATGTTTTCGTTCCAAGCCATCAAACACATTACAACGGGCGACGGCGGCATGTTGGTAGTAAAAGACCCAACCTTGGTCGAAAAAGCAAAGCGACTACGTTGGTTTGGCATTGACCGCACCAGCAAACAAAAAGGAATTTGGGAAAACGACATTGTAGAAGTAGGTTACAAATACCAAATGACCGACATTGCAGCCAGTTTAGGCTTGGCAGGTTTGGAAGAATTTGACGAACATTTGGCACATCGTCAGCGGCTTTACCGCTTGTACTGCGAGCTGCTCAAAGATATTCCAGGCATTCGGGTGATTGGTAGTGAATACACAGATCGTGAACACGCGGCATGGCTACTCACAGCCGAAGTGGATCACCGCGAAGACCTCATGCGTCACCTCCGCGAACACGGTATTGAGTCGGGGCAAGTGCATTATCGCAACGATAAATATTCGATTTTTGGAGGCCGTACTCCAGGGCAATTCCCCAAAATGGATGCCATCGAAGAGCGCTATCTCGTGCTTCCATTACACGCCCGCGTGACCGAAGACGACATTCGATACATTGCGTACGTTCTTCAAAAAGGTTGGTAAATTTAATTTGACGGAGCTTTTCAAGGAGGCAATCAACGCCCCCTGAGAGGCTCCGTTTTTTCATTCTCAAAGTACTTTCATGGAGTTTACGCACACAAAAGTCTCCCTCCCCTATTCTCCCGTCTTTTCGATTCTCATTCCTTCGTGGAACAACCTCGACTACCTCAGGTGTCTTGTCAATAGCCTCCGAAAAAATAGCCGTTATCAGCACCAAATCGTCGTTCATGTCAACGAAGGAAAAGATGGTACCGAAGAATGGGTAAAAGCGCAGGGAGATATTAGCTATACCAAAAGTAGCCAGAACTCAGGGGTTTGTTACGGCTTCAACGCCGCTTCTCACTTGGCCATGGCCGATTATTTGGTGTTTATCGACGACGACATGTATGTTTGTCCCGATTGGGATTTTTATTTGTTGGAAGAAATAAAACAGCAAAAAAACGATAAGTGGTGCATCAGCGGAACGATGATTGAAGGTTTTGACAATGGCAATGCCTGTGTGATTACCAACAAAAACTACGGCAAACACCCTTCAGAGTTTGACGAAGCAGCCTTTTTGTCGGAATACGCCAGCTTTCCCAAAAACGACTGGAATGGCAGCCAATGGTACCCGATGGTGTTACCAACGTTTGTGTATCGGGCCGTAGGTGGGTTAAGCATTGAGTTTTTCCCTGGCATGTACAGCGACCCCGACTTTATGATAAAACTCTGGCATTATGGGGTTCGGTATTACAAGGGAATTGGCAAAAGTAGGGTGTATCATTTTGCAAGTCGAAGCACCGCGCGGGTCAAGCGCAACGACGGCCGAACGCAATTTATATTAAAATGGGGGCTGAGTAGCAATACTTTTTTCAAAAATTACCTTAAAATTGGGGCAAAATTTTTGGGAGTCCTTCCAGAACCTGAAGAAAATACCACGTTACGGCTCAAAAAACAAATTGATCGCTGGAAGGTAAAACTCAAAAGCCGCCCCGTGGATATATCCTAACACCTTATGTCAACTTTAAAAGAACAAATCAAGCTGGTTCCGCATTCCAAAGGCAATGCACTGACGTTTATCCACCAATACCTTGCCCAAAATGACGTTCGGCAAAAAACCGTGATTGACGTCTCAGCGGGATCGGGCTACGTGGCTAATCTTTGGCACAAAGCAGGGGCTACCGTTCGTGCCTTTGACATGCACCCCGACATCCTCCGAAGCGATGCGTTGACTTGTTCTCCCATTGATTTGACTAAGCCTTTGCCTATTGCGTCAAACTCCGCCGACTATGTGCTTTTGATGGAAACGATTGAGCATATTCCTGACCAGACCTCGCTCCTAAAAGAACTGGCTAGAATCCTCAAACCGAACGGCTTACTGATTATCACCAAACCCAACAACAGCAGCATGAGCGGCCGAATGGCCAATGTGTGGGTAGAAGCCGAACGGAGCGACATGTTTTTATCGAACGAAGCAGAGGTGATAGGTTACGACGACCAGCACCTCTACAACGGTCGGGTGTATCTCTGCAACGTTCAGCGCCTGCGAACGATGGCGAGTTTGGCAGGATTGCGGTACCGAGCTGTTTATGCCAACCAACTGAGTGTAAGCTCTTTGGTTTGGTTTGTGTTTTTTGGGGCGTACCTCTACTTACGTTCTTTTCTGACTTTTAAGAAGATGGCAAAACACGCGCACAATGACCGAGAAAAGGAAGTTTTGCGCGAACAACACCAGCTCAATACCCATCCGACGGTGCTCCTTCACAAGCACCTGTGTATTGTTTTTAGCAAACTATGAGGCCACTTGTTCTTTGATTGCGTCGAAGGTCACATCGTAGTGCGAGGCGTCGAAAACACTTTCTCCGTTGCGAATCAGTATGGCTTGGGGTGACTCATGCCATACGTCAAATTCTTCGGCAATTTTATTGGAAATGGGTCGGTACGCTATCAAATCGAGGTAATATGGCTTGAGATTGCCGACTTCTTGTTCGTTCCAATCTCTTTCCAACCGACGTAGTGTAGTGGCACTAATTGAACAACGGGTACTGTGTTTAAAAAGTAAAACAGGATGTTGGTGGGATTCTTCCTTGATTTCTTCTAATTGAGCGACGTCAGTGAGTCGATTCCAGTTCATTTAATTTGACACGTAAGAGGTTGATTGAATACTTTTACTGGTCTAACGTAACTTATTCAAAAATTGTTCGCATTTTTCTATACCCTTGGCTTACATCTTTTGGTCTTTCTGGCCAACATCGTCGCACTTTTCCATCCCAAAACGCGCAAATGGGTGGAGGGGCAGAGGGCGAAGGGCAAAGGGCAAGGGGCAAGGGGCGAAGGGCAAGGGGCGAAGGGCAAAGGGCAAGAGGCAAAGGGCAAAGGGCAAAGGGCAAAGAAGGATTTGCCATTCCGAGATATGACGCCCGTGCGGGAATCTAAAGTTTTCTGGGTTCATGCGGCGTCGCTGGGAGAGTTTGAACAAGGGCGGCCTGTCATTGAAGCCATTCGTACCGAATACCCTCATGCGCGTATTGTGCTGAGTTTTTTCTCGCCGTCGGGCTACGAAATCCGCAAAGACTACGACCAAGTCGATGAAGTTTGTTACTTACCCGTCGATACCCCCCGAAACGTCAAGCGTTTTTTGGATAGCGTCCAACCCGACGTGGCGTTGTTTATCAAATACGAATTTTGGTACAACTACCTCCACGAACTCAAAAAAAGGCAAATTCCAACTTTTCTATTTTCCGCAATTTTCCGCCCCAACCAACTGTTTTTCAAACCCTACGGAGGCTTTTACCGACGAATGTTGTTCTGTTTCAACGAGATTTTGGTACAAAACGAGGCATCCAAACACTTACTCAATTCCGTAGGCTATGCGTCCGCGACCGTTGCAGGTGATACCCGCCTCGACCGCGTCGTTCAAATTGCCAAACAAGCCAAAAGTTATCCTGCTATTGAAGCATTTAAAGGCACAGACCCGCTTTTGGTCATTGGCTCGGCGTGGCCCGACGACATGGAGGTACTGATTCCCTTTTTGAACCAATGGGAAGCTCCGCTCAAGGTCGTCATTGCCCCTCACGAAATCAATACTGAACAAATCCAACAATGGCAAAAAGCACTCAAGAAACCCTGTGAACGGTTTACGGTTTACAGTTTACGGTTTGGAGTTGATGGAACTCCACTCGACATTCTGCATTCTCCCCTCGACATTCTTTTCCTAGATACGATTGGTATGTTGGCTTCGCTATTTCGGTATGCCGATTTTGCTTACGTCGGCGGGGCATTTAAGGATGGATTGCACAATACGATGGAACCTGCGGTGTATGGAATGCCGATTTTCTTTGGGCAGCCCTATTATCAGAAATTCCAAGAAGCGCTGGACTTGTTGCAGTTGGGTGGTGCTACCACGATTGCCACTACCCAAGAATTTACGACGGCTTTTACTGAAGTATATCAAAACCTCGAAATCCGCCAGCAAAAGGCGGATAGTTGCTACGATTATGTACAGAAAAATGCGGGTGCTACGGCCAAAGTCATGGCGTCTATACGCAGCGCGTTTTAACTTCCCCCACCTTCCCGAAAGTTTTAAACTTTCGGGAAGGTCTAAACTTTCGGGAAGGTGGGTTTTAATTACCAAACTTAAACGTTGTCCCCACCCGAAATGCCGTGTGGTCGTACTTGAAATTATTGAAGACTGCAATCGCTTCTACCCTAAAAAACGGAAACCTTGGAATAAGGCCATCCAACGCATAACCCACTTCGGTGTAATGCTTGGCCATCGGAGTTAGTAAATAATGTACCATCAAGTTCTCTTTTAGGCCAGCCAAGCGCACAAAAGGTAAGCGAGTAAGCAAAAAACGACGGTAAACGTTGGTAACGTGTGCTTCCAAATAGCGTTCCGACGTGCTATATTCATAGAAAGGCAACGACCGAAATCGAGTATAGCTATCGCCGTACAAAATGAACGTGCGATTTCCCATAAAATGCTTATAATCCATCAGATACACCGACCGACGATTAAGAAACGCCCCCGCCGATACGGCATAATGCAGCTCACTTTTGATACCCGTTTCTAGGTCTTGACGAATATCAAACTCCACCCGATCATAGTCAACGGCACTGTTTCCAATCGTCGGGATTCCTTTAGCGTACCGCAACGTCAGCGACGGATTGTTGTTTTCGAGGTAGCGTTTTCGGCCGTTGTACAGGCGGTATTTTTGGCCAGGCTTCCACGTCAGGGCCACATCGAGGGTGAGGGCATTGTGCGGTGCAAAGGTGTAGTAAGAATCGGCTTCGAGGGCGTTGAGTCGATGGCTATGTTCGCGGTTGTAAGGCGCATTGGGCGTAAAAGCGTATTGATTCCAACGAATCCACGGGCGCTGGTTTTCTAGGTTCTCTAAGGCATAACGACGTCCAAATTCAATCCCTCCCGAAACACTCAACACATCGGCCAAGCGCGCATAATTAAATGCCAATCGACCAAATTCCTTTTCGTATATTTTCATGTAATTGTTTTCAAACAACAACGTCGCAGAGGTATTGATGGAAGGAGAAATAGGATTTGCTGGATTAAACTGCGCCACGTACCGCCCGCCCGTCAATGAAATGCCGCGACGGCGCCCCTGCCAACCCGTGCTTAGCGTCCCCAACAACTCCCTCCGACCAATGGCATAACGCCCCAATGGTTTGATGTAAAAGGTGTTTGCTTGCTTGAAGCGTCGAATAAAATTCAAGCTACTTTCTAATACATATCCCTCTACGGTATTGTAGGTAAAATTCTGCGCTCGCAGCGGCCCTTCGTATTCCAATCGCCATTGTTTCGACAACTTAAAGGTGCGCCCCGATAACAATGCCATCAAATCGAAATTGGTTGAATCCTTCTTTGCCTTGGTACTATCAGCCTTTATTTTGGCCACTTTTACTACCCGTACACTATCCGAATGATGGTAGCTTTTGGTTTCGAGTTCGGTGAGCGGAATGGTGCGAATTTCGTTCCAAAAAGCATCATTACGTTTGTTAGCCATGGAATCAATGACAATAGAGTCGCTACGAACCACATTCACATCTTCCTTTTGGGCTTTGCGCTCGTTGCGGTCTTGTTTTTCGTACTCTTTTAGCATTTTTCTGAGTTGCTTGCCCGACACCTCTTTTTGCTGCGCGGCCAATTCATTCAGTTTTTTGGTACGAAGGTCTTTTTTAGAAATATCACTCGATGGCTTTTCGATTTTTTCGTCCAACACCACCACATTTTCCACAAAAGCAGGGTTAACTTTTAAGTCGTTGTAAGTCAGCGAAATTGCGTGATTAAACTCACCCGTAAACCCTAACAACGACCCCGCAAAACGGATTCGGCTGGTGGTAGGCAACCATACACCCTGCAACGGATTATAGACTTGTTTCATCTGAAAATCAAGCCCTTCGGCCGTTGTTTCAAGGTCAAGGCTGTGAATGGCCCAGGTGTTTTCGATGATGTAAATTTGTCCTCTAAATACTCCTTCTCCGTACGATTTCGGAATCACTTTAATTTTATTTACCTCCAAATCACCCTCTCGAAAAGAGCCTTGGTACTCAAATTTGTAATAAGTTAGCGCCTTGGGCGACAAGGGCGAAACGGCATTTCCCACCGTAGCGTTATAAAAACTCGCCATAATAAACGCATTGGGACTTATGGCGTCTTGGTTGAGGGTATTGCGGGTCGAAATGACGCGTTGGTTGTAAGTATTGGGCTGTTTAAATCGAATTTCACTCACACTTTCGTTCACAATCGGGCGCCCCTCTTCAATGCCTTCTTTTTTGAGCGAGCCCACGGCATAAAAGGGTATATTTTTTATTAAACCCGACGATTTGATATACGCCCGCGCATTGTAAGATTGCACCTGTAACGCATGAAAACGCGCTTTGGCAATGGCACGACGCATAATGGTGTAGGCGGGGTCTTCACTTTTGGAACCAATTCTTACTTCATTGATGGTAAGGGCTTGTTCTTCCAAAGCGATGTTGAGCGTGATGGTCTCATTGGTGACTTCGATGGATTTGGTCAGCGCTTTGAAACCCAAATATTGAAACACCACTTCGTATTTGCCAGGCGCAAGCGACAACTCATAGCGCCCTTCGGCGTTGGCGATGGTGCCTGTGCTGGTTCCTTTGATGGCAATGGTAGCGTAGGGCAAGGGCTCACCTTTGGTGGTTTTTACCGTCCCTTTGATGCCTGAGGCCAAAGCCGTCAGGTTGATTAAAACAAAAAAGAGGGAAACTATTATTCGCATAGATTTGGCTGTTATAAAAATAAAAACGGTTGGATTACTCTCCTTGTTGTTGGGCAAAATACTCTTTGATTTTTTGGGCTTTGTCTTTACCAACAAATGCTGCAATTTTCTCCGCATCTGCTTCACGTATGGCTTTCACACTTTTAAACTCTTTGAGCAAATTAGCGGCTGTTTTCTTACCAATACCGTCCACATTTTCAAGTTCACTCACAATGGCATTTCGGCTACGTTTATCGCGGTGATAGGTGATAGCAAAGCGGTGCGCTTCGTCGCGAATCTGCTGAATCAGGCGCAGTGATTCCGATTTTTTGTCGATGTACAACGGTAGCGTATCTTCGGGAAAATAGATTTCTTCCAACCGTTTGGCAATGCCTACAATCGGGACTTTTCCGTACAATCCGACCGCTTTTAAAGCATCGCAAGCGGCGCTCAATTGTCCTTTTCCACCGTCGATTACAATCAAATCGGGCAAAGGTGCATTTTCTTCCAACAGACGCGTGTAACGGCGGGTCACGACCTCATACATACTGGCAAAATCGTTGGGGCCCACCACCGTTTTAATCGAAAAATGTCGATAATCTTTTTTAGAAGCCCGTCCTTCTTTAAAACACACCATGGCAGAAACAGGGTTTGTCCCCTGAATGTTGGAGTTATCGAAGCACTCAATGTGGCGCGGCAATGTTTTGAGCTGGAGGTCGGCTTTGAGTTTAATCAGTACGCGGTCGCGGCGGTTGGTAGTAGCACTTGCCTCAATGAGTTGGCGTTCGGCTTTTTCTTTGCGGAAATAATGCACGTTTTTCAACGCCATTTCCAGCAAACTGCGCTTATCTCCAATTTTGGGAATGGTGATTTCGGCTTTAAAATCGGTGGTAATCTCGATGTTCGTGATAATTTCTTTGGCCTCACTTTCGTAAGTCGTGCGCATTTCGAAGAGTACCAAGGCCAAAATTTCCTCGTCGGTTTCCTCCAGTTTTTTCTTTACCTCCAACGTCTGAGCTGCCATGATGTAGCCATTCACAATTTTGAGGTAATTGACATAAGCCGCCTCTTCGTCGGAAGCAATCACAATGACATCGACATTGCCAATTTTAGGATTGACAACCGTCGATTTTGTTTGAAAATTTTGGAGTAATTCCAATTTTATCTTCCAGTCGTGCGCTTTCTCAAACTCCAATTTTTCGGCCGCTTGCACCATATTTTGCTTAAAATACTGCTGCGGAATACTCATTTGCCCTTTGAGAATCTGCTGAATTTGCGCCACTTCCTGCTCATACTCTTCCAACGGCTGCAAGCCCACGCACGGCCCTTTGCAGCGTTTGAGGTGGTATTCCATGCACACTTTGTACTTATCCGCCTTTATATGTTCGGGCGACAAGTTGAGGTTGCAAGTACGCAACGAATACAATTCTCGAAACATATCCAACAGATTATACATGGCCCGTGGATTGGCAAAAGGGCCAAAGTAAGTTCCCGTTTTTTTATCAACGCGGCGGGTGGATTCTACACGTGGAAAGGGTTCATTGAAAATCTTGATAAACGGATACGTTTTGTCGTCGCGCAGGAGGATATTGAAACGAGGCTGATACCGTTTAATAAGCTGGTTTTCAAGCAACAGCGCATCAAATTCAGTATGCACAATGGTAAATTCAATCCGACGAATCTGACTTACCAAACGACGCGTCTTTCGGTCGGCGTGGTTTTTGACAAAATAACTACTGACCCGATTTTTAAGACTTTTGGCTTTGCCGACATAAATAATTTCCCCCTCTTCACTAAAATAACGGTACACCCCAGGTTCGGCGGGGATTTTGGCTAACTCAGCTTTATAGTCAAAAACAGACATAGTAATTAAAGGCATTGGATGTTTACCCAACGCAAAGTTCGCCAAAGTTTAGGGCAATCAAAAATGGGGGTGTTTAATTACACCCACCTATTTGCGCTTTAAACACCGTTCCTGCTTCGGCCTGAAAACCTGGCTGGAGCGTTACCGAAGAACCTGACTGGTACGTCACCGCCGTCGTTGTACCTGTCACTCGATTGGCCGCCCTAATGCTGTTATTGGATTGTTTCAGCACACTACCCGTCGCAATGTCATCGGTTGGACTTGTCAACGTAATCGTCTGGTTACAAGGAGAATTACTATTATTGGTCACGACCAAAGTTGAGGTAGTATTTTTACAGCCTGTTGTCGTATCCGTAAAGGTAAATGTGGCCGTTCCTGCTTCCAAACCCGTCACTAATCCTGCGTTTGTAACACTGGCTTTGACTGAACTATTGCTTATCCAAGTCCCGCCCGTTGCGGGGAACACTGTGGTAGTATTGCCCACGAAGATAGATGCTGTGCCGCTAAAACCGACCGTTGGAAGTGGATTGACGGTGATGGTGGCAGTGGACGAACTAACTGCATCACAAACCCCGTTTTTGATAATAACACGATAGTACATCGTTTGCGTCAGGTTCTGTGTGGTCACGCTGGTGGCGGCAATGAAAACATCGGTAGCCGAACTAAAATCAGGCGTGAGTGCCCATTGCCACTTTTGCAATGCCCCCGTGTAGCCCGACAACGTCAATACCGAGCTGTTGGTACCCGTACAAACCGCCCCACTTCCTGCCAAATTACCTCCAGCACTCGCAACGTTGACCGTCACGGTGGCGGTAGTGCTGGCCGAGCATCCGTTGGCAGTTACGGTATAAGTAACCAAGCTGCTTCCTGCACTGCCCCCCGTTATAACCCCCGAAGTCGGATGAATGGCCGCGACCGAAGGCGTTGCGCTGCTCCACGTTCCACCCGCTACGCCGTTCGTAGTCAGCGTATTAGGAACACCTACACAAAGAGCTAATGCTCCCGAAATGCTACCTGCATTGGGAGGTGTTGGCTCGACCAGTTTTTGGGTTGTTGTGTCAAGTGCAACACAGGAGTTGTACGAAATAGAAAAGTTTTTGTACGTTCCTGCGGAGAGGTTGGCTAACGTAAAAGCATTGTTGACAATCGACACGGTTTTGGGACTTCCTGTACCGACAAACGATAGTTGGTAATTCCCGCTGGGGATATTCGTAGTGGTAAACGCAACGCTACCGTTGGCTCCTCCGCAGGTCGTAGGATTGGTTACTGTACTTGCCAACAGCCCAATCGACGTAGGAGTATTAACCGTTTTTGAGGTTGGGTCAAGTGCCGTGCAACCATTCACGACAATAGTAAAATTGCTATACACTCCTGCTGGTATATTGGCTAGGGTAAACAAATTGTTGGCAATAGCTACTGTTTTGGGACTGCCAGTACCTGTGTAAGAAAGCTGGTAATTTCCGCTTGGAATATTGGTTGTCGTAAAGGCAATCGCGCCATCTATACCGCCACAAGTAGCCGACGGAGTTACCGTTCCTGCCGCTAAGGTCGGCATTAATGAATGAGCGACCGTTTTGGACGTCGCATCAGTACCCGTACAGTTGTTGGCCGTAATCGAAAAATTACTGTACGTTCCCACCGACAAACCCGCCAATACAAACGCGTTATTGCTCACTGTCACGGTCTTGGGACTTCCCGCTCCCGTGTAACTCAACTGATACGTACCGCTTGGTACAAAAGAAGTTGAAAAAGCAATACTCCCGTCGGAAGCTCCACAGACGGTGGCGTTGGTTATTGCCCCCGAAGTCAATACTGGACTTGGTGGGTTACTCACCGTTTTGGTCGTCGCATCGCTCGCGGTACAGCCATTCACCGTCATCGAAAAATTACTATAAGTCCCTACGGATAAACCCGTTAAAGAAAACGCATTGTTACTTACTGTCACAGTTTTGGGACTGCCTGCTCCCGTGTAACTCAATTGATAACTTCCATTGGATACGTTCGTGGTCGTAAAAGGTATGCTACCATTGGCACCGCCGCAGCTTGTAGCGTTTACCGTTACTCCCGCTGCCAAGGTCGGCACTATTGAATAAGCGACCGTTTTGGACGTCGCATCAGTACCCGTACAGTTATTGGCCGTAATCGAAAAATTACTATAAGTTCCCGCCGACAAACCCGCCAATACAAACGCGTTATTGCTCACTGTCACGGTCTTGGAACTTCCCGCTCCCGTGTAACTCAATTGATACGTACCGCTTGGTACAAAAGAAGTTGAAAAAGCAATACTCCCGTCGGAAGCTCCACAGACGGTGGCGTTGGTTATTGCCCCCGAAGTCAATACTGGACTTGGTGGGTTACTCACCGTTTTGGTCGTCGCATCGCTCGCGGTACAGCCATTCACCGTCATCGAAAAATTACTATACGTCCCTACAGACAAACCCGTTAAAGAAAACGCATTGTTACTTACTGTCACGGTTTTGGGACTGCCTGCTCCCGTGTAACTCAATTGATAATTTCCATTCGATACGTTCGTGGTCGTAAAAGGTATGCTACCATTGGTTCCTCCGCAGCTTGTAGCGTTTACCGTTACTCCCGCTGCTAAAGTCGGCACTATTGAATAAGCGACCGTTTTGGACGTCGCATCAGTACCCGTACAGTTGTTGGCCGTAATCGAAAAATTACTGTACGTTCCCACCGACAAACCCGCCAACACAAACGCGTTATTGCTCACTGTCACGGTTTTGGGACTTCCCGCTCCCGTGTAACTCAACTGATACGTACCACTTGTTACAAAAGACGTTGAAAAAGCAATGCTCCCGTCGGAAGCTCCACAGACGGTGGCGTTGGTTATTGCCCCTGAAGTCAATACTGGACTTGGTGGATTACTCACCGTTTTGGTCGTCGCATCACTCGCGGTACAGCCATTCACCGTCATCGAAAAATTACTATACGTCCCTACGGATAAACCCGTTAAAGAAAACGCATTGTTACTTACTGTCACAGTTTTGGGACTGCCTGCTCCCGTGTAACTCAATTGATAACTTCCATTCGATACGTTTGTGGTCGTAAAAGGTATGCTACCATTGGCACCGCCGCAGCTTGTAGCATTTACCGTTACTCCCGCTGCCAAAGTCTGATTAGCCATGACACTTACCGAGACGGAACCCGTCATGGCTGTCGCTGTACAACCCGACGGGGTCGCCCACACAGTGTATGAACCCGCAACAGTTTGATTTCCAAAGGCCAACGCATTGCCAGTCCCCGTCATGGCTGTTCCTACGTCGGTATTGTCACGTTTTAATTGATACGATACGCCAGTCTGTGAGCCACTTAACCCCACAGCCACCCCCGCTCCTCCACTACAAAAACTACCTCCACCTGTCACCGTATAAGCGGTAGGTGCTGGACAAACAAGGTTGACGTAATAGTCTTCGGTTTCACCATACGTATAAGTACCACATGGGTTGGTGGGGGTGCTACTAAAATTGACAATAATTCTCATTCGGGTTTGGCCAATACTGCTTCCTGCTGGCACAGTAATGGTTCCTGTGATTGCCTGTGTTCTGGCAGAAGTTGTGGTAAAAAGCCTTTCGTTTGCCTGAAACTGAGCATCTTTATTCAAATCGACCCAAATGGCAATTTGAGCAGGGTTATAATATCCTTCCAATGACACCGTAAAACTATTTGACTGCCCTAATGTCAAGCTTTTAACAGGAGAAGTGATAAAACTATACCCGCCCGAAGCACAGTCTGAATTACTGCTAAGGGTGGTTCCTCCCAGCAGTACACTTGTTATTAAAATACCATACGTGCATCCACTGGTGTGCGTAGGAATGCAGTAGGTACCTGGCGAAGGTGTATTGTTGGTGGTAAAAGTCCCCGTAACAAAATCGGAGCAATTGGCATTGACGCGCCATTCGTAAGCCGTATTAGGAGTTAAAGACGAAATTGTCCGATTTTTGTTTCCCGACGTACCCGCTAAAATCCACGACCCCGCCCCTACTTGTCGGTATTCGACAGTATAAAGCCCTGCCGTGTGCGTCCATGAAACCAACACTTGGGTATTATACACCTCAAGAACAGCAAGATTAGACGGCGCAACGGCACTTCCCAAACAATCCTGCGCTCGACTCCGAATCAAATTGCCAGGATACATTCCAAAACCGTTGGCAAAATTAATCCCCGTTGATGTCAAGTGGCAATAACTCATAATGGTACCACCATTTGTCGGTGCAGGGCCAGGAGGACAGCCTTCTTCGGTGGCATAACAGTTGTCGAGCGCGCCGCCTGGCCACGAGCAGCTTTGGGTGTGGGGAGAGCCAAAATTATGGCCCAACTCGTGCGTTATCACTTCCACATTCCACGAATAAGTAGGCAAATTAGGGTTGTATGTGCTCAAGTTTGCACTCACCCCATGTCCGTACGATTTGGCACATAGCACATCTATATAAGCAACCCCACCTCCCAGGCTTCGTCCGCTTAAAAAATGTGCCAAACGGCCATTAAACGATGTACCAATCGTACTACGGAATGCACTCAACACATTACCCGTACTCGTATAACCCACGTAAGGGTCGGTGGTATTCCACACTTTTATTTCGGAAATAACAACCGACAGCCCTTCGTTGCTGTACAAAGTCGCCACTTTACTAAAAACCGAATTGATGTAATTGACCGTATTGGCGATTGAACTCCCTTGCTGACCAAACAAGGCCGAATCCGCTTCCAAATAAATTTCGACCGACCCACACGCAACGTTGCTCGCGAGGCTACTTGTGGCGGGCGTTTCCTTCACCAAGTTTTGGCCCATTACCCGCACAGGCATTTCATCGGCGGCACAGGTAAAGTTCGATTTTTGTTTTAAATCTTGCTCGTTAAACAGGATATAGTTCCCCGAGTCGCCCTCCAAGCCTAGATTAAAATTGCCTTCTTTTTGGGAAATTATCCCGCTGATTTTTCCATCAATGATACTAACTGAAGCAGTAGATTGGTTGTCACCTTTGACAATTCCTTGGTAAAACTTACCCAAATTTTGCGGCTCAACTACTTCGTTTTTGGCATTTAAAACCTTGAAATTCTTACCAAAAATAGTGTAAGGAACCAGTTCTAATTCAATGTTTTTGGTAGCCGAAACTGGCAATGAAATTTCGATAAAGTTGCTGTTGTCCAGCTGTAATTGTCCTACTTCTGGCTGATTCATCAAAAACCGATGAACTGTTGCGCCTTCGACAAATGCGGTATCGGCCGCAATCCTGGCCGAAGAGAAGGGTGTTGAAAAAGGGCGGTATCGCTTAGGCGTTACTTTCCCTTTTATTTGGTTGATTTGATTGGCAATAGTTCGCTGAGAAAAGCCGTTATGACTTACCCACAAACATATTAAAAGCCACACTAACCGAATCGGATGCCTTGATAAAATGTTTTTCATTTGGAATATACCAATAATAGTTGGAAAAGAATACCATTGAAACGTTGTTTATCAGTAGGGCTTTTTACAAAAGTGCATAATGATGCTGTATTCTTCAAATGCTTTTTTTAATATTCTTGGGATAAAGAGTACCTTCCATCTCGGTCAAAAATGCTTAATTGTTGATTTTCACTACATTTGCAGAATTTTTATCGTTTTATATACCAAAAAATAAATTTAATTTAATTGTAAAAGCCATGAAAAAAAGTTTTCTCGTTGCAAGTTTAGTCGCCTGTTCGCTAGGTGCATCGGCACAAAACGAAGATTACAAGCATGTTGTAAGCGTTCAGTCGGGCGTAAGTTTATTTTCTTTTTTTCGGGGGAATATCACAGGTTCTACCCAATCGTCTGACACGACTGTCGCTTTTTCTTCGGGGCGAGCTTCGACTACTCCGCAAATCAACCTTGCCTACGATTACGGCATCAACCACTGGTTTTCGGTAGGTGGCGCCGTCAGTTTTAACAAATCTTCGCTCCAGCTCAACGACGTTGTCTATAAGAAAAACGAAAATCTCGGCGACGTTACCTTGGGGGTGTCGCGCCTTACAATTGGTGCGCGGGCGCTATTTCACTACGGCAATGCCAATCGGCTTGACATGTACTCAGGCGTACGGCTTGGGATTGGAATTTGGGGCGTCAGTGGAAGTTCTAGCGCGGTAGATGGCAAGATGGATGAAATCTTCAAAGAAGCAGGTGGTGGCGGACTTTGGCGCGGAATTATTGGCAACAAAGTAGGGGCTGGTTTTGCCATGCCACAAGTACAGGTTATTGTCTTCGGGCTACGTGGCTACGTCACCGAACGCATTGGACTAAACGGCGAACTCGGCTTTGGAAGCCCCTATTTTGCCTCTGTAGGTATCAATTACCGAATTGGTGGGTTGTAGAAAGCAAAGGGCGAGGAGCAAGTGAAGAGGCAAGGGGCGAGGAGCAAGAGGCAAAGGCAAGGAGCAAGAGGCAAAGGGCAAGGAGCAAGGAGCAAGAGGCAAAGGGAAAGGGAAAGCGTTCTTTTTCTTGGTTTTGTCGAAAAGGACCACTCATAACACAGCAATTCCCGAGAACAGCAACGTTCTCGGGAGGCTTTGTCAAGTGTGTGAGATTGAATATCAAGGTCGCCACCCTTGGGGTTGAAACGGCGTGCGGGTGGGGCTAGTAATACAAGGAGCTGTGATAGCTGTTGGCCTTATAATCGGGTCGCGCCACAATAAACCGACGGGTTGTGCTTTATCAATGGCTTCTTCTCTACTTAACCAATACATCTTGGTTTGGGTACTAGCGACCATAAAAGCTCCAGCTACTTCCTCGTTTGGGTTAGTAACGTTTTGAATGTTTCCAATCAAAGCCTCAGGTGGGGTGTCCACCAGTGAACCTGTTCCTTGGTTTTGATCGCGCAAGAGTTTTAAAAATTGATACGCTTTCTCCGAAATTCGTTGTTGGCGAACCTCCAATAATGCTCCGTACGGCTGATAAAACGGAATTTCAGCTACTTTTTTTCCCACGACTCCCCTACCATCGCTAAAAATATCGCTAAGGATGTCAATCGTCTCGCTTTGTAAAATTTCCCAACAAGGCTGATTACAGTACAAATCATAGTAATCGGTCGAAACGCAAAGGTTCTGCCGCTCCCACAACGTCCACGACCATACATAATAGTTTTTCTCTTGGGGAGTATCTTGATAATTGAGGTAAATCGAGTGACTTGGGTATCGCTTCTCTTTTCTTACGAGTCCATCGGTAGCAAATACGTGGTAAACAGCATCTATTGTTGGTACCACTTGCATCAACTCTTCATCAGATTCATAACGAGTGCCGTCGGGTTTGGTAAAAATCAATTGGTACCGATTCCCCGCTTTTGCTCTAAAACTCGTCGGTAATACATATACGTAGTTTTCTTTATTGGCCATAGAGATCACCTCTTTTCCATTGATTTTAAGCTGAACTATTAATCCCTCAATCGGGAGTTTGTACAGGGCATCGTTCACAAACTCGGCTTCGGCAATCTCAATTTGTTGCTCTTTTTCTTCGTCGGTGAGTCGGCCCTCAACTGTAATTACCTTCAGTGTGTTCTTGAAACGAATATCGTATGGACTCACGCAGGTATAGACCGACAGCGCCAACACAACACTAATGATGCGAATAAAACGGTACATGGCTGGCGAAAGGGTTAGTAACTCTCTTTAAAGAGCTACTATTCACCCTTTTACCTATCTGGCTGTATGATGTACGGTGTTTTATTCCAACGTAAACACAATGGGCATGTTGAATTTTACCCGTACTGCCCGTCCCGACTGTTTGCCAGGTTTCCATTTGGGCATGAGTTTCATCACACGCACGGCTTCTTCGTCGCAACCAAACCCAACTCCTCGGGTAACATTAATGTTGGAAAGCGAACCATCTGGCTCAACCGTAAAACTCAGATAGACTCTTCCTTGCACGTTGCTGCGTTGTGCTTGCGACGGGTACCTTAAATTATTCATCAAAAATGTACGTAAGCCATTGATTCCTCCCGCAAACTCAGGATCAACCTCCACGCGTTCAAATACTTCGGGTTCTTTGGTTTCCACCTCCACCGATTTTGTAATTTCGGGAGCAGGCGCATCTTCCACGGGCGCCACTACCGCCACTTCGTCCGATGTTCCTGCTACCGTTTCTTGTCCTGGATTGGCTTTTTCCAAGTCCTCTACCATAGGAGGAATCTCCTCAATAGGCGGATTTTCAACCACTTCAGGTACCCGATACCGAACCGACGCCACCTTAGGTTCTTCCTTGGGCTTTTCGAGTTCGGGTAGCGGCTTTTCTTCTTTTTTCTCCATTTGCACTTTCTCAAGCGTGTATTCTTTCATGTTTATTTGCGCCAGCTCATTCGTTTTTAGTTTTCCATAGATGGTCGGAACGAGCAACATAAGCAAAAACACCGTAACTCCAATAATAAGCGCTTTTTGGAGCACTTTAGGGTACGACTTCCGTAGTTCATACGCCCCATAGGCTTGATTCCTTTGGGCAAAAACGATGTCATCCAGCGTATCATACGCTGCTAAAACTGTTGTCTTCATGGTTGTATTTAGGCTATTTTATTGAAACGGATAGTTAAGAGTCAAATGAACTCGAACCCGCACGGCTTTTCCGCTTTGCCGCCCAGGTTCCCAAGGAGGAAATAATTTTACAACCCGCAGAGACTCTTCATCGCAGCCATGACCAGCACTCCAAGCTAGTTCAATATCGGACAACTGCCCTGTAGGTTCTACAATAAACTTGACCATCACTTTACAATTCACGTTGGCACTTTTGGCCGCTTCGGGATTGACAAAGTGTTTTCTCAAAAAAAGAGATAGAGAATCCTTCCCACCCTTAAACGATGGGGGTTGCTCCACAAATGAAAAGACGGGCTCGCGTGAAGTATTGTTTTGTGCCACTACCGACAATGAAACAAAAAAACACAAAGCAATACCGCACCACTTCCATTGAAGCAGTTTCATGGCTGTAAATCAATCAGTTATTAATTAACCAATTTTCAAATTAAGTGGTTGTCAACTGCTTGAGTTGTTGGCTTTTCAGGAACCAAGAGCCTATTGAATAGGCTACCCCTGATACGCCAAGCACCCACATTAAACCTGAAGGAGAATAGAAGTCCCAAGAGCCTTTGACGATTCCCGACAAAAACGCCATCATCATCAAAAACAACCCAATTCCCAAAATTAAGGCACTACGCAAGGCAAATGGGTAGGCTTGGCGCAGGTCGTAAGCACCGTAGTCTTTGTTGCGAAACTCAAAGATAATATCGTCCAAACTCGCATTTTGAAGTTGTTCTTCGGTCATGGCAACCTCGTGCTGGTAGGTATCTCGGAGGTACTTTACGGCCATAGAGTTGGCTTCTTGCGTAATTTTTGCCAACGCCAAATCAAAGTTATAACCTTTCCAGAGGTACTCTTCAGCTTCGCAAGCCAAGTGATCGAGCAATTCGGAAACTAAGCGATCATTGGTGTTTTGCCGAATAAGATGGTCGTGCAGTGTGCTAAGTTGTTGCGGAGTTAATTTTTTCATGTCGGTAGTGGTTATGAATTCAATTCCAAAATCAGAGTTTAGCGAGAGATATTTCCCCATTTTGGGGTCTTAACAAGCTTTGCATAGCTTCAACAAAGCGCTCAAAATCAGATACTTTCTGAACGGCTGTCGCATTTCCACTCGGAGTAAGCGAGTAGTACTTGCGAAGCCGTCCATCCACTTCTTCTGACTCTGTCATCAGGAATCCGTCTTGTTCAAGCTTGTGCAACACAGGATATAACGCGCCAAAGGTTAGCGTTATTTCACCGCTCGTACGCTCTTTGACCGACTGCGTAATTTCATATCCGTACATACGTCCTTGTTCGGCCAAAAGCTTTAATACTATCGTTTTGAGCGTGCCTCGTAAAAATTCATTACTTGATGCTTCCATAAAATCGGTTGTTAGCTCGTTTTCTTACTATTTTCTTAAATTGTGTGAACAAATATATATATAAGTTTTTTATATATCAAACAACCTGCGAAATTTTTTTTCCATTTTATGGCAACTTCCTCAAATTCAAGCCCAATTCCAGTTTGCCCTCGCTGTGGGCAAGCATTTCGTTGTCAGCTTACAACACAGGGTTCGTGTGTTTGTTCAGAAATCACGCTATCCGAACAAACACTTTCTGATTTGCGTACGCAGTATGAAGGTTGTTTGTGCATAAAATGTTTGCAGGAACTAGCACGTGCTTCTGTCTTGCTGGCTACGTAGCGTATGTGCTTCTGGATACTCCTAACCAATGTCACGATACACGTGCTTCTGGATACTCATATCCAGAAGATTCAGGTTTCTCAAAACCTTCATAAGAAATCAGCACGAGGTTTTGAGAAACCTATGCATTGGTTAGGAGTAACCAATGCCACGATACACGTGCTTCTGGATACTCATATCTAGAAGATTCAGGTTTCTCAAAACCTCTATAAGAAAAATCAGCACGAGGTTTTGAGAAACCTCTGCATTGGTTAGGAGTAACCAATGTCACGAAGTAATCAATGCCACAATACACGTGCTTCTGGATACTCATATCCAGAAGAATTAGGTTTCTCAAAACCTTCATAAGAAAAATCAGCACGAGGTTTTGAGAAACCTCTGCATTGGTTAGATGTAACCAATGCCACGAAGTAACCAATGTCACGAAGTAATCAATGACACGGCGTATGTACTTTGAAAATTTAATCCTCACATCAATAACCTGAACATCAACAATTTACTTTTATTCGTTATCTTCACACGATTTTAAGATTTTTTAGCATGAAAACCCGTTTCCTTACTTTACTACTTCTCTTTTCAGCCCTATTTATCGTTCTGATTTCGTGCCATACCGAATCGGAAACAGTGCTAGAAGAAGGCTCTTTCAAATTGGTTCAGACCCAAATTTTCGATAAATCGTGCGCCACGTCGGGCTGCCATTCGTCCGAACAAGACGCTTCTTACAAACAACACGGCCTTGTACTTACCAGCAAAGTCTCTTACGACAATCTAGTTAATAAATTCCCAAAAAACACCGTCGCTAAAGACGATGGTATGCGCTTGATTACGCCAGGGGATGTTGCGAAAAGCTTTTTGTTTACCAAAATCAATTGCAGTGGGGCCTCATTATTGGCGGGGCGTCAGTACGGCAACCCCATGCCTTTGGGCGCCAATAGCCTTTCGGTGGGCGAAATTGAGTTTGTTCGCAAATGGATTGAAGCAGGTGCGCCACGGTCGGGCGGGTCGGTCGATGCGGCACTTATCACTAATTCCGTCCCACTTTGCGGCTCAGGATTTGGCAGTAATTTTACTGCCCTCGAAGCGCCTAATCCAAATGACGGCTTTCAACTTCACCTTGAACCCTTTGAGGTTTCAAACACGTTTGAGCGGGAGATTTTTGTCAGAAAACCCGTCGGTAATACCACCGAATTGTACATCAATCGGATTCAATCTCGGATGCGCCCAGGAAGCCACCACTTTATTTTGTACGATTTCAAAAACCAAGCAAATCTTCCGTCTTTAGGGCAAGTACGTGATTTACGCAATGCCGATGGCACCAGCAATTTGCTTACTTTTTTGAGTATGCAAAACCACGTCTTCTGGGCAGGAACGCAAACCCAAGAACATGATTATAGCTTCCCCGATGGCATTGCGCTTCGGGTTCCTGCCAATTATTCGTTTGATTTCAACTCGCATTATGTCAACAAAACTTCGGGTAAAATTCCTGGAGAGGTGTATGTCAACTTGTATAAAATCGACAAGTCGAAGGTAAAAATTGTGGCCAATTCGCTTGACCTCAACAACCAAGATCTCAACCTGCCCGCAGGCAAACGGACGGTAGTGACGAAGAACTTTCTGTTTTCAAAACCCACGAAAGTACTCATGCTCACGTCGCACAATCATAAACTCGGCGAAAAATTTGTCATTAAAATTGTGGGAGGCGCTCGCGACGGTGAAGTGGTTTACGAAAGTACCGATTGGGAACACCCTGTGATTAAAAATTTCCCCGTGGCGTTGGAATTTAAAAAAGGCGAAGGGTTGATGTCGGAGATTACCTACAACAATACTACGACCAAAGCAGTACGATTTGGTCTGACGAGTGAAGACGAAATGGGGATTATTTTTGGGTATTATTACGAGCCTTAAAGTTCCACGATTTTCAGACGAACAGCCTCCATCACCATCGTGACGCGGGTTTTGACCCCCATTTTTTGAAAAACACTCTCTCGGTACCCATCGACGGTACGCGGACTGACACACATTTTGTCAGCAATTTCCACATAGGTGAGGTCACTGCACGCCAAACGGACAAAATCCATCTCTCGGTCATTGAGGTGCAAAGCGGCCACAGGATCCAGCAACGTTTCAGGATTCAAGCTTTTAATGAGCTGACTCGTGACAAAATCGGTGTAATAACGCCCTCTTTCTACCAGAGAATCAAGCGCTTGTTTTAATTCAAAGGGTTTGCAGCCTTTCAACAGGTATCCGTGCGCGCCGTTGCGAAGCATTCCGATGATGGACGCTTCGTTGTCATTCATGGATAAAGCCAAAATCTTGATTTCGGGGTGGTTATTTTTGAGCCACATCGCCGTTTCGTAGCCATCCATCACGGGCATGTTGATGTCGAGCAGCACAATTTGGGGAATCATGCCAAGTTTGATGTGCTTAATGAGTTCTTCACCATTAGTTGCTTCATACAACACCTCGTAGGCTTCGTATTTTTGAACCAAACCCGACAGCGCTCTAGCCATCAACTCATGATCATCGACAATTGCAATCGTAGTTTTCATACAGCCCCTTAATTCCCCACTGGAAAATGTTCAATTTTAATACAAACGGTAGTCCCTTCGTTTATTTTACTTTCCACTACGCACTTTCCGCCAATAAGCTCGGCGCGGCGTTGGATATTTCGCAGTCCCGCCCCCGACTTGCTCAACTCGTTTCTCATAACACCCTCGTAATCAAATCCTTTACCATTATCTTTAATAGTAATTTCAAAATTTGTGGGCTCATACCCTACGGATACGTGCAAGGTAGTGGCGGCGGCGTGTTTGAGAGCATTGTTGATTACTTCTTGCGCTATCCGAAACAAGACAATTTCGTGCTGATACCCGAGCGAGTAAGCTGTGCCCGAAGTAATAATCTCGGTTTGGTAGCGGCGGGTTTTACGAATCCGCAGTAATTCGTGCGAAAGGCTGTCGATCAACCCAAAATCTTTGACAAAATCGCCATCGAGGCTTTTGGTAAGCGCCCGCACATCGGCGATGGTCTGCTCGACAATCTGATTACTTTCCGCTATCTGCACTTTCGTTCCTTCGTCCTCTACCGTTTCTTCCAATACATTGAGATTTATCCTCAGTACCGACAGCAACTGCCCAATGTTATCGTGCAACTCCCGCCCTAGCTGCTGCATGGTGAGGTTTTGCACCTCTAACTGTGTTTGCAGGATTTCTTGTTGGAAGGCTGCTTGCATGGCGGCTTTGTCTTGGCGGTTTTGAGTTTGACGGCGTTGATGTAAAAAGAAAAATGAAACAATAAATGTCACCAAAAGTAGCATTAAGAAAGTCCCTGCCAATACTATGATGACGACTTCGCTAACTTCCGCTGACATATAAAACCATACGTTATGAGTGAATAATAGATAATGTTAAGTAAGTGGTTGATTGTAAACAATTTTCTTGCTAGTACCGCATCTTTTGTAGCAATGTAATTGATAAAACCTGAAAGGAAGAAATACCCAGTATAAAAAAATAAAATCCCTGTTACAATCCAAAAATCAGGATTTTCAAAAAAAGAATCTCCTGAATTTAAAAGTTGCCTAAAGAAAACAACACTATAAACAATCAAAACTCCCATTGAAAACAACAAAACCCTATAATTTAGCATTTTATTTGAATAACTAAAAGAAAGAAAAATACTTATACTTACTACTAATGGAATCATTAAAAAAATCACTTTTTTTATTTTTTTTTCATTTATTATTTTACAAAAATATACGCTTATAACTAGAAAACTTATAGGAGCATAAATATTATATAACAAAAAATTAACCTTTTTTTCTGAACTCAAATATAGAGAGTAATACCCAAACATTTCTGTTAAAAAAGTTATAGCTACATAAAAATACATTATTTTAGTTGGATTTATAAATGATTTGTAAAAAATCAACCCTGTCAAGAAACAACCTGACAGGATTGCCATGTAAATATGATTTACTGTATTCATAAAGTATATTTATTGAGGAGGGCAGCAACCTTGGCCGAAATCGTAAACAACGTCATTTATGGTTACTAAACGTGGATTAATTCTAGCATCAGCAAAAGCAACTGATAAATGGTTTTCTACTTTAACAAAATAACAAGCAACATCTACCATTTTATCACTAACCGCACTATCGAACCATTCACTACGTAATTCACCAATTTCATATGCAACGCCATGGGTATATATTACGTGGTCAACTAAAAATTCATTACGTCCGCTATTATTACTTGATAATTTCAAAATTCTGTTAACATAGTTATCTTCTTTTGACTTCCAATCATTAATAGTACCACTATCCTCGTGTGTAATATCATTTCCAATAACCATTCGAGAATTTCCAATATAATGCTTTGTTTGCACGACCTCAACACCTCGGTTCATTCCACATAGTACCAGCGAAAGATTACAATACTGATTTTCTCTATTTTCGCATCCAAATCGAACTACTAAGTGGGTTACACCACTATTGATAATTTGTTGAAAAGTTTCTATTTTAAAATAGATTACCCTGGGGTCATTTAACAAATGAACTCCTGCAACATTATTAAAATCAAACAATCTTTTGTTGTAAGAGTTTAATGCCTCTTGAAAAGACGATACATTTGGAAATGGGTTACCTAACGTCAACAAACTTTCTCTTGATATTAAAATTGACATCTTAGTAAAAAATTAAAGGGTTTGACATAGATTTTGGTTACTTCCGTAAGTTACCTAAGAACTTACTCATCGCAAAGGTATTAGCATAGTATTTTTTTTTGTACGGGAAACCCACGGTAGTAAGCGGGGAAATCTCCCGTATTTTTTCCGTAACGATCCCTGCTTCAATACGAGCCTTCTCCCCTGTGGAAAGAGCCAACGCTTCCATTACCTTTGTATTAACCCCAACTTTTACTACCTTCACCTCCCTAAACTCAACTAATTATGAATGTATTAACTTCACTCGACGTGCTTATTGGGCTTATTGTGATTTTTTTGGTAGTAAGCCTTGCCTGTACTGTTATCAACGAATGGATTGACGCCCTCCTGCACACGAGGGCACAACAGCTCCGCAATAGTATCAGCCAAATGTTGTCGTCTGCTAATGACAATACGCTGGGTCAGAAATTTCATACGCATCCGCTCATTCAAGCCCTCGAAAGAGACACCAACGTGTGGGGTATTTACAAACGACGAGACAAACCTACCTATATCTCCAATCGAACTTTTCGGCAAGTGCTTTTTGATGTACTCAATAAATTGGTGGCTGACCATCCCATCAATTTTGACGGTACGTTGGAAGAAATCGAGCAAAGTCTCAATGCACTACCCGATTCTGACCTTAAAACGCGCCTTCTTTCCATTCTCAACGAAGTGAAAGCTACTGTCCAAGACGCTAGTAAACGAATTGAAGCCTTCCAAAAAGCCATTGACCAGTGGTTCGACGAGTCGATGGAACGCACTTCCGATTGGTACAAGCGTCGCGTACAGTTATGGACGTTTTTGTCGGGGATTGCATTTTGCACTTTATTAAATATTGATACGCTAACCATTTCTCAATACCTCTGGCAAAACCCAGAGGCTCGACAGGCGTATTTACAAGCCGCCAACAGCATCATTTCCAACGCTTCAACAGACTCGCTCAAAAAAGAATTAGCAGGAAAAGATTCCCTTCAACTCAACAACATTAGTCAGAAAATAGACACATTGTTGGTAAACCTCCGCGAGGAAGTTACCCAAAATACGACGATACCGTTGGGGTGGCAACTAGAAAAGCTTCCGACTTGCACCAAAAATGGTATAGGCGCTTGGCTGGCCTATTGGATACGAAAATTGGCGGGTCTATTGATTAGTATTGGGGCAATCAACGCGGGAGCTCCTTTTTGGTTTGATATGCTCAAAAATGTCGTCAATATCAGAAATTCGTTGAAAAGTAAGACGCTTGGAAAAGATTCATAGGTACGACCACTGTTTTCCTAAACCTAACACCCCTAAACACCATGAACTTATTCTCGGATTGTCCCGCAGGTGATAAAGACTGCTTAATAAAAAAACTAACCAGCAACCGAATTACCCACTACGACCTCAACCATCTCATGCAAATAGCCTCGAGCGACGACCTAAAATCCATCACTCAATCGGTTTTTGACATGGATGAAGCTACATTACTTGAGCGGTCGGCGGTAGAAGGAGCTACACGATGGCTCAATAGCCTCAAAAACGACCGTCGTAAAGACTTGTATGTCAAGAAAATTATGCGTCCGCCCCAAGGTAACCTCAAAAAAGTGGTGGCAGAAGGTGATTCTTGGTTTAATTATCCACTCATCCTGACGGACATCCTCGACTGGATTAGTATGGACAAAAACACGGCTGTTTTCAGCCTTGCTTCGGCCTCCGATTGGCTGGTCAATATTCTCGCATCCAGGGAATATGTCAATGGGCTGTCAGTCCACCAACCCGACTTTTTTCTGATGAGCGGTGGGGGAAATGACGTAGGGGGAATGAGTCGAATGGCGCTTATGGTATCTCATCGGTTCAATGAAACTTCGGAGTTAACACACAGCGCTTGGGCACAGCATCTAATCGCAAACGCCCACGAAAAACCATACCTACTATCCAAAGAAGTGAGTTTGGATACCCGAAAACCAGACGAAAAGAGGTGGAACGATGCCATTGGCTATTTATCCAAAGACTTTTTTGCGTTGATGATGCTCTTTCGTTTGCAGTATTATTCGCTCTTTCATAGTTTGTTGGTAGGCGGCAGAGAAAAATTTCCCGACCTAAAAATCATTACCCAAGGCTACGATTTTCTAGTGCCTTCCGACAATAAAGGTTGGGGAATCAACCCACTCAAATGGTACATTCCTGTCTTACGCTGGATTGGGCATGGCTGGTGGTTGAAAAAACCGTTGATTTTTAAGAAATTATTTGGTGAACAATTGCAACTGGATATTCTCTATGCTTGCATGTATTTCTTCAACGAAATGATGATTGAACTTGAAGAAAAATTCATGGAGCTTCACCCAACGGCTAAAGGACGTCTATTTCACGTTGATTCGCGGGGGTTAGTGCAAAAAAATGAATGGACAGACGAGATTCACCCTCAACCTCACAAATTCAGAACCATTGCCCAAACCTACCTCGACTGCATTCACGGTCAGCCCTCCGACTATAAACACGTTTATCGTTCCATCAATCGCCAAAAACCATAGCCATGAAAATTTCACTTCTCTTCATCGTTGTAGGTGGTCTAACGGCTTACCTATTTCTTACAACAGCGGCTATTTTTCAGGGAAATTTAGACGCTACTTGTAATTTCTGGCCTACCGCCGAGTGTTTAGAGGAGCGGTTTGAGTTGCTTACTTCTATCCAAAAACGCCAACTTCTTGAGGTCGTTCATCTTGACTATTGGTACCTCATTTGCTATCCATTTTTACTTGGAATCTGGGTCTATCGTGAAATGCAGGCACAAACGTTACTTTTGACAAACACCTTACTTAGGTGCTGCTTACTGGTGATTTTTGTTTTGTTTTTGGCTGATGTGGTCGAAAATATCCTTTTAGGACAAATCCTTCAAGACATTTCTTACCCTTTCAAAACCCTTGCCCTTGTCACTCGTTTGAAATGGATAAGTTTCGCTTTTATACTTTTAAGTCTTTTGATTGGTGTAATGGGGCGTAAAACAGGTCTTTTCCTTGTATCTTTGCGGCTCAAAAACCGAATTGAATGATTTCAGTAGATAACGTAACCGTAGAGTTTGGGGGAAGGGCTTTGTTTAGCGACATTACCTTCAACATCAACGAAAAAGACAGAATCGCCCTCATGGGCAAAAATGGAGCAGGAAAATCGACGCTCCTTAAAATCATTGCGGGGGCAGATAAGCCTACGCGCGGCAAAATTTCGGCCCCCAACGACGCCGTCATCGCCTACTTGCCGCAGCACCTGCTCACCGTCGATGATGCTACGGTGTTTGAGGAAGCCCTCAAGGCGTTTGCCGAAGCGCAAGAAATGAAAAACGAGCTTGATGCCCTCAATCACCAGCTCGAAACGCGTACCGACTACGATTCCGACGACTACATGGCCATCATTGAGCGGGTGTCGGAATTGAGCGAAAAATACTACTCGACCGAAGAAGTCAACTACGATGCCGAAGTCGAAAAGACCTTGCTCGGCTTGGGCTTTTTGCGTTCTGATTTCACCCGTAAAACCAATGAGTTTAGCGGTGGCTGGCGGATGCGTATTGAGCTGGCTAAAATTTTGCTCAAAACCCCCGATTTGATTTTGCTGGATGAGCCTACCAACCACCTCGACATCGAGTCGATTCAGTGGTTGGAAGAGTTTTTGATCAATACCGCCAAATCGGTGATTGTGATTTCTCACGACCGTGCCTTTGTTGATAACATCACCAACCGCACCATCGAAATCACCATGGGGCGGATTTATGATTATAAGGTAAACTACTCGCACTATTTGCAGCTTCGCAAAGAACGCTTGGAGCAACAACAGAAGCAGTACAGCGACCAGCAAAAAATGATTGCCGAAACCACCGAGTTTATCGAGCGTTTCAAAGGCACGTATTCCAAAACACTGCAGGTACAGTCGCGGGTGAAGATGCTGGAAAAACTGGACATCGTGGAAGTGGACGAAGTAGATACCTCTGCCCTCAATTTGAAATTCCCACCTGCGCCCCGTTCAGGCAACTACCCCGTCATCGTGGAAGATTTGAGCAAAACCTACGGTGACCATTTGGTTTTCAAAAACGTGAGTATCACCATTGAGCGCGGTCAAAAAGTAGCGTTTGTGGGGAAAAACGGGGAAGGGAAATCGACGCTCGTGAAGGCCATCATGGGTGAACTGGAATATCAAGGCGATCTCAAAATTGGGCACAACTCCATGATTGGGTATTTTGCCCAAAACCAAGCGTCGTTACTCGACCCCGACTTGACGGTTTTCCAGACGATTGATAACATTGCTGTGGGCGAGATTCGCACCAAAATCAAAGATATTTTGGGCGCGTTTATGTTTGGTGGCGATAGTGTCAACAAAAAAGTAGGCGTACTTTCGGGAGGCGAACGTACGCGTTTGGCCATGATTAAGCTGTTGTTGGAGCCCGTCAACCTCCTCATTCTCGATGAGCCTACCAACCACCTCGACCTTAAAACCAAAGACATTTTAAAAGACGCCCTCAAGGCATTTGACGGCACCATCATTTTGATTTCGCACGACCGTGACTTCTTAGACGGCCTGGCCGAAAAAGTATATGAATTTGGCAACCAACGCGTCAGAGAACACCTCGAAGACATCAATGGATTTTTACGCCTCAAGAAAATGGAGAATCTTCGGGAAATTGAGCGAAAAGCCAAATAATCTTCTCTTTCCCACTTATTGACAAACCCCGTATTTCAGCCTTGAAGTACGGGGTTTTGTTTTCTCTTGCATTCCAATAGGCTTAAAAGTCCTAGTGCGTATTTATCCTAAATTTTGTACTTTTACCAAAATTATCAGTGTATCACCTTTTTTTCATTCTTACTTTTTACACATTTCTATTTTCACTAAACGATATAGGCACTTTTTGAACAAACTTAGATTTGTGCAATTTTTTAGTGTATTTATATAAAATTTAACAATTTTCTTTCATAATAGATGGCTAATATTAAAAAATGTAAAATTTTATTTGGTGTTTATTAAAAAACACCTTACTTTTGAATCCGTAAAAAGTACAACAACACCAAACTGATTTATTCAACCACCTTAAATTTTATTGTCAATGGCAAAGGCTAAATTAGAATACATCTGGCTAGACGGCTACAAGCCCACTCAAAGTTTGCGTAGTAAAACTAAGATTGAGAATGATTTCTCGGGTAAGTTGGAAGACTGCGACATGTGGTCATTCGATGGTTCTTCGACAGAACAAGCTCCAGGCGGTTCGTCTGACTGTTTGTTGAAGCCTGTTTTCATTTGCCCAGACCCAGAGCGTTCTAAATTAGGTACGCCTGCTTACTTAGTAATGTGCGAAGTGTTGAACTCTGATGGTACAGCACACGAGTCGAATGGCCGCGCTACTATCGAAGATGACGATAACGATTTTTGGTTTGGTTTTGAACAAGAGTATTTCTTGTGGAACATCGAAATTAACAAACCTGTTGGCTTCCCAGCCAATGGTTATCCTGCCCCACAAGGCCCATACTACTGCTCTGTAGGTGCAAAAAATGCTTACGGACGTGACATCATCGAAGAACACCTTGAATATTGCCTCCAAGCTGGCTTGAACGTTGAAGGTATCAACGCCGAAGTAGCAGCTGGTCAGTGGGAGTTCCAAATCTTCTCTAAAGGTGCAAAAGACGCTGGAGACCAAATTTGGGTAGCTCGTTATTTGTTGGAGCGTATGGGTGAAAAATACGGTGTAGGTATCAACTGGCATTGTAAACCACTCGGCGATACTGACTGGAACGGTTCTGGTATGCACGCTAACTTCTCAAACACTATCTTGAGAACAGCAGGTAACAAAGAAACTTTCGATAAAATCTGTTTAGCGTTTGCTCCAGTTGTTGCTGAGCACATCGCAGTATATGGTGCTGACAATCACCTCCGCTTAACTGGTAAGCACGAAACACAATCAATTGACCAATTCTCATACGGTGTATCAGACCGCGGTGCATCTATCCGTATCCCTATCGTTGCAGTGAAGAAAGGTTGGAAAGGATACTTGGAAGACCGTCGTCCAAATTCAGCTGCTGATCCATACAAAGTGGCAGCTCGTATTATCAAAACCGTTAAAGGCGTAGAAATCTGATTTTTGGAATACATAGCACTAAAAAACCCCGTCTTTGGCGGGGTTTTTTGTTTTTTAGCCTATCTTCGTCGTTCTTTTAAGCCTCTTTACCTTACCATTACATGAACTATTCTGAACTGACTTTCAAAGACCGAAATCCCGTTAAACGATACCTTCAACGCCAGCGGCTCAAAGAAGTCGCCAAAAAATTAACCCAAACTTTCAATGCCCATCCTCATCTACACATTCTGGATTTTGGGTGTGGAAACGCTGAATTGTACAAATACTTGAAAGAAAGCTTTCCTAGTTTTACTTACATTGGTTTCGATCCAAGTGAAAAATACATAGCGGAAGCCAGAACGAATGTAAACCTTACGCCTCAAGATAAGCTTACATTTAACAAAGAACAGATTCTGTCCCAGCATTACGACCTCATTTTCTGCCTCGAAGTGTTTGAACATCTCCCCGACGAAATCATGGCCGTTGAACTTAGCACTGTGCAGCAACTTCTGTCCCCCAAAGGTATCCTAGTCGTGGCTGTACCCAATGAATTATATCTTGTAGCCCTCATTCGTGGCCTTTTCCGTATGACCCGCCGATGGGGTGCCTACGATGCAACACCTAAAAATGTTTTGCTTTCGACCTTAGGCACTCCGCCCACCGACCGCCATAAAACCCTCAACAAAGCAGGGAATTACATTTGGGCACACATGGGGTTTGATTATCGGGTTCTTACCAAAACTCTTCAAAGGTATTTCCATGTTTCAGCACCTTTTGGTTCACCTTTACCGCATTTTCCTTTATTTATTAATGCTGAAGTCAACCTGTTTTGTCGGCAAAAACAGCCCGAAAGTTAAGTCCGTAAAAAATTAACCCCACTCTCCGAAACTCTTACCCACGTAAATTGGGTTAGTAAAATACATTTCCCTTTAAGCTATGAACGAAGAAAAAAAGAGTGGACAGATTTTTGACTTGCCTACCCTGCGTCGCCTGTTTACGTTTGTTAAGCCTTACCAGAAACAATTTTATACCCTCGTAACGCTCATTTTGGTGAGTGCAGCGCTTTCACCGCTTAGTCCACTCCTTTTTCGCTATACCATCGACAATCAAATTGCGTCGGGCGATTACAACGGCCTGGCTAAGATGCTGGCTGTCATGGTAGGTTTATTGTTTTTTCAAGCCATTATTCAGTTCATTCATACCTACTTGGCGGGCTGGTTGGGTCAAAATATCATTCGCGACATTCGGGTGCAGTTGTACGAAAAAATCCTCAACCTTCGGCTTAAGTTTTTTGACCAAACACCCATTGGACGCTTGGTGACGCGTACCGTATCGGATGTGGAAACACTTTCGGACGTTTTTAGCGACGGCATGGCGGCCGTAGCGGGCGATATTTTGCAATTGGTACTGATCATTGGCGTCATGTTTTATACCGATTGGCGGTTGTCCTTGATAAGTTTGGCCACGGTACCTTTTATGTTGATAAGTACATACATTTTTAAGGAGAAAATCAAAGATTCGTTCAACGAGGTACGAACGGCCGTTTCTAATCTGAATGCCTTTGTACAAGAGCACATTACGGGTATGAACATCGTGCAGATTTTCAGCGCCGAAAAAATCGAACTGGATAAGTTTCAAAAAATCAATACCGTACACCGCGACGCTCATATTCGTTCTATTTGGTATTATTCGGTGTATTACCCCGTTGCCGACGTGATTGCGGCCGCTGCTACGGGCTTGATTGTGTGGTACGGTGCCCGCGAAATCCTCCACAACGACATTACCTTCGGGACGGTTACGGCTTTTATCATGTTTACCAACCTGTTTTTCAGGCCCATACGAATGCTAGCCGACCGATTTAACACCCTTCAAATGGGGATTGTAAGTACCGACCGCATCCTCAAATTGCTTGATAGCGACGATTATACGGTCAATAACGGAACCTACGCCCCTACCCAACTGCGCGGTGAAGTATCGTTTAAAAACGTGTGGTTTGCCTACAACGAAGAAGAATACGTCCTCAGAGATATTTCGTTTGATGTAAAAGCAGGTCAAACCGTTGCCTTTGTGGGAGCAACGGGCGCGGGTAAATCGTCGGTCATTAATTTATTGAGCCGTTTTTATGATATAAATAAAGGCGAAATCATGGTGGATGGCGTAGAAATTCACCAGTACGAATTGGGAGCGCTGCGTCACAATATCGGCGTGGTACTGCAAGATGTGTTTTTGTTTTCGGATACTATTCACAACAACATCACCCTTGGAAACCCTGACATCAGTCGTGCTCAAATCATCGAAGCCGCTCAGCTCGTTGGCGCGCATGACTTCATCGAGCGCCTTCCTGGTGGCTACGACTACAACGTAATGGAACGTGGAGCAACACTCTCAGTAGGACAACGGCAGTTGATTTCGTTTGTACGGGCGTTGGTACACGACCCCAAAATCATTGTGTTGGACGAAGCTACCTCGTCGGTCGATACCGAAACCGAGGAATTGATTCAAAATGCCATTGAGAAGCTCATGAAAGGCCGCACGGCCATCGTGATTGCCCACCGCCTTAGCACGATTCAGAAAGCCAACCAAATCATTGTGCTTGACAAAGGCCAAATCAAAGAAAAAGGCACGCACGACGAGCTACTCGAACACGACGGTTTTTATGCCAACCTCTATCGAATGCAGTATAAGGAAGTAGTAGGATAATTTGAACCTCATATCCCACTAATTTCATTATTTACCCGCAGATTGGCGCTGATTTAGAGCCGCAGAAAGCGCAGATGAATTCCTTCATTGAGCCCTTTTTCTGCGGAATCTGCGAGTTAAATCTGCGAAAGTCTGCGGGTAAAACTATACATCCTCAAATTAAATTTAAAACGGTGACGCAACCTGCGTGATTGGTTGTCCGTATTGTAAGTAAACCATTAAACGATTACTTACATCTATGAACAAGTCATCCGTATTCCGTACGATTAAAAACTCCTGTATGCCTGTCGGGTTAGCAGTTTTATTACTGGTAGCTGGTTGTACCACGACCGACAGTACCCCTACTTTCGATGTATCACTAGGACAAACCTCATTGGGGCAAGTGCTTACGGGAGAAAACGGCAAAACGCTTTACTATTTTGCCTCCGACATTACAGGCCAATCGCAGTGCTCAGGTTCGTGCTTGACCAACTGGCCCGTATTTTACAAAGAAACACCCACCCTCGGAACCAACTTAACTGCTACCGATTTTACGACTATTACGCGTGCTGACGGTACCAAACAAACCGCCTACAAGGGCTGGCCGCTTTATTATTATGCGGGTGATACCAAATCGGGAGATGTGGCAGGAGAAAAACTCAACAACGTTTGGTTTGTAGCCAAGCCATCGTACTCGTTGTTTTTTGCCAATGCGCAGTTGGTAGGAAACGACGGTAAAAATTACATGTCGGATTATACGGAAGGAACGGGCAAAACCATTTATTTGGTGGATGCGGCTGGAAAAACGCTCTACGGCTACGTTCCCGACAAAAAGAACACCAACGTTTATACCAAATCGGACTTTAGCAACAACCCTACGTGGCCGATTGCAGAAATTGCTATGCCGACCGATTTACCCAGCAATTTATCGACCAGCGATTTCTCGGTCATCGACGTTTTTGGGCGTAAACAATTGGTATTTAGAGGACATCCACTCTACTATTTTGGCCCAGATAATGGTGTCAAAGGAATAACCAAAGGTGTAAGCGTACCTAAACCAGGGATATGGCCTGTATATAACGCAACGACCACTGCTTTGCAATAAAAAAATAAACCCTTCCAAGATTTGAAACCTTGGAAGGGCTATAAATACCGTGGTTATAAGTAACCACGGGCACGTTTATCGACTAATACTCGTGCGGTAACGGCTGGTTGATTTGCTCGTGCCACGGCAAACCGTGCTGATTGAGCAAGTCCATGAATGGATCTGGATTTAACTCTTCGCAGTTCCAAACCCCTGCTTTCATCCAATCGGCGTTGGTCAACATCAACATCGCACCAATCATCGCTGGTACGCCTGTAGTGTAGCTAACCGCCTGCGCACGTACTTCTTTCCAGCACTCGGCGTGGTCGCAGTTGTTCCACACGTAGTACGTTTTATCTTGGCCGTCTTTAATTCCTTTGATTTGGCAACCAATCGACGTTTGTCCTGTGTAGTTTTCACCCAACGAATCTGGCGGAGGCAATACCGCTTTCAAAAACTCCAACGGCACAATGTCCATGCCCTGAAACTTAATCGGCGCAATGCTCGTCATACCCACGTTTTGAAGTACTTCTAAGTGCGTCAAATACGCCTGCCCAAACGTCATCCAAAAACGAGCGCGTTTCAACGTTGGGAAATTTTTCACCAACGACTCCAATTCTTCGTGGTACAACACGTAGCTTTCTTTGGGGCCAATGCCTGGGTAATCAATCGGCTTGTGAATGCTCATCGCAGGAATTTCCACCCACTCCCCATTTTCCCAGTAACGACCTGGCTGCGTAATCTCACGAATGTTGATTTCGGGGTTGAAGTTGGTAGCAAATGCCTTTCCGTGGTTTCCAGCGTTGCAGTCGATGATGTCGAGGTAGTGCATTTCATCAAACTGGTGCTTGTTGGCAAACGACGTAAACACCTGCGTCACGCCTGGGTCAAACCCACAGCCCAATAATGCCATCAAGCCTGCCTCTTTGAAACGCTCTTGGTACGCCCACTGCCAGCTATACTCAAACTTTGCCACGTCTTTTGGTTCGTAGTTGGCCGTATCGAGGTAGTGAATCCCCGTTTCCAAACACGCATCCATGATGGTCAGGTCTTGGTAAGGCAAGGCCACGTTAATCACCATTTTAGGCTGAAACGACTTGATAAGCACCACAAGCTCCGCCACGATGTCGGCATCTACTGCGGCCGTTTGGATCGTTACCCCGTGCATTTCTTTGATGTCAGCCGCAATTTTATCGCATTTCGACTTGGTACGGCTTGCCAGCATGATTTCGGTGAAAACGTGCGAATTCATTGCGCATTTGTGCGCAACCACGCCCCCTACTCCTCCTGCTCCTATGATTAAGACTTTTGACATTTTAGTTGTGAGAGATTTGGTGACTGAGCCGCTTTCGTTAGCATTTAACTTCCGCCAGCTCAAAATTTAGTCGGCAAAGATACGATGCCTAAGCGTTTTTTCTGTTATTTGAATGTTAGTTTTTAAACAGTTAACTTCATGGACATCCTTTTACTCATTTTAGCCATTGCTGGGCTGTTGGTAGGGCTTGCGGGTGCCGTTCTTCCGCTCCCTGGGCCGCCATTAAGTTTTGTTGGATTGTTGTGTCTTTATTTTTGCAGCTACGCCACCATGAGCTCATGGGTAATGTACTCCTTTGGGTTTGTGACAGTCATCATCACTGTTCTGGATTATTACGTACCAATTTGGGGTATCAAAAAATTTGGCGGGAGTCAATACGGCACTTGGGGCTCTACGTTGGGGCTGCTACTTGGCTTTTTTGTCATTCCTGCCTTAGGAATATTTTTAGGTGCCTTTTTGGGGGCGCTTGTGGGCGAACTTATCGGCGGGATGGCCTTCGATAAAGCCTTAAAAGCTGCTTTTGGATCATTTTTAGGCTTTTTGTCGGGTATTGTAATGAAAGTAATTTTGTGTTTGGCCATGATTATTTACGCCGTTGTGGCCTTGGTCTAGGCATTTTTTTTAAACTTTCGATCTACTGGCGTAGGGGGATTGCTGTAGCGAGTTGTCATCTTAGCAAATAGCCAAGAAAACAAACCTCTGTCAACTTTCTCCCGTCGCCCAGTAGGGTAGCCTAGTAAATTGTACTCGCCTTTTACAACACCGCTTTTGCTCGGTGACGGGATTCTTTTTGTTAAAAAATCACAATCCTCAAAAGCCATGCAAAGCTACATCCGTTTTAAAAACAATCGTTTCCATCACCTTTTTTCGCGTTACTCGTATGTTTTCATCACAATCATTTTCCTTTTACTTTCCACCCCACAAATAACTCATTCCCAAACCCTTACCCAAACTATACGTGGAATAGTGGTAGATAAGAGCCTCCAAACGCCCATTGCAGGGGCGAGCATTGTACTGGTAAATAGCCAACCACTCCGAGGTACGACCACTAGCACCGATGGCGACTTTGCTTTACCCAACGTGCCGATAGGCCGTCAAACGTTGAAAGTGACGTATATGGGCTACAAAGAGAGTGTTATGAGCAATATCACTGTCAATGCGGGCAAAGAATTGGTCTTAACCATCGGCCTCGAAGAAGACATCACGCAGTTAGCCGAAATTACGGTCAAACCGACCGTTGAAAAAGACAAGCCTCTCAACGACATGGCCACCGTAAGTGCGCGTACGTTTTCGGTCGAAGAAACTCAACGCTACGCCGCCGCTGTCAACGACCCTGCACGCATGGCGACGGCTTACGCGGGGGTAATGTCAGCCGACGATGGGGGTAATAATATTGTCATTCGGGGTAACTCGCCCAACGGCTTACTGTGGCGAATGGAGGGCATTGATATTCCCAACCCCAACCATTTTTCGAGCTTGGGCGCTTCGGGCGGGGGCATTTCGATTTTGAGCGCGCAGGTATTGACCAACTCCGACTTTATGACGGGCGCTTTTTCCGCCGAATACGGAAATGCGCTCTCGGGCGTGTTTGACCTTAGGCTCCGTAAAGGCAACAATCAAAAGCGCGAATACACCGTTCAGGCGGGATTGTTAGGGCTAGACGTGGCTGCCGAGGGGCCTTTTTCTTCTACGTATAAAGGTTCTTATTTGGTCAACTATCGCTACTCTACCCTCGAACTTTTGAGTAAAATTGGCCTTCCCGTCGGTGATTTTGCCCAGCGTTTTCAGGATATTTCGTACAACATTTCGCTTCCTACCCAAAAATGGGGGAAATTTACGCTCTTTGGTTTTGGCGGATTGAGCAGCAGCACGGGCGTAGCCAAAGCCGATTCAACGCTCTGGAAAACCGAAGGCGACAAGCGTTTTGATGAAAAATTTAAGTCCAATACGGGAGCTTGGGGAGCAACGCACTCGCTTAACTTCAGTCCCAATGCGTTACTAAAAACAGTCGTGCTTTATTCGGCCTACGAAAACGGGTTTACCCAAAAACGCTACACCTATAACTACGTTTTTGAACCCCGCTACGACGAACACTATCAACTCAACAAATTATCGGTATCAAGTACACTCAATTACAAGTTCAGCGCCCGCCTTGCGCTCCGTACGGGGGCGATTTGGAGTCACCAAACGTACGATTTTTTCCGAGAAGCGTGGGATGCCGAAGCGAAGAAATGGGAACGCTATGTATCGTCCAAAGGCCAAACCGCTACCCTTCAGGTCTTTGCGCAAGCCAATTATAAACTCACCGAACGACTCACGGCCAATCTTGGGGTGCATACCCTGCGTTTATTCCTCAACGACCGCCAAAGTATTGAACCACGGGCGTCGGTCAAATGGGACTTGGCTACGGGGCAATCGTTGGCAGTAGGCTACGGACTTCATAGCCAAACGCATCCGCTCGCCTTGTATTTTTATTCTCCAACGGCTGATGATATTCCTAATCGTTACCCCAACCAGTCGCTTAATTTCACCAAGGCTCACCACCTTGTCTTTTCGTACGACCGACTTTTGAGCGAACACACTCGCCTCAAAACCGAGGCTTATTACCAGTCGCTGTACGGCGTACCTGTCAGCGCCAACCAGCGTGATGCTATCTCTATTCTCAACGTTGCGGATGGCTTTATTTCCAAACAGTTGGCCAACAACGGACGAGGCGAAAACTACGGATTTGAGCTTACGTTGGAGCGTTTTTTACACAATAACTTTTATTACCTCGTCAGTGGCTCAATTTTCAAATCGCGCTACCAAGGCTCCGACGAAGTTTGGCGCAGCACGCGTTTTGACGCAGGAAGTGCCTTGAATGTGTTGGTGGGAAAAGAATGGCAACTAGGTCAAGGAAAAAATAACGTACTGGGTATCAACCTCAAAACCACTTACATGGGTGGCTATCGTACCACGCCCATCGACCTTGCAGCTTCTCGCCGCCAAGGACAAACGGTATGGATAGATGCCCAAACCAACCAAGACAAATTGGATGCGTATTTTCGGTCGGATGTACGGGTAAGTTGGAAGCGCAACAAAAACGGCTTCACCAGTACGCTTTCTCTCGATCTTCAGAATGCCACCAACCGCCAAAATGTCTATAACCATTTCTTTGATTCTAACCTCAACGAAATCCGTACGGTGTATCAGTTACCGCTCATTCCTGTCTTGAACTACCGAGTGGAGTTTTAGGGGGTAAATGAATGTAAAGTTTATTGCATTTATTTCAAAACACATAGAACACATTAGAATAAACACAGAGTGATCTATGTTTTCTAGATAATTAGCAGAAAACCATCTGTATATCAACACTTTGAATTTTTCTTTTTCATAAAACTTGGCTGATTATAAATTTATAACCAGCCAAGTTACCCCATTTTTACCCTAATTTGGCTGATTATAATAAAAATTACTTCACCCCAGCATTTACCATTTCAAACACCAAACTAGCCGCCAAGCGGGCGGTGCGGTTGTCGATGTCGAGGCGGGGGTTAAGCTCGGCGATGTCGGCACTCACGAGTTTGGGCGACGAAACGATGGCTTGCAATGCCTGCCGAAAGGTACGGTCGGGTACCAAGCCATTGTACGCCAATGCACTCACCCCTGGCGCATACGGTGCCGCAAATACGTCCATGCAAATCGTCAAATAGACCTTGTCAACCCGTGCCATGAAAGTCGCAATCGTGTGCAGAATAAGCATGAGATTTTCGGGGTAAAAATCGTCGGCCAAGAGGTGCTTTACGCCGTAGTGCTTGGCGGTAGCAAACAAACGTTGGGTATTGCTATTGGTCTGAATCCCCAAAGCCAGGTAGTGAAAATCGCTTTCTTCCTGCGCCAATTGCCAAAAACCCGTCCCCGAACTCGCCCCCACCGCAGGGTCAGGCTCACGAATGTCGAAATGCGCATCGAAATTGATGATTCCGATTCTTTGGCGGGGAAACGCCTTCCGAAGACCTCGAAAATGCCCGTACATCACTTCATGGCCACCTCCAAACACCATCGGTTGGTAGCCCAATTGAACAAGTTGCGCCACGGCATCGGCCAGTTCGCTTTGGGCTTCTTCGAGCTGCGTGCCTTCGCACACGCAATCGCCCACGTCCACCAGCGCTCCTTTGGTCAACGAATGTGCTGGAAAATTGGCACAAACCGAACGAAGCACACTCGGCGCAGCACTCGCGCCTAAGCGGCCTTTGTTGCGGCGCACGCCTTCATCGCAGGCAAAGCCCAGTATGGCAATGGCTTTACGGGCGGTGAGTTCGGCCAGCGGTGTGCATTCCACCACTTGGTGCCAGCGCCACAAATCGGGGGCATCGCCGTCGTTGCGGCCTTGCCAGAGGTTGGGTTGAGGGGGGTGAGGCATGGGGTATGGTTTTAGCGGTACATGAAGATACGATTATTTACAATCAGCAGTTTTTACTAGATTTGTAATATGGACATAGCAAACGATAACGGTAGATTTATTTCAATCTTATCCGATTATGGCTTTAAAGCTACATTCGGAAATGAAGCAGATACTACTTTTCTTAAAAAAGCACTTCAAGCACTAATAAATTCGCCTTTAGCTATCAAAGAAATAGCTTTTGTCAAAAATGAATTGACCGCTATTACTGTTGATAGTCGTAGTGGGATTTATGATATTGCCTGCATTGACGAAAATAACCAACACTTCATCGTGGAAATGCAATTAAGTGAGTATCCTGAGTTTATTCAACGAATGAAATTCTATGCTTTACATCGGTTTAATACGCTTGTAAAGAAAGGCGAGTATCGCTTTGAAAACTTACCCAAGATTTATTGTATCGGGATATTGGCAAAAACAATATTCCCTCAAATTTCTGACTATCATAACATTGCGATATTACGTAACGCTCAAAACGAAACCATTGATGATCAATTAACGTTTATAACTTTGGAGTTGGATAAATTCACAAAAAAAGAACATGAAGTCAAAAATGACTTAGATAAGCTGGTTTTTACGATGAAAAACTTACACAACATTACCGATTCTTCGCAGTTTCCTGAGTTTTGGAGTGAAGAATGGCTAAAAAAAGCTATCTCCGAAGTTGACTTGCGTAACATGACTCCCGAACAAAAATTAGCTTACGAAATGACACTTTCAGCTAATGCTTTGGCTGTTAAAAATGAAAACAAGAGAATTAAAGAAGTCATAAATCAAAAAAATAAAGATAATGTTTTAAAAGCTTTGAAAAGAGGAAAGCTCACAATCGAAGAAATTGCAGAAGACAATGATGTTACGATAGATTTTGTTGTTTCAGTTCAACAAAATCCTATTGCTGAAAAGTAAATTTTGTTCTCCTATCACCACACCCTATACGGCTTCAGCCGCCCTTGTTGGTAAAGAACTTCTCGAAAATCGGCGCAAGCATAGCCCTGTAAATCAGCCGTATAACCCACTTCAACCCGTCCAACTTCCCTTAATTTCAACGCCTTAGCGGCTCGGAACGTCAGCCCTGCCAGTACCTCGGCGGTGCTTAGTTTTTGGTAGGTAGCCAAAATAGCCGCTTGGGTCAGCAAGTCGCCCATTGGGGCAGAACCTGGGTTAAAATCGGAGGCAATGGCCACGCAAGCCCCCGCATCTAAGAGCCTGCGGGCGGGAGCAAAAGGCTCACCCAAGCCCAACGACGCCCCTGGCAACACCACCGCCACCGTATCCGACTGCGCCAAGGCATGAATCTCCTTTTCGGTACTCGCTTCCAAGTGATCGGCCGACAAAGCCCCCATCTCCACGGCCAAGGTCGAACTTCCCGCCGTAAACTGGTCGGCATGAACCGTCAGGTCAAAGCCCAACGCCTTGGTTTTCTGCAAAAACTGCCTGCTTTCGGCAAGTCCAAACGCCGATTGCTCGACGAAAATATCCACCCGTTGACTCAGTTGCTCGGTGCGGATTTGGGGCAGCAATTCTGCCGTTATCCATGCTAAATACGCTTCCTGCGAACCTGCAAAGTCTTTGGGCTTAATGTGAGCCGCCAAGCAGGTGGGCACGAGGCGAGCCTTCGCTCCCAATCGCTGTTGTACCCGCCCAATCACCCGCAGCATTTTGAGCTCGTTCTCAAGGTCTAATCCGTATCCGCTTTTGATTTCGAGCGTCTTGATGCCCTGCTGTAAAAAACGTTCTACCCGCCCTAGGGTCAGCTTAAAAAGGGTTTGTTCGTCGCAGGCTCGGGTTTGGCTTACACTGCTCCAAATCCCGCCGCCCGCTGCCGCAATTTCGAGGTAAGTTTTTCCCGCATTACGGGCGGCAAAGTCGTTGGCACGGCTTCCCGCAAAACAGGTATGCGTGTGGCAATCCACAAAACTTGGCAGCAGCACCGTCGGCTGAGTGATTTCTTCCACCGTCGCCTCTGGGTACGCTTTTACCAATGGCTCAAACCCACCCACGGCCTGAATCCGTCCGTTGTGGAGCAACACCCCGCCGTGTTTGATGACCTCCAGCGCTTCGTCTTTAAGGGCGCCCTTCTCGGGCAAACCCTGCAAGGTCACTACCTGCGTAAATGGCCCGATTAGTTTCATAGTCTCAACCCAAATTTATCGGCCCAGTGGCTCGCTTTTTCGTAACCCGCATCGTGATGCCTAAACACACCCATGGCAGGGTCGTTGTACAACACCCGTCGAAGGCAGGCTTCGGCACGGTCGGTTCCGTCGGCAAGCACCACCATGCCAGCGTGTTGGGAGTAGCCCATACCCACGCCTCCTCCGTGGTGAAACGATACCCACGTTGCCCCGCCCGAGGTATTGGACATGAGGTTGAGTAGCGTCCAGTCCGATACGGCATCGGAGCCATCAAGCATCGACTCCGTCTCACGGTTGGGCGACGCCACCGAGCCGCAGTCGAGGTGGTCACGTCCAATCACAATCGGGGCTTTCACCTTGCCCGTTTTCACCAACTCATTGAAAATCAAACCCGCTTTTTCCCGTTCGCCCATACCCAGCCAACAAATACGAGCAGGCAAGCCCTGAAACGCAATCTTGGTTTGGGCTTCAGTAAGCCATCGAATCAAGGCTTTGTTTTCGGGAAAAGCGGCTATGAGTGCTTCGTCCGTCACCCGAATATCGTCGGGGTCACCCGACAGCGCCACCCATCGAAAAGGCCCTTTGCCTTCGCAAAACAACTGCCGTATGTACGCAGGCGTAAACCCAGGAAAGTTAAACGCATTGGGTTCGCCTCCCTGACGGGCAAATTCCCGCAGGTTGTTGCCGTAATCAAACACAATCGAACCTCTTTTTTGCATTTCGAGCATAAAACCCACGTGTCGAGCCATGCTTTTTTTGGAGCGCAGTTGGTAATCCGCAGGGTTTTCTTGGCGGAGTTGTTGAGCTTCTCCCAAACTCATTCCGTGGGGAACGTAGCCGTTCAGCGGGTCGTGTGCGGAGGTTTGGTCGGTCAAAATTTCGGGAATAATATTATCTTCCAACAATTGATGCAGCACATCGCCAATGTCACCCACCAATCCCACCGACACGTTTTCGCCTTTGGCTTTGGCTTCCAGCACCCACCCGACGGCCTCGTCGTAGCTGTGCGTCATGCGGTCGATGTAACGCGTTTCGAGGCGTTTTTGAATGCGGGTGGGGTCAATATCCACGCCCAAAAACGTGGCTCCCGCCAGCGTTGCGGCCAACGGCTGTGCGCCACCCATGCCGCCCAAACCACCCGTTACCAGCAATTTACCCCGTAAATCTCCTCCAAAATGTTGACGACCACATTCTACAAAGGTTTCGTACGTTCCTTGCAAAATGCCTTGGGTACCAATGTAAATCCAGCTCCCTGCCGTCATTTGCCCGTACATCATCAACCCTTTGGCCCTCAACTCATTAAAATGCTCCCACGTGGACCATGCAGGCACCAAATTACTGTTAGCGATGAGCACTCGGGGCGCTTGCGGATGCGTACGAACGATGCCCACGGGCTTTCCCGACTGCACCAACAGCGAATGTTCTTCGTCCAATTCCAACAAAATTTCGATGATTTTTTGCAATGACTCACGGTTACGAGCCGCTTGCCCGATGCCGCCATAGACCACCAATTCGTCGGGATTTTCGGCCACTTCGGCGTCGAGGTTGTTGAGTAACATCCGCAACGGCGCTTCCGTTTGCCACGATTTGGCGTGCAGTTGCGTTCCTCTCGGTGCTTTGTAGTGCGGGTGATTGGCGTAAGTCTTAATAAATTCGGAAGTCGTCATAGTGCTCATTGAGGTTACAGGTTTCACTCACGAGATTCGGAAGAATGTCAGTTTGTAGCAGTTGATGAAGGGTAGCAATATCGTCGGAGAAAATTTTATCTTCGGTCGCAAACGGCACGTGTTTTCGGATTTCGCCCAAGAGTTTTTCCATCACCGCACTCGATTGAAGCGGTCGGCGAAACTCCAGCGCTTGGGACGCATAGAGCAGCTCAATGGCCAAAATATACTCCAGGTTATCAATCACTTGGTTCAGTTTTCGACCACTGATGGAGCCCATCGACACGTGGTCTTCTTGCCCCAGCGACGTAGGAATGCTATCGGCCGAAGCAGGGAAGCAGAGCGATTTGTTTTCGGACACCAACGCTGCCGTTGTGTACTGCGGAATCATAAAACCAGAGTTCAGACCCGTTTCTTTCAACAGTAGTTTGGGCAGGCCAAAACGCCCTTCGAGCATCAAATAACAACGGCGGTCGGAGATATTACCCACTTCGGCAGCGGCCAAGGTTGCGTAGTCGAGCGGCAAAGCCAAAGGCTGTCCGTGGAAATTCCCCCCGCTGATGGTATCGTGGTCGCCCAGCACCACGGGGTTGTCGGTCACGGCATTAAGTTCAATTTCGGTTAATTCTTTCAGGTGCAGCCACGCATTGCGGGAAGCCCCGTGTACCTGCGGCATACAACGCAACGAATAAGGGTCTTGCACCCGACCGCAGTCAGTATGCGATGCCAACACCTCTGAGCCATCTATCAGTCGCCGTAAGCGCTGTGCCACTAGCATACTCCCCCGAAACGGACGAATCTGGTGCAAACGGGCATCGAACGGCTTCACCGAACCCATTAGCGCTTCCAACGAAAACGCCCCGATGAGGTCGGCCATTTCGAGGCAGTGGTGCAAGCGAGCCACCCCACGCACGGCATGAGCCAAAATAAATTGCGTACCATTAATGAGCGCCAACCCTTCTTTGGGGCCTAGCTCAATCGGCGCCAACTCAAAATGCGCCAAGGCGTGCGCCGTGGGCACTTTTTGCGCGTTCCAATACACGTATCCTAAACCAATCAAGGGTAAAAAAAGGTGCGCCAAAGGTGCCAAATCGCCCGAGGCACCCACCGAACCCTTTTCAGGAACGACGGGGATTACATCATTTTCGATGTGCCAAAGGATGCGCCGAAGGGTATGGAGACTGATACCCGAATACCCCTGCGCCAAGGCATGAACCTTACAAATCAGCATGGTTTTGGCGATTTCGGGCAAAATCGGGTTACCCACCCCCACACTGTGACTGATGAGCAAATTGTATTGAAGCGTCTTGGTTTGTTCTTCCGAAATGGGCGTATCGCACAGCGGCCCAAAGCCCGTATTGATGCCATAAACGGTTTCGTGCTGCGCCACGATGTTTTTCACAAACTGATGGCTTGCTTCTATTTTTTGAACGACCTCCTCGCAAAGCACTCCTTGGAGTTTGCCTTCGGCGAGTTGCAGGGTTTTCCCTACCGTCAGGGTATCTTTACCGTAGAAAAACATAGGATAAAGTTTAAGTACTGGTTTACTGCTTCAACAGTCGTTGGCTCAGTGATTTTTGGGCAAAACTTTGTTCGACACTCAACAGCGACGACAGCAGGGCGGTATTCGCTTTGTTTTCGTGCATCAACTCCTGCATCGCTTGGTCAAGTTCCGCCCACACGGGTTCTACGGCCTCTTGCAATTGACGCCCCTGCTCGGTAAAACGAATCAAGCGCTTACGTCCGTCGTGTTCGGAGGGATAGCTTTCGAGCAATCCTTTTTGTTCCAAGCTTTTCGCCAATTGGCTTATCGCTGAGTGCGATACTTCGAGGGCTTCGGCAAGGTCGATGAGCGAAATGTGTTCGTTTTTTGAAATCAAATAAAACATCGAAAACCACGAGGCATCGAAGGGAATACCCTTTTCGGCATAGACCTTGTTGACTTCCGACAAAAAATACTCACTGAGTCGGCGCAGGCGACTTCCCAAAATCAACCCGCCGAGTTTTTGGTAAAAATTCATGGTACAAATATATATTAGCACTTATATAATTTACAATTATTTTTAGAAAATAAATCATTTTTCTAAAAAACAAAACAGGTTAAACGCATTAAAAAGTAGCCTCAGCGAGGCTAAATCTTAGTAGAAAAATGGGGATTTGGGGGGATTTGATTCATTTTTCTACTAAGATGTAGCTCCTCTGGAGCAATCAATAGCAACTCTAGATTTTAATGCGTTCAACCTGAAAACAAAAGGACTTCTCCGCCAATGCAGAAGAAGTCCTTTAAGTGTTGGCAGATTCTCAAATCTGACAATAGCGGTTTTGAGAAACCGCTGGCACGCCAATAGTGTTGGCAGATTCTCAGCTACCTTCCCGAAAGTTTTGGAACTTTCGGGAAGGTGAAACTACACTGTAATCCTACGTTTGCGCCCCAATACCTGCCACGTATCCACTACCGATTGATTTTCTACTACGTAAGCTTCGTCGTAGAGGTTGACCGTAGGACAAACGTGAAATGGCACGCCGTACAACACATCGCCAACGTTGATAGTGTCCCAATTTTCTACGCGGATAACGCCGTGTTCTTCACTTTGTCCAACAAGTTCATAATTTTCAAGATTCAAAAAACGAATCCGTTTGTCAATCGGGTTTTCGGCCGCGACGGCTTTGTGCCCCATGTCCACGGTAATAAAACCTGCTTTTGGCTTTGAAATCACGCGGGTAAGTACCAGTGCCGCGTACTCAAACGGCTGTTCGGGAAGTTTATCGCCGTAGCCCCAATCCCACAGTACACAAGTACCTGGACTGCAATACGTTTCGGCGTGAAGTGCGTGAACGGTAAACGTAGGCGTTCCGCCCGCTACAATGATGGGGCGCGGCAATCCTGCTTCTGCGATGGCTTCTAGAAAATGTTGGACATCCACAAATCCGTCTTCCACTTCGTGACGACGCGACTCAAAATCGGGCGTCCGCAAGTGACCATCATATATGTGCAAACCGTGACAGCTGATATTGGGAAGTTGGTGCAACAATTGATAAAGACCAAGAATATCGCCATCAAGGGCGTGCCCCGAGCGATCCATGCCGTTGTTGACATCTAAAAATACATCACTGACCAAGCCACTTGCGCCAAAGACATCGTTATGTTCTTTGGCCACCGACACACTATCAATCAACGAACCTACAAAAACGTCGGGATACTGTTGACGAAACGCTAACAAGCGCTTTACTTTCGGCCCCATCAGTTGGTGGGCAACCACCACGTACTTCGCTCCTGCCATGGCAGCCATTTCGGCTTCGGCAATGGTGGCACACTTAAATTTTGAAATCCCTGCGGCTAGCATCATTTTGACCACCTCAGGCATTTTATTGGTTTTAACGTGCGGGTACAAACGCTCAGCATTGCCCGCAATGTCAATCATCTTTTGAATATTACTTGCCACTCGCTCTTTATAAATCAACAACGACGGCGAATCTGCTTGCTCCTCATTTTGGAGCTTATACCATGGAGACATAAAGGTTTATTTGGGTGAATTGTCCAAAAATACGATGGTTCGTTCTGACTTTCCAAACGCTTATACGTAGGTCGCATAAAAATATCAAGAATTTACTTTTCGGAACTATCTCACATGAAACAAGTTAGCCACTACGGTGGTTGTATTTTTTTACTTACTTGAAAAGGAGGTGCGCTACGTCAATGACACAGTCCGTCAAAGTTGGTAAATTTGTTTCGCTAACATACCCGATAAACTTTAACATCTAGCAATATTATGTCACAATTAGAAGTCGCCAACGCCGTAGAACCTCTGTTGGTTGAAGACCCCCACCGCTTTGTGCTTTTCCCCATCAAACACCACGATATTTGGCAGTTTTACAAAAACCACGTGGCAACGTTTTGGGTGGCCGAAGAGATTGACCTTGCGTCTGACCTTCAACACTGGGAAAACCTCAACGACGGCGAGAGACACTTCATTTCGCACGTTTTGGCTTTCTTTGCGGCATCCGATGGTATCGTTAATGAAAACTTGGCCGTCAACTTCCTAAGTGAAGTACAATACGCTGAGGCTAAGTGCTTTTATGGATTCCAAATTGCGATGGAAAACATCCACTCCGAAACGTATTCATTACTCATCGACAGCTATATCAAAGACCCAGCCGAAAAAGACCGTATGCTCCGCGCCATTGACACGATTCCGTGCGTGCAGAAAAAAGCCGACTGGGCATTGCGTTGGATTTCTAACGGTTCGTTTGCCGAACGCCTTATTGCGTTTGCAGCCGTAGAAGGTATCTTTTTCTCGGGTTCGTTTTGCTCAATTTTCTGGCTCAAAAAACGTGGTTTGATGCCTGGATTGGCATTCTCAAACGAACTTATCTCGCGCGACGAAGGTTTGCACCGCGACTTTGCTTGCTTGCTTTATACCGACCACATTGTCAATAAATTGCCCGAAGAAGATATTTACAGCATCATCCGCGACGCCGTAGCCATTGAGCAAGAGTTTGTTACAGACGCTTTGCCTGTTTCGCTCATTGGGATGAACGCGAACTTGATGAATCAATACATCGAATTTGTGGCCGACCACCTTTTGGTGTCGTTGGGATTGAAGAAAATCTACAATTCTACCAATCCGTTTGACTTCATGGACATGATTTCGCTCCAAGGAAAAACCAATTTTTTCGAGAAGAAAGTGGGTGAGTACCAAAAACCTGGGGTGAAAAATTCCACCAAAGAGCGTGATGTTCAAACCCTTAGCTTCGATGCTGATTTCTAGTTTGAAAACCACCTGATACTGCAACAAAAAAGGGAGCCTAGGCTCCCTTTTTTGTTTACTGAGTTTGTCGTTGGTCGGGTTGTGAGCAACCCAAAGCACGTGAGTCGGGTTGCTCACAACCCGACCGACACACCCTACCGATACCCTAAGGTACGGTTCATTTCGGTGACGATGTAGTTGAAATCATCGGGGTTATTTTCAAAATCAAGGTCGTTGACGTCGATGGTCAACAGCGTACCATCGATGTACGTATCGGCGAAGTTTTCGTACAATCCGTTGAGATTGAGCAAATATTCGTCACTAATGGTTTGTTCAAACTCCCGTCCTCGTTTCTGAATCTGACGGCGAAGTTTGGGCAAATCCGCTTTCAAATACACAATAATATCGGGGGCTTTGATGGCATTGGTGATGGTTTCGTACATCATCAAGTAATTCTGATAATCACGGGTTTCCATCAAACCAGAATCGGCCAAATTTTTCGCAAAAATAAACGCATCTTCGTAAATCGTACGGTCTTGAATCACCGTCTGATAGTGCATCGAGCGAATCTTTTGGGCTTGCGAAAAACGACTGTTGAGGAAAAACACCTGAAGATTGAACGACCAACGCGCCATGTCTTCATAAAAATCGGCCAAGTAGGGGTTTCCTTCTACGGCTTCGTACAAAACTCCCCACTTGTAGTGTTCTGAGAGCTTGCGAGCGAGCGTAGTTTTACCTGCTCCGATGTTTCCAGTAATTGCAATGTGCATGATAGGGTAGAGTTAAACCGTTATGATAAAGTTTTAAGTGGTGGTATCGATTTTTAGACGAAAACTTTCATAAAAAGTATGCGAATATAGTCAGACTTTTATACTTTTTCTGACTCACGCCCTTACTTCTCGGCCAGCTCCTAAGTTTTTTGTAATTTTGCAGGAACGTTATTTGCTGATTTTCAATTTCTAACTATACCACAGAAAAAATAGAACTCAGCTTTATGTTGTACTTCTTATTATGAGTCAAATGAAACCTTACAGTGTTCTTTTATACTATCAATACGTGCCCATCGAAGACCCACAGGCCTATCGCGATGCGCAACACGAATTTTGTGTCAACAACAACCTCCTCGGGCGCATCATCATCGCCCCTGAGGGGCTCAATGGTACGGTATCGGGCCTCATCGAAGACTGCGAAGCTTACATGCAGTGGGTGAAAGCCGATCCACGTTTTGCGAGTATCGACTTCAAAATCGAATACCACGAAAATCATACGTTCCAAAAGCTGCACGTACGCCTCAAAGAAGAGATTGTCAACTCTGACTTGCCCGTGGATCCACTCAAACAAACGGGGGTGCACCTAGAACCTGACCAGTTTAAACAATTGCTCAAAGAAGACCCTGATTTGGTGGTGATTGACATGCGCTCTAATTACGAGCATAGCGTTGGGAAGTTCAAAGGAGCAATTACGTTTGACATGGAAAACCTGCGCGAATTGCCGCAGCATATGCACGAAATTGAGCACCTCAAAGGTCAAGGCAAAAAGATTGTTACTTATTGTACGGGTGGCATCAAGTGCGAAAAAGCCAGTGCTTACCTCCTCGACCAAGGCTTTGACAACGTTTACCAGCTCCACGGCGGCATCATCAAATACGGCCTAGAAGCGGGTGGGGAAGATTTTGAGGGAAAATGTTACGTGTTCGATAACCGCCTCACGGTGGACGTCAACCAAGTCAATCCAAAAGTGATTTCGACTTGCTACGTTTGTGGGACGCCTTCCGACCGCATGGTCAACTGTGCCAACAACGAATGCAATATCCACGTACCGATGTGCGAAGATTGCGGCTGGAAAATGGAAGGCTCCTGCTCGGATGCCTGCAAGTGTGCGCCCAACAAACGCCCCTACAACGGCACGGGCTATTACCCGCGCAAAAGCGACCACTACACGCCACTTCAAGGGCTCAAAAGCTTTAAAAAGTCCACCAAAAAGGCCGAAGCCTAATTTTGTTTACCCCGTCTCGACGTTCTGTCAGGACGGGGTAGCTTAACGTCTCCGACTTAAAAGTTGCCCGAAAGTTCGTTACCCTACCGAGTCGATTTAGTCAATTTCTCTGCACTTACCTATCTAGATTTCGTTGAGCATATCAAACGCGTTGGCAAGATGATTTATAGGAAGTGAAGGCTTTTACAGGCAAAAGATATATCTACATCCAAAGTTTTATGTCAACTACTCATGGCTCATTTACCTTTAATGAAATCAGCGATAACCATTCGACTTGGGTAATAGAATAAAGATAAACACATAGGCCACATAGTATTTTCACATAGTACAAAAATCTAAGGTCTATGTTTACTATGTGTATATTCTAATGTTCTCTATGTGTTTTAAAAGGATTACTACCAAATCCTGCATTTATTCGTACACCCAAACTAACAATATGACTGACAATCCTAACGTGCTGGTTATCTGTGGAAAAAACAAGAAACGGAGTAAAACCGCGGAACATCTGTTTTTGAACGACAACCGTATTCGCATCCGTTCGGCAGGATTAAGCCCCAAAAGCAACCGAAAAATCTCCGAAAATGATTTGCATTGGGCTGATTTAGTTTTAGTGATGGAATACGAGCATAAATCAAAAATTAAGGAGCTTTACAGGCACTTAGAACTTCCTACCATCGAGGTATTGGCCATTCCCAACGATTACGAGTACATGGACGAAGAACTTGTAGAAATCCTAACTGACAGAATCAATGACACCCTAAAACGTGTATATGCGATTTAGGCAAACAGCCATTTACGTCAACCAATGAAATTCACCATAAGCGATTTTAGTATTTTGATGGGGGGAGGTATTGCGCTTTTGGTCGCCATAGGCGTTTGGTTGAGAAACAAACAACAATCGTCCATCGCTAACTATTTCCTCATCGCTTTTTTGCTTAACTGCTTCATTAGCATATTTCTCAAAAACCTGTATTTCAATCAGTTATTTGAAAATTCCCCTCATTTACTAAAACTCAACCACCCGCTCGGACTACTGCGTCCCGTCACGTTTTACCTGTATTTTTACTTTTTGTTTCGCCCACAAGCAAGGTGGCAAAAAATTCAGTGGCTTCACTTTGCTCCTACGCTTCTGTTGCTGGTTTATACCTTGCCTTTTTATGCCCTAAGCGCCCGCGACAAAGTGCTTGTTTTCCAGCAAGCCCTCCCCGACCCTGCCCCCAACTTTTTGGCATTTGCGGGCATTACCGTGTCATTGGCCGTAGGCTATTTTTTTCTATCGGTTTATGAATGGTGGCGTTTTCGACCCATCTCCGCACAAATCTCTTTACCCAAAATCATTTCTACCCGACGTTGGTTACTACTGTTGCTCGCAGGCTATGCCCTTTATCTGCTTTCGTCGGCGCTGATTTGGCTCCTGCCCTATCCCCAGTACGAGTATTTTTCCTACCAAATCATCTCCCTTTTCTTGATGGCAGGTTGCATCAAACTCCTAAGCCAGTCCGACTTACCTACGTACCAAGTAATGCTTCCGAAATATGCGAAGTCTAACCTCGCTGATGCTCAAAAAGTCCAATTGCAACAGGAACTTCACCGCTTGATGCGAGACGAGAAACTGTTTTTGAACGAAAAACTGCGTCTAAAAGAAGTGGCAGAAAAAATGGGCATCAACGAAAACCAACTTTCTCAACTTGTGAACGAGTGCGAAGGGATGAGTTTCAACGATTTTGTCAATAAATTCCGCATTGAAGCCGCCCAAGAGTTACTGTGCTCGGAGCAATTTTACAAAACAACGATTGAAGCCGTGGGGTACGATGTTGGGTTTGGGACGAGGGCTTCTTTTTACAACGCTTTTAAAAAATTTACGGGACAAAGTCCCAGCGAATTTCGTCGAAAAAGCAGCTAAATCTTGTCCAATCTTACCATTTTTGACGATTACAGGGATTTTTAACCCTACTCTTGCCAAAAAATCACCAAGTTTTAAACACCAACAAGAGTAGTCACCCATGAAATCATCCCTTTATTTTTCGCTTAAAACAATCGTCGCTGCCTTTATCTTTGCAGTAGTAAGTCCTTCGGTCAAAGCCCAATCGGTCTGGATCATGGATTTTGTGGAAGTCAAAAACGGCAAAGAAGCCGAAGTGGCGTATTTTATTCGTCAAAATTGGCAGGTTTTCCGCGTAGAGGCTCTGAAACAAGGCATTATTACGTCGTATAAAGTGCTAAAAACGACTCCTGATTCGACCGCAGCATTTCGCTATATTTTGATGACCGAATACGCCGACAGTACCGCCGTAAGGCTCAGTGAAGAACGTTTTCGACCTATTTTGAAAGCATTACGCCCCAGCGGCCCCCTGTTTTTGAACGAAAGCCGCCCCAAAGATTTTTGGCAAATTCCGATTTCCAAACAGGCGGTAACGTTTATTCATTCAAACGAAAAAAAGTAGCCGAGTAACCCATGAAATTCGACACACATGCCCCAACCGCCCGACTCCAGCCGTACATTAAGTGTTTTGTGGTGTCGGAAAACGACCAAGAAAGCGATTATAAAGTCTTTCCGTCGTCGGGGCTTGTGATTGGATTTCAATACCGAGGTCAGCTTACTTCTTACCAAAACGACATCGTCCAATCGCTTGCTTCGGCGGGGATTACTGGGATGTCCGACAGCTACAAAGTTTTCAAAAACTCCGCTCATATCGGTACTATTTTGGTCTATTTTACCGAGACGGGTTTTGCCCATTTTGCCTCCCAACCCACGCACGAACTTTTCAATTTGAGCCTGTCGTTGGAGCATATTTTTGACAAAAATACCATCCACGAAGTTGAGGAAAAATTGGCTGCGGCCACTACCGACAAACAACGCCTCCGAGTCGTCGAGCAGTTTTTTCTTTCCCAACTCAAAGACATCGAAACCGATAAACTTATTGTGGAGGCGGTTAGGCTGATTTACGAGAGCAAAGGAAGCATTCGGGTAAAAGAACTCAACGAACGGCTGTTTATCAGCGCCAGTCCGTTTGAGAAGCGCTTCCGAAAAGTTGTGGGTACGACGCCAAAAAAATTTGCGTCGATTGTACGTTTTAATACCGTTTTAGCTCAGTTTGACCAACAAAAATCGCTGACCGATATTTGTTACGAAAACCAATTTTTTGACCAAGCCCACTTCATCAAAGACTTCAAACAATTTACGGGAGATACGCCCGAAAACTTCAAACGCTTCTTGTAGAAAAACGATTTTTTACAATCACAGGCCCGCCCATTGTCACACCTTTGCAGGGTAATCATAGGGTTATAACTACCTATGAATCTGTAACTTTTAAACACCAAGAAGCAATGTTTACCGCAGAACAAATTCAAGCTGCCCACGGCAAAGTAAAATCAGGCGCCGACTTCCCCGCTTATGTTCAAGAGATTAAGGCACTAGGCGTTACCCATTACGAAGCCTACGTTTCGGACGGCCACATCGACTACCACGGCGCCAACCAACACACCGCTACCGTGCCCGCCAAGTACGCCCCTTTGGCGATTGCAGCGTCCCCCAACTATCCCCTTTTTAAGGCCGAATTAGTCGCACACCAGCAAGGCAAAACGGATTTTATGACCTTCATTACCATGTGCGCAGACACGGGCATCGAAAAATGGGCTATTTGCATGGATAAAATGACCTGTACCTACTACGATTTAGCAGGGCATGAGGTGTTGGTAGAAGTGATACCTTCGTAGCAGCCGCTGAAAATTTTGTACATTTATGCCTTTGATTGCACCAGCATCCTGCCTCAACTCAGTCGTTTTATGTATCATCGCTTTATCTGTACACTCTTTTCTGTCCTCTGTTTTGGGTTAACATCAAACGCCCAAGAAGACTCCACTCGTTTTTTTGTGGAAACGGGTGGAGTGGCCGCTACCTCACAGCACACACCGTTTTGGCTTCGTTCTAACCAATTTGGGAGCGTTCCCCTCTCCAATCCATTTGTATTTGTGAAAACAGGTGCCCAAGCTTTTATCGGAACAAAACCCCGTAAAGCCCAGCTTCACTTACAAGGCGAAATTATAGCCAATGTAGGGCGTACTTCTTCGGTTATTTTACCCGTGGCATCTGCCACCTTTCGTCATCGCCAATTTGAAGCCTATGTAGGTCGTCGCAAAGAATTTTTTGGGTTGGGCGATACCCTACTTTCCTCTGGCTCTTACGCTTGGTCGGGCAATGCCCTGCCCATTCCCAAAGTTCATATTGGTACACGAGGGTTTGTCTCGGTCCCTTTTACCAAAGACATATTGGCTTTTCATGCCACATTTTCTCACGGTTGGTTTGGTCGCCAAGATTCCGTTCGTAATTACTATTTACATCAAAAAAGTTTTCACGGTCGAATCGGAAAACCCACTTGGAAGGTCAACTTTTTCTTAGGGTTGCTCCACTATGTACAGTGGGGTGGTACGCCAGTTCATCCCATACAAGGAGTCCTTACCGACGGCAAATACCCTTCGTCTTTCAAAGACTACCTTTATTTGACCATTGCCAAATCTCCCGAGGGTACAAGTTATTCCGAATTTGAAACGTTCAATCAAATTGGTAATCATTTGGGTTCTATTGACCTTGCTTTTTCGTACAAACAAAGCCATTGGGACGTATTATTGTACCACCAACACCCCTATGAAGATAAATCAGGTCTAGCTTTTACAAATTTCCCCGACGGGTTGTATGGGCTCCGTCTCAAAAACGCCAAAGCAAACACAGGACGAGGACTTCATATTGCTCAGGTTACTCTCGAATACCTCACTACGCTTGACAAAGGCAATAGTATGAATCCTGATTTGCGTAATAGGTACGAACCCGACCCTTATTTTAGGCACGCCCAATATACAACCGACTGGACTTATAACCATTTTATCATCGGGACACCCTTTTTTACCCGCTACTTTGACATGAACCCCGCACTCATTGCCCCTGCTTACGTCAATAAATTGACAAGGGGCTACTATGTGGCCAACAATAGCGTAGAACTATTTCATGCAGGGTTAGATGGCACCATTGGGCAGGTCACACGCTTCTCTACTCGAATTTCGTACAGCCACAACTTCCCAGAATACTTTAAGGACGTGTTTGCCAAAGCGAACCAATTTTCATACCTAGCTACGTTTATCTTCCCTTGGAAAAAATACGGATTCGAAACCAAAGCAACCATTGCGTTTGATTATGGTCAACTCTTTGACAAAAACCTTGGGATGATGTTTTCGGTGAAGAAAAAACTGTTTTAGACTAAAACACGTCTCGCGCTTCTAAAAATTTCAACAAAGCAATCAAATCGCTTTCGTTGGTGATTTTTTTACCAAATTGTGCGATGTGATACTCCAAACCATCGTATTCGCGCAGAAATGCCACTGTCGCTGAGTAAGTACTCAACTGAATAGGGCGCAATTTTTGATTTGAAAATAACAGGGCATACTCAAATTTGCGTTCTATTTCTCCACTAAAGTCATTGTCCACCCCAACTGACAACCCATCTTTGTAGCCTTTGGGATACTCTTTTAAGCTGCAAACGGGATTAACCAATAACTTTACTTTTCCATCAAAAAGGGTTTGGTAAAAACGCCCCTTGATACAACGAAACGACGTAGTGCCAATCGTTGCATCGGAATTATTGACTGGCACCGACTTATCATCAAAGTACGCAATAACACATTGATGCAATAGGTCGAGAAGTACGGGCTTGGTCAACGTCTCACCACCTGCTACCGAAAATGTTCCCATTGCCAACGAATCTTGCCAAAAAATACTCCCTTTGTACTTGTTTTTCGAGGTTGATTGGTTCGGAGTTTTATACTCAAACTCTGTGTATTTTTCACCTTTTTGGTTGGTTAAAACACGGGTTTGTGCCCAGCTCATCGTGCTTAACAAAAGAAACCCTATTGACAAAAGTAGCTCGTTCACAGAGATTTTCATTAAGAAGGTAGATTTATTTTATTTTGAAAGAAGCCTTTTTACATTTGTTACTCATTCACCTTCCTTCCGCCATAAAAATGCGATTATTTGACGACGAAACCACCATTGAACAGCTCGTTGAACGGTTTAACTCATGCACTCTCCCTGCTGAGGCTTGGACCCACGAAGCACATTTAGCGATGGGAATATGGTACTTACGCCAATATACGTTGACCCAAGCCATGCTGCTTGTTCGCCAACGAATCATCTTATTTAATCACTCCGTAGGAGGACCTATTGGTTTTGAACGAGGGTATCATGAAACGCTTACGTGGTTTTGGCTCAAAACGATAGAGGGGTTTCTCAATGAATTTGGACGCCAACAGCCGTTACTAGACACTTGTAACACCTTCTTAAAAAGCGAATTAGCCGACCGCAACCGTGCCTTGTTTTTTTATAAAAACGACGAAGTTTTTTCGCTCGAAGCCCGTACGTACCTAATCCAGCCCACCCTTCAGGTGCTTGTATAAGAATTGCTATCTTTGTAAGATAAACTTTCTGTATATGCCTAAACAACTCCTGACCGACCTACTTTTACAAAATCAATTGACGTGCAGTTTTGCCTTTCAGCAAATCACGCTTGAAAATGCCCATTTACGTCTTAACCCCCAAACCGCTTCCGTTGGGTTTATTTATCGCCATGTAGCCGAAACCATGAACCTGTTTGGGTATTTTTTAGGAATGCCTAGCGAAGTGACCAACACCACCATGGGGCACACCGACGAAGGCCAAGGCAATGATGTAGAAGCAAGCCGTGCACTGCTCCAAAAAGGGTTTGATATGTTGCAAAATTGCATCAATTCAACCCCTGAAGAGGCTTGGAACGACCCCATCGATACACCCTTTTTTGGTACGGTTTCGCGCATGAGAATCTTTTCCCACGTACTTTTTCACAACGCTCACCATGCGGGGCAAATTGCTTTGACGTTGTCCAAAGGGGCTTAGATATTACGCTTATGCTACTGCCTTATTTTCCGTTTGAGGAACGTTATTCTTTTACCATGGGCACTTTCCCCCTCAAAGAAACCGACCCGCTGGTAGAAGTAGATGAGCATTATGTGGCCGAAATAACCGAAAAACGTCGCCTACTTGCCGAAGACCACGGTTATTATTTCGACGCACTGCCCGAAACCCTTTTGGCACAGTGGGAGGTGCTCGAAAAAGTGCTTCACTCGCTGGCGGCCTTCTATCCTCAGCATTTTCAGTTGACGATAGAAGGCGACCTTTGGCATTGGCATAACCGCCTTTTGGACGAACAGCTTTCATTTGTATTTGAAGACAATAGTAGCCTTCCTTTCTCACCCCTCGATTGGGTGGGTCGCCAAGTACAAGAAGATTTACTTCTGATGGCCAACGACGAAGCCGTCTCGCTCAAAGCGGGCCAATTGTGCTTCCCCAACGACTGGGATTTGGGTGAAAAATTTGGCAAATCGTTTTTGGACATTCATACGCACATCCCGAAAGTACTCGGCTCCATGATGTTGACTGCCCAAAAACTCATGGAACGCATCATTGCCCATCGGCCCGTGTGGCGTCTCAACTGGAATTTCAAGATTCATAACGCATTAGATATGTCGTCGAAGTATTTTGTGGCTTCGCGAAAAGAATTGGCAGAAGTAGGCCCTACCCTCACCCCCGACACCCTCGGCGAACGGTTGTACCTGCGCGTAGAACGCCAAACGTTGACGCGTTTGCCTCGTTCGGGGTATATTTTATTTGGGATTCATACTTATCAAAATACCCTCGCCAACGAAGCCAAAGCCCCCGACCGCGCGCGTCGGATGTACCAAGTTTTGGCAAGTGCTCCGCGTGAAGTAATTCATTATAAGGCTATTCCGTATTTTGAGGAAGCATTGATGACCTATTTAAAATCAAATTAAACCGTAAACGAAACCTGATAGGTTTGGACTAACCAAATGGAAAAACTTTTTTGGAAATTTTACTGCCTCTTTTTCCTTCTTACCCTAACAAGTCTAGCCCAGTCTAAATCTAGTTTTGAGCCGCAACGTACGTGGGTATGTATGATTGGCGTGTTGGAATGGGCCGATGCCAATAGCTTTGCCTCTTTTGAGAAAAAAGGGCGCGTCGATGCTAAAATCATTCAATTTTTCCAAAAGCAAGGCGTACCTTCCGAACAAATCCTCTACCTCAAAGACCAACAAGCCACCACCAAAGCCATTCGGGCGGCGATGGCACCGTTTTTACGCCAGGCCAAGCCCAACGATGTGTTGTTTTTTTACTACTGCGGGCACGGTTATAAAAACGACGCCAAAAAAGTCTGCTTTGCCAGCTACCAAGGTACCGACTGGTCGGTCGAAGAAATGGTACGAACTGTTAACGATAATTTTGCGGGAAATACGGCTTTCTTTACCGCCGATTGTTGTAACTCGGGCGGGTTGTCGCAGGAGGTTCGTAAATTTCCCCAACGCAATTATGTCGCGCTCAACTCCGTCGTTCCCACCAATGTCTCGACGGGCAACTGGACTTTTTCCAATGCATTGTTGTACGGTCTAAAAGGAGAATCGTTTGTGGATACCGACCAAAACGGTAAAATTACACTGAGTGAACTCGCCAACTACATCGACGAAGAAATGGCAATTGTAGAAGGACAAAAAGCGGCTTATTTTGTCCCCGAAACCTTGCGCACTTGGGCCATCAGCAGCAACGTTTCTCCCAAAAAAGACAAACGGATTGGTCAGCGCGTCCAAGTGGATTATGACGGTACCGATTGGCTGGGATTTGTCGTGGACAGTGACGCAGGAAAGAAGTTCAACGTTCGTTTTTACAGTTATACCAACAACGAAACCGATTGGGTAGCGTCTTCGCGTTTAAAACCGTTCGTTTGTCCCAAAAGCTACCCCGTAGGTTCTTCCGTTGAGGTGTATTATGCCGACGACAAAAAATGGTATCCCGCCAAAGTTTTAAAAACGTATTCGTGTTTACACTATATTCATTACAACGATTACGGCAATGAGTGGGACGAATGGGTTGCCCCTTCCAACATTCGAGCTAAAAAATAAACCAATTAATTCACCTCCCATGTACAAATCTCTCTTACTTGCCCTTGTGTGTGTAGGTCTGTTGGCCTCCTGCGGAAACTCCGAAGAGTTGGAACGCCTGCGCAAAGAAAACACCGATTTAAAAGCACAACTCGACTTGCTCAATGCCGCCAAAAAGCCCAAGTACATCCTCAAGCTAAAATTGAAACAGGCTAGCTTTTCGTTGAGCGTAAAAAAGCACATTCGGAACGCCATAAATGCCATCGAATTTGAGCTTCCCGTCGATAAAGATTTTTACGACAGCGTATCGGAAGGCACCGAAATCGTGGACAAGTTTCGCTTTGGCTCGTTGGTATTGTACGGTACCCTCGGTGACTGGGAAATGACCGTCAAAGGCAAAGAAATCCGCGAATAGCATGTTACCTATTTCTGATTTTCGAGGTACTTGACTGCCTCACCCAACCAATCCGATTCGGGCGACTTGAGCTGAATTTTGGGGGCAATACCCGTTTGGTCGATGGGGGCAGTGTCTGTCCACGAAGATTTGACAATAGGAATCACAAACGTAAAATCGGGGCACGGAATGGGGGTAGGTTGGCGCAGGTCACCGTAGTCCATCATCCCCATCGTGTTTTCACCCATAGTGATTACTTTTTCAAAATCCTTGACCACCTGAATCGAGTATTCGGTGGCGCTCCCGCACAGTGCGTTTTGTAAAACAACCACCTTCTTAGGATTGGGCAAGGCCGCTTCGTAGCTCACAGGGAAGTCGGGCTGGGGAACGTACGCACCGATATTTTGGCGTAATTTTCGTAACAACGTACTGTCACTGCTATAATCGCTGCTAAAAACGCGGTTGTTGTTGATGGAGGCTTGCATCAGCCCTCCTTTTACCACAAACGGCTTGGTGTATAGATAAGGCAATAGCAATTCCATGCCAAAATTGCCGCCGCCGTTGTTGCGTACATCAATAATCAAGTACGGAGTAGCTCGAATGAGCGAGTCGTTCTTTTTGATAAATACCTCAAATTGACTCCATTGCATCCCAAACGTGGGGATTCGTACACACACTACATTGGGTGAAGGCTTCCAACACGCCAAGCCTTTGTTTCCGTTTTGCCAAGTGGCTACCTCCTGTTCTTCAGCAGGGGTTGCATTGTGCGGGAAGAGTCGTTTCCAAGGAAAATAATTGTAAAAAAGATTCCCTTGAAACTTCGCGCGCGGGTCGAGGCTGAGCAAATAGCTGCCAAATTCGTGGACGTTGTAAAATGTCCCATTTTTCCTGATTTTGGAAAACAACTGGCCTGTTTTGTAGGTCGTATCGGCACTTTCAAGTACAATACCTTTGTAAGCATCGGGTGTTTTGCCGTCTTTGACAATCGCAATTTTGAGCTTTTTCTCATCATGCCACCAAATCCCTTCGGGCGACGAACTAGGTACTTTTTGGGTAAGCTGGCGCGCCTGACTTTCAGTAAGTGGGTCAAAAATCTTCGCAACATGTTCTTTGTTATAAACGCCTATTTGGAGGTGTTTGTCTTGAAAATGGTTGATATAGGTAGCCAAAATATCAAAACACTCCGCCCGCGACGGACTGCGCATCGACTGAATACGCAACTGCGTCACCATCCGAGCGTACGCAAGGCGATTTTTGGAGGTGCTAACTTTGTCGCTATACCCTGCATAATCGGTACTTATTTTTTGAATTAAGGAGTCAAGGTTGGTGCGACAATCGCAGTTTTGGGCACTCACCGCCCAACTTTGCACCACAAAAAACAAACACAATAAACGTTTCATAGCTGATTTTTGGATTAGTTCTAGCACTTAGTGCATACGGTCACCACGCACTTCGAGGGTTTGCATGATTTTGGCTTCTTCGGCCAAGAGTTGTTTCCAGCGTTCGCGTACTTTTTCGGCGGGGAGGTATTCTTCGGCCAATTCGATAAAGTTTCGGTAATGCCCTGCCTCCGAAATCATCAACTCATGATAAAAGCTCCGTAGTCCCTCGTCGGAAATATGTTGTGACAGTAATTTAAACCGCTCACAACTTCGAGCTTCGATGAGCGCACAAAACAAAAGGCGGTCGAGAAACACTTCGTCACGGTCGCCTTTTTTCTTCACCACTTCTTGCAGGCGGTTGACGTACTCGTCTTTACGAGCGCGCCCGAGTTTATAGCCGCGTTTGTGGAGTTCTTTCAAAACCATCCGAAAGTGCGCCCATTCTTCGGCAACGACGGGCGTCATTACTTCGACCAATTTTTCTTTTTCGGGAAAATGCACAATCATCGAAATACAAGCCGAAGCTGCTTTTTGCTCGCAATAAGCATGATCTACGAGAATTTCTTCCAACTGCATTTCGGCGATATTGACCCAACGCGGATCGGTAGGTAGTTCGAGTCCAAGAGTAGTGAGAGACATTTTTTAAATGACGAGTTTTTGAATGCAGAATGTCGAATAAGGGGTTCGCAATTATAAGTTAGAATGGTTTAATTTGGTGCTCTAACGCACGTACAAAATTAGAAAATTCTCTTTTTTCAAACGACACATTGCCTTTGAAAAAGAGGCAAGCCCTCCCAAGATTCAATGAAAAGACGTCTTTTTTTACTTTTGTATGTGCTTATCAGTGGCTTTACGTTTTCGGGGCTGCAACGATTTTGGCCAGTCTGCTCAAAACTCACACTAACGCACCCTACATAGGCCACGGCGTATGCCCAGTTATCACAACACGCAATACGTATATTGGATTGTTTAAGCGTATATTAAAAGCTAAAACAACCAAATTGCCACATAAATCACTTAAATTCAAACCATTACAAGAAAATTATCGAAGTTTGCATTTCACTTTTAAAGTGTTTATATTGCAGAGAAGGCGTATAAAATTGCGCCACTTTAGGAGTTGGCTGCAACTTTAAAGACCGACAATGCCTAGTAAAAAAATGACGACAAAAAAATACGCAGACTTTATATACAAGCAAACGAAAGGCGTGTACAATATAATGATTGAACAGATGTTCAGCGACTATGTTTTGTATAAAGATGGAAAAAGAATAGGTGTACTTTATGACAATAAACTGCTATTAGTATCGACGGAAAATCTGAATAAACTCTTTCCAAATGCAGTTCAAGAAAAATCTTTTGATTGGGGATATTACAAGCTAATTTATATCGAAGATACAGAGGATAAGGAATTGTTAGAAAAAGCGATCAGAACGACATATGACGATTTATATTTCCAAAAGAATTTCGTTATCGACATTTCTTATCTTTTCAAAGTAAATAAAAATTATTCAGACACTATCGAAAAAATATATGACTTACATATCACCTTTCTACGTTTTTGTTATGACAAAGGTCTTTTAAAAATTAACCCAATAGATAAACAAGGTAGAATACTTCATATGAACTTTTTAAATAATGATTTGACAGAAAATGGCACAAAAATATTCAATGAATTACATCATAAATGGCTTGTTTATACTGATAAAAATGATGAAAATACATCTGAAAGAATTGGAAACGTAAAAATGTTAGAAAAGTACTATTCAGCAATTATTGACAAAATTGATATTCAAAAATGAGACAAAAAGCTGTGGCTAATAACTAAGGTTTCGTGGTGCCTGAAAACCAGCCATGAAATCGCGAAAGCGTTCGGGAAACTCGGGCGGGCGGCAAGCCTGGCGGTGAGTGGTGACCAAACCCTTTTTTTTATGTGTTTATCGTTGAATGGATTTCTCTTTTTTGAACCCGATCATTTGATCGGGATTTTTTTATGAATTGGTGTAGCATATCTAATTAAGTAGTTGCGCATAAATTTTAGTGTATTAATAGTTTATTTCGCTTCGGCGAAGCGAAACCTTTGTAGTAGTAATCCGCCCATAAAGTTAGAATCCTTTTGCTTCGGAGAAGCATAACTCGTTGGCTTTTGTTATGCTTCTCCGAAGCAAAAATTTAAAAAAACTCCTGCTGCTACTACAAATGTTGCGCCTCTACCGAGGCTACATTGTATTACTCAAAAACTTTTGATTAGCTACTTAATGGCCTATAAAATCCACTGTAACGGCCTTCCCAGCGTGGCGTTCTGCTTTTCAGGCCAACAATAATTTATCTTTCAAAAATGCTTCATTATGATTAATTTTATTTCATGGAAGCAAAAAAGAAAAAACGCCAATCAAGTGAGCGGCAATCTGGACAATACGACAAAATTTTTAAAGAGAATATCGAATCGCACTGCCGAAGCAGCCGTAATTTCAAGTATCATGCAAAATGTACTCGAAATTACGGCTGTTTCTATGGAAGAACTGCCTGATGACATTCAACACACCAAAGAACGAAAACCCGACGTACTCAAAAAAGTAACTGACACCAAAGGTGATACTTTCGTATTGCAAATTGAATTTCAAGTGAAAGATGAACCAAAAATGGTTTATCGAATGGCAGAATACTTTATCATGCTTGAAAGAAAATATGAGTTACCTGTAAAGCAATTTGTCATTTTTCTTGGGGCGGACAATCCAAAAATGCCAACCGAACTTGACAGAGAACGGTTGAAATTCAGCTATCCACTTGTTTCGCTTGCGACACTTGACTACCAGATTTTCCTACGTTCGGACAAACCTGAAGAAATCATATTAGGCATTTTGGCAAATTTCAAGGGCGAAAACCCAGAAAATGCACTAAAACAGATACTTGTGCGTATCAAAGAAACTACCAAAGGTGATTTTTCGTTAAATAGATACTTTAATCAGTTGCGTGTGTTGGCTCAACTTCGTAACTTAGAACTAAATTTAAAAACCGCTATGGACAGCATCGCAGAATATATCAAAGAAGAAAGAGACGTTCTCTATCTTCGTGGACAAGAACGTGAACAAACGAAGTTTGTTAAAAACCTCTTGACAGAGACGGATTTTTCCCTTGACAAAATCGCAAAAGTGGCTGGCGTTACAGTGGACTTTGTTAAGTCTATTCAGAGACAACTTACTGGTAAGTAAACACTTGTGGACTTTTTGCACATAGACACTTGACTGGAGAATGAATGGGGTCGCCAGTGCGACAGCAGCACCAACATTGTATCGGTTCGCCGATGCGATTATAAAAAAGTGGCTGACGTAAGTAATTCAGCCTTGTGCTACTTTCAACATTAGCCCTACATTGGGCTTTTATGCTTCTAACCCACTTCTTCAATACCCGAAACATAAAGCTGCCATTTTACAAAGCCCCTGCATAGACAAACTATTTCGCCTTCACAACAACCTTCCCTTTTGCACGGCCCGATTCAACATAAGCCATTGCCTCATTCGTTTGCTCAAAAGGAAAGATTTTATCTAAATAGGACGAATCTTCCCCGCTTCAATCAAAGTCGTAATTTGACTTAATTGCTTGTTTTCTGCCCTTAATGATTGGAAGATGGGCTGAAAAATATTACGACATTAACAAGGACAAAAATCAAAGAATGAAGAAGTTGATAACATTTATACCAACTCAACAAAAAATGAATGATAGGGGTGAGTCTAGACCCGTTCGGTGCAAATAAATCCCTCTGTTATTGAACCCGAATTAACTGAACGCCCACCACTGGACGACCGTCGGCGGTAACTCCTTGTATGACCACGCGCACCGTCCGTACTACGTCTGACAACGGAAAACGCAACTGACTGCGTCCCTGTCCGTCGGTTTGCATTAAGGGTTTCCAATATAAAACATCCCGATAATCCACCTTTGAAGTACTTCCTATTGCTGCCTCCGCGTCGTAGCGAGGCACATAAAATTCGCGTTGTACCGACGGATAACCAATGAACTGAATTGGCGTCATTCCTTCGTTCGTTTTAGAATTTTTCTGCATCGACCGAGCACGTTTGGTGTAAAAAGCAATGACCCCATTGCCCGCTCGAACCCCGTATGTCCCAGTAGTACCCGCATTTTTTAGCACTTCGATGCGTTCGATGTCTCCTGCATTATAGTACAGCAAAGCGGTTCCATCGCGGTCCTCTATGGGCACGCCATCTATCAAATACAAGGGTTGCATCCCGCTTTTGAAACTATTTACCCCCCGCATAAATACTTTGTAGCTACGCGCTTGGGACACCCCTTCTCGTTGAACGGTCACGCCCGTCAACCGTCCCTGAATCATTTCGTACAGATTTTGAAAAACGGGTGACTTGTCGTCGAACACAACAACGGCATCGGCCGCATTGTGCAAACTCCGCAGTTGAACATCCTCAGGTCTTTCTTCGATTTTACGCGCTCGAACCGTCACTTCCTGCAAGACTTGAGCCGTTTTATCACGGTAAAAATCAACGTTGGACTCCTGTCGAATCCGAGCCGCTTTCGATTCCGCCCGCAACATTAACCAATCGGGTGACGCTGTTATGCGCCCCGATTCCCATTGACTACTCGACGTTTCCAAGACCAAAAAGGCTTCTTTGGCAGAAAGTTTTCTTGACTTTTCATCCGTAATTTGCACCATTAACTGTAGCGTATCAGTCGCCGCCATTCCTACGAGACGGAAGTGCCCCTGCTCGTCAGCCCCTGCCGTTCCTACAAAAGACTTGCCAGTGCCTGTCGATACTACCGTGAGTTTCGCCCCAGGAATAGGTTGATTTTTAGCGTTTAGAATACGGCCTTTGAGCGATACACCACCGAACTGTTCTGTTTCGGGCGTACCACTAACGCGTCGCCAGCCCTGCGTCAACAGTAGGTCGTCCAGTGCTTGCAGGGTTTCCGTAGAGCGATTCTTCAGATATTGGTTGGGGGTTTCGATACGCCCTCGAAGCTCGCCCGTCAGCAATAAGTGGGTGTGAATGTTAGCTTCGGCGGTATCATCAAACACTTGGTCGGCATCGGTAATCGAGGCTGATAAAGCGGCCAACACTGGTGCTCCATTATCACTCAAATTGATACTCAAAATGGCCTGCTCGCGTGGCTGATAGCGGCTTTTGTTCAAGCTCGTCACTACACGGACTGGCGCAGTAGATTCGGGGACAAATACCAATCGTTCGGCCTGGGCCTTACCGACGGCATCATACAGGGTGATTTGTGCAAACCCTGCTGGCCAAGTCGTTATAGGCAAGTTTATCTTCGCCACGCCGTTTTGCAAAAGAATTTTTCGCTGGTCAATCACCCGACCGTGCTGCTGTATTATCACATAGGCAGAGTCGGTTACAGTACGTTTCGAGCTCCTTATGGTCAACATTAGACGGGTGGTGTCGGTGGTTGCATCAGCCGAAAGTAACAGCCCCTCCATTTCTGGTTTGGGCAATGGAACACGTTGCGGCTGGTTGTTATAGGTTAAATTGGCGTAATAAGTCCGCTGTGCTTTGGGCTCTAGCAACACGCTCGTCATCCCCTGCTGATTGGTTTTAAACCCAACGACTTCCACTCCCAAATCATCAACAATACGTCCCGAAATAGCCAAGCCGTGTCCATTGGGCTGTAGAATTTTTACGCCCAAACGTGCTGGTAATCCCAAAATCCAACGCCCTCCTTCTGGCAGAATCTGAATGTCTAGTAACTTGGGGATAGTATCATTAGGCATGGCTGCGTTGTTATTCCGAAGCAGGTTATAGACCGTCACCGAACGCTCAAACGCTGGGCGTCGCTGGGCATCGTCTTCGTCGGTATAGGCGCGCAGGTGATAGGTTCCCGTCATGAGCGTATCCGACAAGCGGAAATTACCTTCGCCACGTCCTTCCACGATGCGCACCCACTGGTGCTGCACCAGTTTGCCTGATGGCGTAAGCAGGTCCACATGGATGGCCGTTTCGCCACTGGCCCGCTGATGGTTGGCCGCGTCGAGTAAATACGTACTCATCCAGAGCCGATCTCCAGTGGCGTAAAAGGGTTTGTCAATATGTACAAACAAGGTAGGAGCCAGCAACTTAAACCGTTCACTGAAAGCCGCAGTAATGCGTTTTAGGCTGGAATCAGGTAGGGCAATTTTTCCCTGCATTGCCAACGGATCGTTTGTAAGTGACTCCTTCGCATTCGCATCGGGTTGCCATTCGGCGGGCAGCATGGTCGAGAGTCGGTCATCGCCCATCGAGCCTTGCGCCACCATTCCTTCAGGCTTCGTAATCACCCCATTGGTAGCCAGTTGTAGGTATCCGCTGGGGAGCGATATTTCGGTGTATTCGTAACGGGCATCGGGATAAGGTGAAAAGTTGGAAGAGGCATTCCTGTAAAATACAATGAGCTTCATGGACGAAACCAATCGGCGTTCGGTCGATATCTTTCCAGGTTGAATCAACGTAGCAGCCTTGACTGGAATCAAACGCTTGTATTCGCTAATGGCGGCGGCGAGCGTAATGGACTTACGGTCTGCGGGCATTGGTTTAGTGACATCTTCCTGAAAAACCATAAAGCCCGCCTGCTCAAACGTATTATCGACCAAACTGGCCATTAAATGCCGAATAGAGCCTTGGTAGGCCGCTAACCGATTGCGCCGAAACCGATTGGCTTGCCGTTCACTTTCGGGTTTTAGTTCTTCAAAACGCGCAGTCCCCGCCGAATACGTCTTTCCTGAAGCCGCAGCATCAAAATGTTGCAAATCATATACCAATCGGTAGCCCAGCGCCTGATTTTCAATCATTAACGGCTCGTTGGCCGTCGCATACAGGTGATTGTTCTCTTCGTTAAAATACAGCACATCACTATTGACAAGCTGGCACTGCCCACCAAATGGTTCACCGAGAAGCTCCTTTTTAAACTGACGTAGCTGTTGTTCTCGTTGCTTTTGATTGCCCCGTACTATGACCGTTTCTAAGGTTTGTGCACTTGCTTTTAGCCGAAAATCAGCTTTTTGGGGAGAGGCATTGTCAAACCTGAACGTACGTTTTTCGGATTCGTACCCAATAAAAGAAGCCACAATTTCAACCGTACCCAGCGGAATTCCAACCAGCGTAAATGCTCCTTTTTCGTCGGTCACCGCTCCTCGCGTGCTACCATTCACATATACGTTGGCAAACGGCATGGGCTTTCCCGTGGTGGCATCTCCTACGTGGCCAGTGAGTGTGGCGGTGGTTTGTCCATGAACAAAAAGGGATGCTTGTATCAGTAGGACAATAGTTGTCCAAGCGGTAACGAGCGAGCAACGCATGGTTGTAAAATGGCTGGTTAAGTATGAAAATCAATGGTGTAGTTCAACTCGCTCTTTTAAATTTCACCAATTCTCAAGCTAGTTTGAAAACCTAGCTAATAAAGCTTTAAAATCTTCATCTTTACTCAGGGGACAGGTTAAGCGTATTAAAAACAAAAAAGCCTCAGCGAGGCTAAATCTTAGTAGAAAAAGACAAAAAACCTCCCCCGAAAAACCCATCGGCGCAACCGATGCTCAGAAAGAGGACACCCCGATGGGGCTTGATTTCGAACCTGATTCATTCTTGCTACTAAGATGTAGCTCCTCTGGAGCAATAAATACTAGCTTTTTGTTTTGATACGTTCAACCAACTCTCAAAACGGCAATTTCCCCAAGTCCACGTTGCCGCCTGTGAGGATGATGCCTACTTTTTTGCCCGCAAAACGCTCTTTGTTACGGAGCAAGGCCGCAAAAGGTACGGCGCAGGAAGGTTCAATCACAATTTTCATCCGTTCCCAAATCAAACGCATGGCAGCGATGATTTCGGGGTCGGACGTAAGAAGAATATCTTTGACGTGCAAACGAATGATTTCGATGGTTTTATCCCCCAAATTAGTCATCAGTCCGTCGGCGATGGTATTGATGTAAGGCGCTTTTTCAATCCGCCCTGATTTGAAGGACAATACCGCATCGGCCGCCCCTTCGGGTTCACCCGCAATGACTTCGGCCGTGGGGCAAAGGTAATGTGCTGCCAAGGCCGTGCCGCTGAGCAATCCCCCACCGCCCACGGGCGCCATGATGGTGTCAAACTTACCGTAATCTTCGATAAGTTCTTTGGTAGCGGTGGCTTGTCCTGCAATAACACGGTAGTCGTTGAAGGGGTGAATCATGGTGGCGCCGTACTTGGCAATCACCTCATCCACGGTACTTTCGCGGGCTTCAAGCGTGGGTTCGCATTCAATTACCTCAGCACCGTAGCCACGTACGGCGTCTTTTTTGACTTGGGGAGCCGTGCGAGGCATCACAATGTACGCCTTGGCTCCTACCAATCCTGCGGCATACGCAATCGCCTGGGCATGGTTGCCCGACGAATGCGTTGTCACGCCATTTTTTAACTCCGTTGGACTTAACGATAACACCGCATTTACCCCTCCACGGGCTTTAAAGGCGCCAATTTTTTGAAAATTTTCGCATTTAAAATAAATCTCTGCCCCACTCATTCGGTTAATCGTTTGGCACGTAAGCACAGGCGTGCGGTGTACGTGCGGACGAATGCGCTCGTGGGCGGCTTGGATAATGCTAAGGGTAGGTATCATGTCCAAACGGTGTGTTTTGGGTTCCTTTTCTATTTATAAAGCGCTCTAGCAAAAGTCGGGTTGGGAGCAACCCTCCACACTAACTTTTACACAGTTAGACCTTGCTTTTGGAGGTAGCTTTCCCAGTCGGTTAGTAAGTTTTTCTTCAATACGCGCGGGACTTTGTTTTGCCCCCCCATTTTCCCTTTGGCTTCGAGCCAGCCGTAAAATGTACTAGAAGGAACGACCGTCACCAACACATCTTTCAACGCATGGCGGCGCTCTACCACGTAGTCGTCATTCAACACTTTGAGGTGTCCGTCTATTTTTTCTCGCAACACTTCGGGAGCCACGTGGTCGTCGGTACCGATATACCAATGGTGCGCAAAAAGTGAATCGGAACGAATGCCCGCTACGGTAAATTCTTTGATGGTAATGTCGAGTTCTTCGGCCGTCAATTCAATGGCTTTGTTCATGTTTTCGACCGAAAGGTGTTCACCACAAAGGCTCAAATAATGCTTGGTACGACCCGTCACGGCGATTTCGGCGCGTTCTTTGTTGACAAACTTGACCGTATCGCCAATCAAATAACGCCACGCCCCCGAGCAAGTAGAAAGCAAAAGTGCGTAGTCCACGCCCTCTTCCACTTCGTCAATCATCAGCGTTTCGGGATTGCAAATTAGCTCACCGTCCTCGTTGAAGTTTTTATCGTTAAAAGGCACAAATTCGTAGAAAATGCCATTGTCAAGCACCAAGCGCATCCCATCGGCGTGGGGGCGGTTTTGGAAAGCAATAAACCCTTCCGAAGCCAAGTAGGTGTCGATGTAAATCAATGGACGCGCCAAAAGTTTCTCAAAACCTGCACGGTAAGGTTCAAACGAAACCCCTCCGTGACCAAAAACGGTGAGGTTGGGCCAAATGTCGTGGATGGTATCGAGGTTATAGCGCTCAATGATTTTTTCCATGATGATTTGAAGCCACGCAGGCACCCCCGCCATAAAACCAATGTCCCAGCTTGGGGCTTCCTCTACAATCTTTTCGAGCTTACGCGACCAATCGCGTTCGCGGGCAATTTCGCGCCCTGGCTTGTAGTAGCGTTCAAACCAAAACGGAATGTTTTTGGCGTTGATACCGCTTACGTCTCCCTCAAAACGGCCTTCGTCGATGGCCGTCAGGTCGATGCTTCCGCCAACGAGGAAGAAACTTTTCTCGTACAAATCACTCGGAATTTCTTCGTAGCGTCCCAGCGAAAATATTTGGCGCAAACTCGTATTACGAAACGATTTGGCCATGGCTTTCGTCACGGGGATGTATTTTGAAGCGGCTTCGGATGTTCCTGAGCTCAACGCAAAATACTTAACCCGCCCAGGCCAACAGACGTTTTTCTCGCCTTCCCGCGCCATGCTCCACCACTCACGGTAGATTTTCTCGTAGTTGTGAACGGGAACAAATTCTTTATATTTTTCGTAAAAAGTTTTGCTTTCGTCAAAAACGGCTGCGTTGAGAATGTCCTCAAACTGGTATTTTTCACCAAACTGCGTATAACGAGCCTTGGCAAGAAGCTTGCTCAGGGTTTTACGCTGTATGTTAGCAAAATCTACATTTTCTTTCTGAATACGAGTTGAGAGCTTGATTCCTCCTTTTAACAAGTTTCCCAAAAGTGCCATGCTATCAGGGGTTTTTAGTGTTGTGTATCTTTTCTTTATAGGTTAGACTAGAATTGCCATTGCTGCATGAGCTTCATGGTTTCGTAGGCTGTTAAATCATATTGGCACGGAACTACCGACACGTAGTTATTTTCTAGTGCCCACTCGCACGTATCTTCCTGACCTGCGTCGAAATTTACGAAATTGCCCGATAGCCAAAAATAGCTACGGCCGTGTGGGTCTTTTCTTTTGTCAAATTCTTCTTGCCATTTGCCGTTTGTTTGGCGACAAATACGTACTCCCTTCAAGGTTTCTTCCGATTTTTTCGGAAAATTAACGTTGAGCGCTACCCCTTTTGGTAGTCCGTTGGCAAGAACATTGCTGGCGATTTGTTTTACATACGGCCTAACGTGCGAAAAATCCGCGTCAGACGCAAAGTCGCAAAGCGAAAAACCAATCGACGGAATTCCTTCGATGGCTCCTTCAATCGCCGCCGACATTGTCCCTGAGTACAAGACACTTATCGAGGTGTTTGAACCGTGATTGATACCACTTACGACCAAGTCAGGCGTACGGTCTTTGAGGACATAGTGCTTGCCTAATTTTACGCAATCGGCAGGAGTGCCGCTGCATTCGTAGGCTTTTACGCCTTCAAAAATGGGAGTAGCGTGTAGTCGAAGCGGCTCTCCGATGGTGATGGCGTGTCCCATGCCCGACTGAGGGCTATCGGGGGCAACCACCACCACTTCTCCTAACTCCTGCATTACTTCTACTAACGTCCTGATTCCTAATGAGGTAATACCGTCGTCATTGCTGACCAATATAAGTGGTTTTGGGGAATACATATTCAATAATCGCTCGTTTAAAGGCTGGCAAAGTTACGGACAAATCGTCATATTTTTATGCTGGCCTATTCGTAGCCATTTTTCAATACTATCTTTCCCCCTTTTTGTGCTACTATTTCAATTTCGGTTTCATCAATGGGCTTCACAATCATTCCTTGTTGTACTTTTACAAGATGCGTTTTGAAAGGAAGTTTCAGGCGAGCCACACCGCCTTTTTCTGAATACAGCTGAATTTCATCCACATTTCCGCCCGTCCGCGTGGCACTTACCAAAAACGCCCCCTCCGCGCGTAGGTCACGAAAAGATGCCTCAGTCCAATCGTCAGGAACGGCAGGAAACACGCTAATTACTCCCGAATAACTCTGTAAAAGCATTTCTTGAACTCCCGCCGCAAAGGCAAAATTTCCTTCTAAGGTAAACGGACGGTAGGTAAATTTGGACAAACCCGATTTGGTTTGATCACCATTGGCATGAAACGAGTTGGACAAACAAAAAGCCGAGGCAAACGTTCGGAGGGTTTTGGCCGCCCCTGCGCCGTCTTTGGCACGCGCTTTCAGGCTTCCTAGCCACGCGTACGAGTAGCCGCACCACCAATCGGGCCCGATAGAATCAAGTAAGGCTATGCTTTTTTGGATGATTTTTTGGTCGCGTTCCCCCTTTTCCCATTGAATATCCCCCAACGGGTGAATCGCCATCATGTGCGAAAAATGGCGGTGCGATTGCGCATACGCCAGCGACGGAGAAACCTTCAATTCCAAACTGTCTGACAAGGCATAATCGGCCATTTGTTTGTTCAGTTTTTTCCAACGGGCCATGTCCTGCGTCAAATTTAGTTCGGTGGCTAGTTCTTCGGCTTTGCCAAACGCAAAACGCATCAGCGACAAATCGTAGTTGGTATTTTCCGAAAACCAAGCCGTCACTCGGTTGTCGTTGATTTCGGGGCTAGAGCCTATCGGCAGTTGGCGTTTCCAATCGTCGTTGAGAATGGTGTTTTTTTCGAGGAAAGTGGCCACTTGTTTAAACCACGGATACGCCCGTTCTTGCAAAAAACGGCGGTCCATGCTGTAGCGCCACTGAAGGTAAAAGTGCTGCGACAACCAAGCCGACACCGTTGGAGAAAAAGAATATTGAATCCAACCTCCCATGGGCACGCCCGTCAGCGTGGTTACGCCTGGGACGTTGATACCATCCGTTTGAAAAAACCATTTGGTGTATTCGCGGTACGCCGCGCGGTTGGCATCAAGGTGGTCGAGGTAGCCCATTGCTTCGTCGAGGTGATTGGCGGCATAGCTCGGCCAATAACTTAGCTGCGTGTTGAGGTCATGGTGAAAATCCCCTTTCCACGGTGGAAGGCGGCCATTGTCGGCCGTCCACACGGCTTGCAGCGAAATGGGCGGCGCTCCTTTGCGGGCCGTACTGCCAAATTTGTATTGTTCGAGGTAGTATTGTTTTTCGAGCAATGGGTCGGGCAATTTGAGGCTTGATTTTCCCAAAAAATTTTTCCACCAACTCAAGTGCGGAAGCATCGCTTTTTCGTACGACATAGCCGTGGCCGTCAACTCATTGGCAGGTGTTTTGGGCTTGTTGGGGTAATGCGCCGAAATACTCCACACGCCTTCCCACGTTTTGTCAGCCACTTCTTTCCAACGAACACTTACTTCGTATTCAAAATCGCCCCAACCTTTTTGGCGGTACGTCGCCGACTTTGAGTTTTGTTTTACTTTCCCTTGTTTATACCCCAACCGTGCCAAATCGTCGCCCGCTACTGAGCCGCCCGCTGTTTTGTCCACTTCGCCTTCGTATTTGGGGGCCAACAGCTGAATATCAATCTCTTTGACGCCTTCTAACCGAAAATACCCAAACGGCAAATTGGCATGAACAAAAGAAGTAAGGCGCGCTCCATTCGCCCATTTTACTTCTGCCACCGCCCGTTGAATGTCCAAACGCGCACTGGTTACGGCGCCCCATTCTTTTGAAGCGATTTCGAGGGCGGCTCCAGGGATTTTGCTGGGAGCAGGCTCTTTTTCATACGGCACATCTCCGTATTCTTGTACCGTTTTGTAGTTATTTTTCTTGATTTGTTCTTGAACCCACTTGTAGGTAAACTCAGGCTTTTTCATGCCTTCCATCGGGCGTAAATCCCAGAGTTCGGCATGGTCGAGTGAAAAACGCAGCTTATCATCTTTTTGCCAAATCAACTCTCCCACAAAGCCATTCCCCAATGGCAATGCCTCGTCCCAACGCGTCGGAAGTTTATCAAAAACAAGGTCGTGACTGGCCGACACTTGCGCCGAAATAGTGGTGTGTAGGCTACCCACAAGAAACAGTAGCAGCCCTAAAAAGCGTTTGGACATGGGTCAGAGTTTATGCTAAAAGTGACTTCAACGCCCCAATTTACCAAGCAATGCCCAATTTTTTACATTAGAAAAATATTAAAGCGCTCGAAACTCCCTAACAAGGTTTTGAGAAACCTCGGTTTTCGGTTAGGAGTAACCGAAAGCACTTGCTGTAATTAACCGAAAGCACTTGCTATGAGTAACCAAAAGCAGTTGCCACCACCTATGCTAGGTTATCAACAAAAAAGCGCCGAGGTGGTTTCCTCGACGCTTTTTGCAAGGCTGAGTCGCCTTAGTCTCGCGGATGTTTCGTCATCGAATTGTTAGACGCCTTCGAATCGTCATTTTTTGTATTATTATCACTCAAAATATCTGGCTCATATACAATAATTGCCTTGTACTGAGGAGGAAATTCATCGCTTGGCTTGAAGGCGGGGCGCTCGTACGAAAAACTAAAAGAGGCATTTGCATTGAGGTTTTGAAAGGGAAATAGCTTTACCATTTTTCGATTTGTGCTGCTATATTCCTCCCAAAGCTGAACATTTTGCTGGTTGCTTCCGCTTTCATAATTCATTAAACCCAAGTTTTTGACGGTGACTGTAACACGAATTTTGTCGCCTGTATTAAGTTTTAGAAATGAAAAACGGATGTCATCAATGGCAGGGTCAATAGTACCTAAGCGACCTGAATTGGCTCCCCGAATCACCGCAGCGGAGGGGTCGGCGAGTTTAGGCTGAATTTGGCTCGTTTGAGAAAACACTACAGAAGAAACTGCCAAAAGTGTTATGAGAATGCAAGAAAAAAATGAAGGCTTCATGGAAGTAGTTGTTATTAAAAGTAAAGAAAATTCAGGAACGAGGAGCTAACACGCGCGGCTTAACAGTGAAACGAATCGAACGGCTGCAATTTCCATCACGCCCTGTGACTGACCTCCCCGTTGCCATCAACATGACATCGTAGGTTTCGTTTACATTTCGAAAAGTATATCGAAATTCGTTGCTCGTAGAAGTCTGATTGTAAAGCACTTCATTCCGACTATTGGTAATGTACAGTGAGAAATGCCCCTGACAACCCGAACGCACTGGCAGTGTAGGTATAATAAATTGTACGGGTTGTGTGGGGCTGGGCGGCAATTCTAAATCTCGTGAAATCATGACGCCAACAGTGCCATAAATTGCCTTAGAACCCAGCATAAAGTTGGTGGTAACAGCCTCAGAAAAGCAGCGACAAATACGGCTATCGGGCGACTGAGCTACGGCCTGGTTGTTTTCTAAAAACAACCCTACTACGGCACAAACGAGGGTGAGAAGATGTTTCATGTCTGATTAGGGAGCTTTAGCGAAAAGTAGCTTCAAAAGGGCGATTATTTCCATCAAATCGTACCAACGGGCGGCCTGTCTGGGCAAATACAACACGCTCTTGGTCACTGCTTTTGGCTACCACCCGAAGCAAATCGACGTTCCAATTATCTCCTCCTATTCCTCCTCCAAAAGTAGTTTGGAGCATCACACATTTGATTTGACTCAATGGAGCTGCACGGCGAAGGGTCAGCGGTACATTTTCGGTATAATTGTCCATCCAACGGACATTTTTATTGATATTGGCATACACATCCGTTGACCCATCGGCATATTTTACAATCACATTGACATTGTCATTACCGCCACGCAAGTCGTCGCCACCTGTGCCTATTTCAATCAGTAATTGGCGCACCAATCCATCGTTGGCCAAGGGGGTTGGAGAAATGACAGGTGGACGCACAGTGGTATATTTTTTATCTACGAAGTACGTGAGCCACTTATTCGCTGGACGTTCTTGATAGTAGTAATTTTGGGCGGTAACATTGACGCGCAGCGTCTGTGTTTCGTTCGGATAATTGGGATCATAGATAAAGATTTTAAAATCTTCTTTATTATCGCCCAAATCCCCTTTGTAACGTCCCAAATCATACCCTATAGCCAAGACCTGATGGTGAGGGCCTACCCCGCCATTTCCGCTTTTAAATAACCCTAGTGGAACTGGGCTTCCTGAGCGCATCATTTCGACCAATTCTTGTATCCTGCCACCATTGGTTCCTTGCAGCCCCCAGTTAAAAAATTCATTGGTACGCCAGCCAAATGGATTAAAAATCAGTTCGGCCCACTTATCGGAATTTGAGCTACCGTTGACGTTGAGTAAAGTAGAGTTATTTTGTCTCGTCAAAATATACTGGTGCAAAGTTGTACCCGAAGCAGGGCGGTGGGTTTGGGCTGGAATAGGCTGGTTGTTTTTGTAATAATCGAGTGCCGAATAAACCATCCCTCCGCACAGACCTCCAAAACGAGGGCCATTAAGACCCGCAATTTGAATCTGGGTTTGAAATTCGTTGGAAAACTTAAAACCATGCTTGATGGGGTCAAACGTAGTGCGTCTCTCTTGAGCGTGAACTCTTGCTGTCATGATTACAAGTCCTAATACGAGCGATAATAATGTTGTTAGCTTTTTCATGATAATCAATAAGTTATGTTGAATTGATGGGTCAAAGGTAGTGGGTCAACGCACGCTCGTCAATTACCCTTTTGGGTGATTTTTAAAACCAAAAAGCCGCCGAGGATAAGTTCCCCGACGGCTTTTTAGCATAAGTTTATATATGTTAAACGGCTACAATTTTTTCTTTGAGGGCTTTGGCCACAGCCTCCGTTCCGCACGACACGTGGAGTTTGGTATAAATGTTTTTGAGATGTTTTTTAACGGTATCTAATGAAATAAAGCACTCAGCAGCAATCATTTTGTAGCCGTTGCCTTTGATGAGTAATTGTAAAATTTCTTTTTCACGCTCCGACAAATTGTAGTCTGGCGCTGGTTTTGACGCCTGTCGGAAGTAGTGAAAAATCTTGTTGGCTACTTGAGGACTCATGGGCGAGCCCCCTTCCATTGCTTCTTGCAAAGCAGCCATGAGGCGCGCGGGAGGCGTATGTTTGAGTAAATATCCATCAGCACCTGCACAAATACACTCAAAAATTTGCTCATCGTCATCAAACACCGTAAACATGATGATTTTGGTGGCTGGGCGTACTGCTTTGATAGCTTTAAGACCTTCAACCCCACTACGTCCAGGCATATCGATATCCATAATGACCAAATCGGGCTCATGCAAGAGGACTTCTTCTGCCGCACGCAAGCAGTTTTCAAACGCAGCTTTGACGCTAAAAAACATTCCATCGTTCAAAAGTAATTGGAGCGACTGGCGAAGTTGGTTGTTATCTTCAAAGATGAGGAGTGAGGTTGCCATTTCACAAAATTAGTGGATGTTAATGGGTTTGTAAAGTACCCTTTTGGGTGATTTTTGTTTGCGGTTATACTTCCATAGTAAGCTCAATTGAGGTACCTCTGTGCGGTTGAGAAGAAATCATAAACTTACTTTTGAGCAAGTCGGCACGGTGCTGCATGTTGTTAAGGCCATTTCCTTTACGAATGGTATTCATCTCAAATCCAATTCCATTGTCTTCTATTCGCAAATGCAACACATTTCCTATCACGGCAAGCTTTATCTGCGCCTTGGTGGCCTTTGAATATTTCACTAAATTGTTGATGGCCTCTTTATATACCAAATAAAAGTCTCGCCGCTTGTCCATCGGAAGTTTAAAGTGACTCACGTCTTCTGGGAATTCCAATTGGTAAAGAATCGAAGCTCCATCGAGCATATCAGCGGCGTAGCGGCGCATCCGAACCAACAAGTTTTGAATATCGTCATATTGTGGATTAATGTTCCACACAATATCTCCCAAACTTTCGCTGATTTGTTGGATACTTTCCCCTGCTTGCTGAAGGTATTCTTGGGCCTGAGTTGGAACAGAAAGTGTACGTTTGGTTAGTTCATTTAAAATATTAACGTTGGTCAGTGATGAGCCTATTTCATCATGCAAGTCTTTTGAAATGGTGTTTCTGACGGCCAGAAGCGCTTCTTTTTCTTGGAGTTTTTTGCGAAGCTGATAACGGTTAAATAAAATCCAGGCAAGCAACATCGACAGCAGCACCAGCCCTGCTCCCACCATCTGAATCATCTGTTGGCGTTGAAGCTGCCGTTCTTTCAATTCTTTATCTTTTTGGCTAAGTTCCAATCGCTGACGAGCCAACTGAAGTTCTTGTTCCTTGTTTTTAGTAATCAAAAGTTGTTTTTCAAATAACTCCTTTTGTCGAGAAAAAATGGCATCTCGGAGCTTTTGTTGCTGGGTAAGGAGTTGAATTTTATCTTCTTTCCGTTGGGCTTCCAGTTTATCCCCCACAATAATCGCCTTTTGTTTTTCTATTTCTAGCTGACGAATGAGTTTTTCGGCATTCAGCTTGGCTATTTCAAAATCCTTCCGTTCCGATTCATATTTTACCTGCAAATCTGAAATATTCTTTTTTAACTGTATGCCCTCTAAGCTATCTTTTAGTGCGTGGTATTGGGCCGAATGTAGGTACGCATTTTTAAAATCGTTGACCTTGGCAAAGTAGGAAGACTGGCTCAAATATACATCGCGCAAAATATCTTTTCGTTGAAGCGAATCAGCCAATCGCTCAGCCTCTCTATAATACCGAACCATCTGATCATTATGCTGCATTTTTGCGCAAATTTCGGCAGCAATACGGCTTTTAGCCGCCGCACTAGCCAAGTCGTTGGTAGCTCGGCTTAAAGCAATCGACTGCTCAATCGCCTCTAGCGCTTCTGGGTATTTTTGCTGACGTTCAAGCAACAAGGCCAAATTTTGGTATGCTTGCACTAGGTGCTTTTTTTGCCCATTGATAGTTGCATATTTGACAGATTTTTGACGATAAACTGTCGCCGAATCTAGCTGGTTGTAAGCTGAATACATGGTACTCAAGTTACCTGTTACCGTGGCCAAACCCAAAACATTGTTATTTTTTGCGTGAACTCGCAAGGCTTCTTTGGCGTACTTGATAGCCTCCTCTTTGTTCTCAAGTCGATAGAAAGCATTGGCAAGATTGCCTGCCGAATTAGCCCAGCCATGCAAATCCCCAAGCTGTTCGTGCAGTTTCATGGCTTTAAAGTACCAATTTGCTTCTTGTTCGCGCTGGTTTTGTTTTCCTGCCAATACCCCCAAATCATTGTACAATACCGCCGTATAGTTCGACGGTTGTTTGTCAAAATAAGTAGTAAGCGCCTTTTGAAAAAACTGTTCTGCTACGGGTAAATCATTGTTATACATCCAATATTTACCCTGTTGTAACTCTGCCAATGCAAGCATGAAGGGGTCATTGAGTTGTGTGGCTATGCGGGTTCCTATCTGCCAATATTGCCGCACATCGGTATTGGGCGTGTGTTCTACCAATAAAAAAGCGATTTTTAAATTAGCCCAACCTTCACCGCGCAACATCGCTGTTTGTTGGCTCAAAGACAACGCCTGCTTTGCCAAAAGTAATGCTTGAGACACCTCCTCAGCCGCGTCTGCGGCATTGAGTAATCCATAAATCTTGAGCGAATCTGCTTTGGTATAGCGCTGTGCATTTAGTACCAATGAAAATGTAAGCCACCAAGACAACCAAAGGTATTTCATAGGAGAAGGGGCTTTACCATGAGCTCTAAACAAAGTTAACAAAAATCCATACATGTTCAACACTTAACGAGGTTTTGAGAAACCTCGGTTTTCGGTTAGGAGTAACCGAAAACACTTGCTTTGGGTAGCCGAAAACACCTTACAGCCGATTTTCACCTTTCCAAGCTGTAATGGAATTTCGAAAGGGTTTCTCCGAATCATAATTGGGGTTAGGCGACGGAAATCTTGCCCCCGTCTCCGACTGCCAGCGCTGGAGTTTTTTTCGTAATTGCGCTCCCAATTGGGGCTTTTCAGTCACAAGGTTATGCTGCTCCGATACGTCGTCACGAACGTTGTACAACTCCCAACGGTTTTCGCCCAAAAACTCAATCAATTTGTAGTCTCCTGCCATCACTGCCCCCGTAGGCGGGCGTTGCGGCGTATGATAATGGGGATAATGCCAGTACAATGTGCGCGTTTCCTTGGGAGATTTCCCTTTCAATGTCGGTACAAAACTTTGCCCATCCACGTCTTTTTTCTTGTTCAATTGCGCCAATTCGAGGAGCGTAGGCACATAATCAATACTAGCGACCACGTCTTGCGGCGTAGAACGCGGCTGAGTTACGGCAGGATAACGCACCAGCAACGGTACTCGAATCCCGCCTTCGTAATAAAAGCCTTTGCCTTCGCGCAGGGGCGCATTTCCATCGACCTCCACCAGCCCACCGTTGTCCGACGTAAACACCACAATTGTATTTTCGCGCATTCCCAACTCATCTAATTTTTTTAAGATTCGGCCTACACTTTCGTCCAAACTCTGAATCATGGCGGCATAGATGGGATTTGGCTTGCTGACTCCCAATGTCTTTTTCTTTTCCTCGTATTTTTTAACGTAATCGGGTTTCCCTTGCAGCGGGGTGTGTACTTGGTAGTAGCTCATATTGAGAAAAAACGGCTGTGGATTATTGGCGTGTTTTTCAATCAACTTCAGCGCATGGTCCGTCAAAAAATCGGTAAGATAATCGCCTTCTTTTCCACCTTCGGGCAAGAATTTGACGGAATAATCGGCGTTAGGCGTTACGTTTTTGTAGGGATAAAAATACGACCCAGGCTGCCCTTTTGAATGTCCTCCAATATTGACATCAAAACCCCGATTGTGCGGCCAAAACTCCTCGGTTTCTCCCAAATGCCACTTGCCAACGTGGTAGGTGGCGTATCCGTTTTTATGTAATAGTTCGGGCAAAATCTCTTCCTCTTTCGGCAATTCGTAACGCATTTTGGCCGTCTGAAACTTGGCATAAGGATACACCACCCCAGGAATCCAATCGGTGATTTGGAGGCGGGCGGGGTATTTTCCTGTCATGATGGACGCCCTCGTAGGCGAGCAAACCGCACAAGCAGCATAGGCTCGCTGAAACTGCGCTCCCTCGGTAGCCAACTGATTGAGATTGGGGGTTTCGTGAAACGTATTGCCGTAACATCCCAAATCGGCCCAACCGAGGTCATCGGCCAACATAAAAACAATATTGGGCGCCTTACGCGGTGCTTGAAACGCGCACAAAGCCAGTAGCGAAAGGGCAATGCTTACCAAAAATAGCTTTTTCATAAATAGTTTGTAAAAACGACTAGGTCAGACGACAGTCAGACCGATATAAGATGACCGAGCTCATAAAGCGGTCTGATTATCATCTGACCGATAAACAACGCAATGGCCAATAAAGCGGTCTGACTATCGTCTGACCGAATGCACAACGAAATGACCTATCAAACGGTCTGACTGTCGTCTGACCGAATGCAGAATGCAATACATAAGCAAGAGTTAGGTAAACGTTACCCATAAAATGCTTTGAGAAATGATTAACCCCTCCTTTCAATGTTAAAATCAGTTACGTTTTGCCTATTTTTTAGTTTGTGTAGTTGCCTAAGCTTTGCCCAAAAAGCGAGCACATGGCCTGCCGATTTGCCTTGGTGGAAGCGCAATAACCTGCGCGTCATCCAAACCAACCTACCTGCTTACGAAGCCGCTACCCTCAATGCCGACTCACTGCTGAAAGATTTGGAAGCTTGTTCCGCCAATACACTACTTATCAATGCGGGTGGAATTATGGCGTTTTACCCCACCAAACTACCTTTCCATTACACCAACCCCTACATGAAAGGCAACATGCTGGGCGACGTTGTTGCCCGTTGTCATCAAAAAGGCATCAAGGTCATTGTTCGGTTTGATTTTAGTCGCGTTCACGAAAGCATTTTCAAAGTCCATCCCGACTGGTGTTATATTTCTCCCAAAGGCGAACGAATCATCAATACAGATATGTACGTGGTGTCCATCAACGCGCCTTACGTTCAGGAGTGTGCTTTTAAAATCATCGAAGAGGTCATCGACAACTACCCCATCGACGGTATTTTCCTGAACATGCCTGGGTACCAAGTCAATAATCCGTACGAAGGCAAATACCACGGCATTGACCAAAACGAAGCAGATAAAAAGCGATTTGCGCAATACAGCAATGGCCTGTCGCTGCCCGTCGAGGAAAACAAAGCCGACCCCGTTTTTCAAAAATACCTCGCTTTCAAAAAATTCACGGTCGAAGATTGGTCGGAGCGGTTGCATACATTGGTAAAGTCGAAAAACGAGCAAATCGCCATTTGCACCTACATGGATCGTTTCGTGGACATCATTCGGCACGAGTCGCAAACCAACAGCTTGCCGTACTGGCCTTACTCCGCCTCCGACAACGTGGGCAATGCCATCAATTCGTTTCCCAACCACATCATCAGTAACAGTAGTATTCAGCAAATCTCGTTTCAGTCGCGCTACAACGCCGTGGAGCCCGAGGAAGTATCCATTCGTTTGTACGAAAACATTGCCAATGGCTCTGGCCTCGACATCAGCATGATGGGCGATATGCGCGGCTACGAAGACGAGCGCAATTACGGAGTCATCAAAAAAATATACGCCCACCACAAAAAATTTGAGCCTTATTTTGGGAAGTATGGTTCGGTGGCCAAAATAGCTGTGGTAGCCCCAGGCGCATGGCCCAGCGGCAATCCCATGCAAGAATACCGTGGCATTCAGCTCATGTTACGCGAAGCACATTTGCCTTTTGACATCATCGAAGACGCCCAAATTGAGCATTTAGCCGCCAAAATAAAGGGTTACAAAGTGGTGATTTTACCTGACATTACGTATTTGAGCAAAACCGCCATTGAGGCATTGAAAGAAGCTGTCAAACAGGGAGTTCAGCTTATTGCCACCAATCAAACGATGTTTGATAACCCAGCGGCTTTGCAAGAATTGTTTGGCGCAAAAATCATCAACAAAGACCACGAAGGCAGCGGCTTTTACCTTGCTCCCGACAACAAACAGGTTTTCAAACGTTTTGCCCAACAAAAAATGGTGTTTTGGAAATTTAACTTGGGACTGTACGACTTCTCGGGCACCGACCAACGACTATTACCTATTCTTTCCAAAGGCCGCCCTGGCCCGCCCGAAATCATTGGTGGTCACGACCCGACGGGGTATTTTGCGATGGGGATGAAACAACATGCACGGAGCAAAGCAGTGCTATTGCCCATCAACCTCGGTAAGCTTTATTACTTGCACGGGTACGAAGAACACAAAAACATTCTCCTCGATGCCCTCAACCTCGTTTATCCCGAAGCAGGGGAATTAGTACAAACCAATGCCCACGAACGCGTAGAGGTGATTTTGAAAGAATATACCAAAAACACACCCGAAAACAGGAATAAATCTGTTTCCGATGGTCTGATTTTGCACTTGGTGAATATTACTGGTTTTAGTGGAAATACGTATTTTGCTCCTCTGCCCATTGCTAACCTGAGTTTTCGGGTTCAAACGCCGTTCAAACCTTCCAAGGTTTTTTCGATGGTCAACAAAGAACCCGTAGTGTATTCGTGGAAAAACGGGGTGCTCGAATTGAAGCTTTCTAAGTTGGCAGATTTTGAAGGAATTGTGATTGATAAGTAGCACGCTCGTGTCAAGGGTTGCTCACAACCCGCTCGAAAGAAACATAGAGCAAACTCGAAACTGTAAACACGAAACTGAAAAACATGAAAAAAACTTTCCTCACCACCATTGCCTTTGGGCTGACACTCGGCATGGGATTGTTGTCGTTTAAGCCCAAAGATAAACGCCCCAACATCCTGATTTTGTTTTCGGACGACCACGCCTTGCAGGCCATCAGCGCTTACGGCAGTCCCTACATCAAAACGCCTAACATCGACCGCTTGGCCAAAGAGGGGGCATTGTACCAAAATATGTTTTGTACCAACTCCCTCTGCGCCCCTAGCCGTGCTACGTTGCTAACGGGGAAATACAGTCACAAAAATGGCCACCGCGACAACCTCACCAAGTTTGACGCAGGCCAACCGATGTACCCAAAATACCTACAAGCCGCTGGTTATCAAACGGGTTGGATTGGCAAATGGCACTTAGAAGCTACCCCTCAATACTTCGATTATTGGTCGGTGTTGCCTGGGCAAGGTGCTTATTACAACCCTGATTTTATCGAAATGGGTGGAAAAACGGTTCGCCAAGAAGGCTACGCTACCGATGTCATTACCGAAAAAGCGCTTCATTGGCTCGACCAAGACCGTGACCCTTCGAAGCCATTTTGTTTGGTGATTGGTCACAAATGTCCGCACCGAAATTGGCAACCTGACACCACCGATTTGCGGGCTTTTGACCACGTAAAATTCCCCCTTCCTAAGAGTTTTTACGATTCGTACGAAGGACGGATTGCTGCCAAACGCCAAGATATGACCGTCACCAAAACCATGCGCTTGAAAGAAGACCTCAAAGTGGACGCGGGCAACGACCCTTTTGTGAAACGCATGAACCCCGCCCAACGCAAGGCGTGGCTCGCTTACTACGACCAAGTAACCGCCGATTTTAAGAAACAAAACCTGTCGGGACGGGCGCTTGATGAGTGGAAATACCAACGGTACATGCAAGATTATTTGGGCACCCTCCTTTCGCTCGACCGTAACGTGGGTAAAGTGCTTGATTATTTGGACAAAAAAGGCTTAACCGAAAATACCTTGGTGGTGTATTCGTCCGACCAAGGGTTTTATTTGGGCGAACACGGCTGGTTCGACAAGCGATTTATGTACGAAGAATCGCACCACATGCCAATGCTGATTCGGTATCCAAAACGCCTCAAAGCAGGCACCATCGACCGAGCCATTCATAACAATACCGACTTTGCCCCCACTATTTTACAAGAAGCAGGGCTGAGTGTTCCTGAAGACATGCAAGGGCAGTCGTTTTTTAGCAAAAAAGCGCGCAAATCGACCTATTACCACTATTACGAATACCCCGCCGAACACAGCGTTCAGACGCACTTTGGTATCCGCACCGACCGCTACAAACTGATTCGCTTTTACAAAGACGGTGAGTTTTGGGAGTTGTACGACCTCCAAAAAGACCCCGAAGAGATGAATAATTTGTACGGCAAACCCGCCTATCAGAAGATTCAAAAACAGCTTACGGCCGATCTAAAACAACTCATTCGACAATACGACGATACTGAAGCAGCGGCGATTTTGGCCAAAGACGAGGCAAGTCAATTGTCCAAATAAGCAATGTAATGGTTCGCGATAGCACGATAACATCTCGTGCTATCGCCCTTTAAAATTCGATTTTATAGCTCAAATTGGGAATAACAATCGGGTTCAAATCCTTCTCAACTGCACGGGTTTGAAGGTTATAGCGAAACCCGTTAAAATCAGGCTGGGAAGTCAGGTTCAGAATTTTCAGCGCAATTTCGCGGGAGCTTTTACGCTTATTGAGTTTATAACTTGCCGTAAAATGCACATTGAGTGCGGGAGCCACTTGCATCGAAAATGCCTTCGTTTCGTCAAAAACCACTTGTTTGGCTATTTCCGACGCCGCCTGATTAACGGGCGAATAACGGTTGCCTCCTTGGTACGTAACGCGAGCGTTGAGGCTTAGCACATTTTGGTGTTCGTTGCCCAATTGCCATTCTTTTCCAAACAAGACATTAGCCACAAAATTTCGATTAAAGCGTGTGTTTCGCCATACGCCATCGCCACCTTTGTATTCAGACGAAAAAAGGGAGCCCGTCAGCAAGTAATAGTAGCCTTTGGATAGGTACTTTTCGAGGGTGATGTCCACCCCGTAATTTCTCCCTGTTCCTGTATTTTGCAACTTTTCGGCAAAGAACCAGTCATTTTGCACGTTGAGCAATGAAAATGAGCTTCCCAACATCACGGGCACTGAAAACAACGATTGATAGTAGGGCTCCATGCGTAGATGAGCAACGTCCGAAATAGCCCAATCGTAGCTTAACACTAAATGATGGGCTTTGGTAAAATCTAGGTTTTTATTGACCGCCGTTTCTCCCGTTGCCAATGAATTGTTAAAATAATAATTCAAACGATCCAATCGGCTATGCAGCCCATAGGCCACTCCCACCGAGTGAGTGGGTTTCCACTGGTAGCGGAATCCCACTCGGGGTTCAAGCGTGACGTGCTTGTTTAACGAAAAAAACTGGCTGTTAATACCTGCATTCATGGAAAGCGAGCGGGACAGCTGAAACGAAGAACTGCTGTACGCCGACAATAAAGTACTAAACCCGCGTGCATCGACCAATGATTTTAGCGGAGCATCATTCCCTCCTTGCGCCTTGGCTAAGGCTAAGTCGTATTGCATTCCTGTGAGCAACATACCTGTTTTATTGGTATGTTTTGTACCAAAAGCTTTATTGATAAAAGAGGATAAAACAAACGTAGCATTGGCCACTGAAATATTGCTTTTTGGTACCAAAGCCAAGGCAGACGTGAGGCGTTGTGTTCTCCAATCTGTGCCTGTTGTAGTGGCCGCGAGGGTGGTTTGGAGGTACGCACTATTCTTGAGCACCAATGTATGTTTTACCCCTACGGCTCCCATGTATTGCTCAATATCGTTTTGTTCTCTCTCGTCGTCGTACTTCCATTGGGTGCTATCGGTTTTGGCTTTTGCGCCCGTTTTATCGGCCAGCCCAATCCCCCAAACCGAAAAAGTACCTGCTCGTTTGGTCGGAAAATTTAATTTAAAAGAGAAATCCTGAAACTTCAGGCCGCCGACATTTTCGGGTAAAATGGGCGTCAACAAGGCCAACGTCGAATAGCGGTAATTGAACAAGTAGGATGCTTTTCCTCCCTTTTTAAACGGCCCCTCCGACGAGGCGTCAATGCCAATAACCCCCGCCTGAAAGGTGTGTTCGTGCTTTTGGTTGTTTCCCTTTCGCATCGAAACGTCAAACACGCCCGACAGGGCATTGTTGTATTCGGCAGGAAAAGCACCCGTAAAAAAATCGGAATTGGCCAGCATTTGGCTGCTTAGCGCCGTCAAAGACCCGCCCCCAAACGACTTCAAATCGCCAAAATGGTTGGGGTTAGGGATTTCAATTCCCTCCATTTTCCACTGCAAAAACTTGGGCGCATTGCCCCGCACGATGATTCCGTTATCGTCGGTGTTGCCCGCTACTCCTGCAAACGAAGACGCCAACCGCGAAGGGTCATCAAAACCGCCCGCGTAGCGTTTGGCCTCCTCCACGCTTAGCATCCGCGCACTTACGGTAGCCATCGGGTTGAGGGGAAGTTCTTTGTTGACTTTAGGCCGCACTTCCACTTCAGCGAGCAATTGACTGATTTCTTTTAATTTTATGGACAAAAATGTTTGTTTGGCCGAACTAACCACGGTTTCGCGCAGGAGCACAGGCTCGTAACCCACGCAAGACACGCTGAGGGTATAACGCCCAACGGGCACGTTGGAAAGGGTAAAATTGCCGAGTGAATCGGTGAGCACTCCCAGCAAAGGCGTAGTGGCAAGAACAGCCACGGAGGCGTACGGAATGGGGGTATGAGTAGCGTCGTTGATGACTGTTCCGCGAATGGTTTGGGTAGGCTGGGCGGCAGATGTGAGGACAATGCCCCAAAAAAAGAGGATAGAAAATAAATATTTCATGGACTGTGCAGTGAGTGATTTGAGGACACAAAATTCCCCCAAATCACTTGCCAGCACAATACTGATTTATCAGTAGGTTTACTCCAAAAGCCCCCACTTGGAGGCAAATTTGACGGCCTCAAACGAGTTATTGGCCCCTAATTTTTCCAAAAATCGTTGACGATGGGTGTTAACCGTATGCACACTGATGGAAAGTTTGTCCGAAATTTCTTTGCTTAAAAACCCTTCTTTGACCAACTTTAAAATCTCTAACTCTCTTTTGGTCAACTCCAATTCAGCTTTAGGGGGAGTATCAAAAGGAATAAAACGCCCCGTTCGGAAGTTCAATAGCTGGGACTTAACGGGTAGGTTTTCTTCTTGGTTGGGCGACACATCCACGATGCTGAGCATGAGCCAAATTTGCCCTTTTCGGTCCAATTCCAGCATTTGATACTGCTCAATAAGGCGAACGTACTTCTTCTCGGCGTTCAGCATTCGGTATTCATAAATGACCTTGTGGTTCAGTTTTTCATCGCTCGAAAACGCATTAAACATTTTCAGGATAGAAATCCCATTCAGAGCCAGTTGAACTTTGTCTTCGGGATGAATTTTACCATCAAAAAACTGATGTCCTAAACCTTCGTAATCAGCAGGTGAATAGCCTAACAACTTACCATAGTTGGCTGAATAAAAGGCAATTTGCTTCTTATTTATATCAAAAATACTGATACCCGAATTTCCAATCTGGGAGAGCGTTTGTAAAGCCGACACGTGCGCAGGAAGGACGGTATAATCGAGGTCTTCTTCCCGATACTGATACTGCATCAAAAAGGTAAAAAATATCTCTTGTATGCTACTTTGTTCAGCCATAGTGGAGAGGGATTTACTATTCAAGTTTTACTACTTTAACTTTTTTTTCAACCAAGCTCTTACTGGCTCATCGTACCACTTTAAACTCACATATGCCAACAACACAGCGCCCGAAAATGTAAGCAAGGCGCAAGGCCACGCCTGCGATAGGGAGGTTACTTTGTGGTTGCTTACCCATGCCACATAAAAATAGAGGAGTACGTAGTGGGTCATGTATAAAGGGTAAGAAAGATTGCCCAGAAACGCACAAATCTTCTCTTCTGTTTGGCCATTTCTCCCACCACTAGCTCCGGTATATACAATGAGTGGAAACACAATGATGATACAAAAAGCTTCATACAAGCCATTCATCCAAAGATGGTCGGCACTGCCAATTCTTGGCATTAGCAAAACAGCTACTAGCAGCAAGCTACACCACAAAAAAGCGTTTTTGATAGAAATTAGCCGTCGTTCAACTCGTGACAAAAGCAGACCTGCAAAAAAGGGGAATAGCGTTCGAGTGATTCCAACCCTCATGTGCATCCAATTGAGAGTCCATCCCCCCGTAACGTCTCCGTTTGGGTTAGTCACTACAAAATGCAGAAGCAAGATTCCTGTTAAAGCAACAAAAACAGCCAAGGCTTTATTAGATAATTTTCTCAGTCCTAGCGCGTAAAGGATATTAGCAATGTATTCAAAAAACAAGGACCAAGCGACGCTGTTGAGTGGGTGCATTTCTTGCCAACCCCGAATATCCATTGAAAGAGGTATGGGTAAAATTGTGTAGCCTATCAGCATCACAACCAGCATTTTCCACAAAGGGACTGTATGGATATTCGGCCAAATCGCGGAGTCGGTAAAGTAAAAACCCATAGCTCCGAGCGTCATGCCCAAAACTACCAGCGGTTGTAATCGCTCGAACCGACGACGCAAGAAACTGCCAACGGTTAATTTGTCCCATCTGTCGTCGTAAGCATAACCGATTACAAAGCCAGACAGTAAAAAGAAAAAATCAACGGCTAAGTAACCATGATTGACAACATTGGTAAAGCGGCTGCTAGCGAGTGGCTCGGTAAGGTGAAAAAATACTACGACAATAGCCGCTACACCTCGAAGTCCATCTAATAATTGGTAGTGTGGTTTAGTACTCAGTTGGTTATTGTTCATCAACAACAGCAAATTTAAAATAAACGACTTTCTCAAGGAAGAGGTAAACGTTTTCTCCTCAAACAAACGCAAAACGCCCGAAAAAACCGAGCATTTTGCACAAAAAACAGGCAATTCGGTTGAATTGCCTGTCCACCTATTATTCCTGAAAACTAACGAAATCCATTAATCCATGCCTTTCAATTCAGTTACCACTTTGGTGATAGAATCTTTGGCGTCCCCAAACAACATCATACAGTTGGGGTAATAAAACAGTTCGTTGTCGATACCAGCGTAACCCGCCGCCATCGAACGCTTGCTGACAATCACCGTTTTGGCTTTGTCGGCGTTCAAAATGGGCATTCCGTAAATCGGGCTGGCGGGATTGCTGCGAGCTGCGGGGTTTACTACGTCGTTGGCTCCTACGACAAACACCACGTCGGTGGTCGCAAACTGGTCGTTGATTTCTTCCATTTCTACCAACTTATCGTAGGCTACGTTCGACTCTGCCAAGAGCACATTCATGTGCCCAGGCATCCGTCCTGCCACGGGGTGAATCGCGTATTTTACCTCTACCCCGCGCTGTTCGAGCAAGGCTTCGAGTTCGTGAATTACGTGCTGCGCCTGCGCTACTGCCAAACCATAGCCTGGCACCACAATCACTTTTTGGGCGTAGTTCATCATAATCGCCACGTCAGAAGGCGTACTGCTTTTTACGGCCCCGCCCGTTGTGGCACTACCTCCGCCAGCGGCAGCAGCGCTACCACCGCCAAACGAGCCAAAAATCACGTTTGTAAGGGAACGGTTCATGGCATTACACATCAAAATCGTCAGCAACGTACCTGCCGAACCTACCAAAATCCCGCCCGTCAGCATCACTTGGTTATCGTACAAAAACCCACCGAAAGCCGCCGCCACTCCCGTAAAAGAGTTGAGAAGCGAAATCACCACTGGCATATCGGCGCCTCCAATTGGTAACACAAAAAGGACACCATAGGCCAACGACAACGCAAAAACGGTGTAAAGCAAAACCGCACTTGGATGCCCCAACGCAATGTAAACAGTCAGTCCTAACGTCGCTATCAACAGCACCAAGGTAAGGACGTTTTGCGCAGGCAAGCGGAAGTTTTTTTTCATAATTTCCTGCAACTTGGCATAGGCGATGATACTACCCGAAAACGACACGCTACCAATGACCAATCCTGCCACAATCGTCAGGACGGTGGCGGGAGAAGCATCGTCGTGCAGGTGTCCAAATTCGACCAACGAAATAAGTGCCGCACAAGCGCCTCCCATTCCGTTGAAAAGGCTCACCATTTGCGGCATATCGGTCATTTTTACTTTTTTGGCCGAAATCCAACCGACGACTGTTCCGATGGCAATCCCCCCGAAAATCCAGCCGTAGTTGCCAATAGGCTCGCCGTCCTCGTTGGTATGCATAAAAATAGTACCCAAAATAGCAATCGCCATCCCTGCCGCTGCCAAGAAGTTGCCATTACGGGCAGTTTTGGGTCCCGAAAGCATTTTTAATCCTACGATAAAAAATACCGAGCCCAAAAGGTAAATAAGGTATAACCAATATTGTTGTATCATTTCAGTTGACGGTTACTTTTTCTTTTTAAACATTTCTAACATACGGTCGGTAACGACGAAACCACCCACAACGTTGAGTGTTCCGAGAATAACCGCCAAAAAGCCGAGTATCAACGCGGGCCAGTTACCCGCTTCGGCATGGCCCATGACGATAATCGCCCCGATGATAACTACCCCGTGGATGGCATTGGCACCCGACATCAGCGGGGTATGCAGGGCGGAGGGTACTTTGGAAATCACCTCAATCCCCACAAAAATGGAGAGAATGAGGATGTAGATGAGTTGTATGTTTTCGCCAATAAATGTGATGATTGCGTCCATAGTTTGAAGATGACGTTATTTTAAAATTGATTTGGTAAAGGCGTGGACCAACTGCCCTTGGTGCGTGATGAGGCTTCCTTTCGTGATTTCCTCCTCCAGTTCCCACTTAAAACCATCTTTGTTGGCCAAATGCAACAGCAACGTACTGATGTTTTTGGCGTACAGGTCGCTGGCATTGGTCGCGAGTAGTGCAGGTAGATTTGACTCTCCAATAATCGTAACCCCATTTTTTACGACCGTCTGATTGGCTTCGCTCAAGGCACAGTTACCGCCCGATTCTACGGCCATATCCACAATCACGCTGCCCGTTTTCATCGACTTCACCATTTCTTCCGTCACCAAAATGGGGGCTTTTTTACCCATCACCAAGGCCGTTGTGATGACGATGTCTGCGTCCTTGATGCGCTGTTTGATGAGGTCTTGTTGTTTTTGGAGAAACTCCGCCGACACTTCTTTGGCATACCCACCTTCCGACTTGTTGGCTTCCATGCCTTCGACGCTCAGAAACTTCCCACCCAGCGACTCCACCTGTTCTTTGGTTTCGGGGCGAACGTCGGTTACTTCCACCACCGCGCCAAGACGTTTGGCCGTCGCGATGGCCTGTAATCCTGCCACCCCAGCGCCAAAAATCAGTACCCGCGAGGGTTTGATGGTTCCTGCGGCCGTCATCATCAGCGGAAAAATTTTACCCAGCGCGTTGGCTCCCAGCAATACCGCCTTGTAGCCCGCGAGGTTGGCCTGCGAGCTGAGCGCATCCATGCTTTGGGCTTTGGTCGTACGGGGAACGGCATCCATGCTAAAGGCCGAAATTTTCTTGGCATTGAGGGCTTGAACCAGTTCAGGCTGCGTGTAGGCGTACAGAAACGAAATGCTCACTGCGCCTTCGCGCATTTGAGCCACTTCTTCCAGCGTAGGAGCGTTGACTTTTAGAACGACATCGGCGTCGGCAAGGAGCGTTTTGACATCTGCTACCACTTGAGCGCCTGCTTTCTCGTACTCGGTGTTAAGTAAGGAAGATTTCTCGCCAGCATCATGTTGGACGGCGCAGGTAAAACCCGCTTTGAGAAGAGACTTAACAATGTCAGGTGTGACCGCAACCCGCTTTTCGTAGGTTTTGGTTTCTTTCAAAATAGCTATTTTCAAGGTTGAAGTAGTTTATTGGAATAAAACCCCAAAATATAGGACATTATCCACATAAACAATAAGATTCGCCAGTTTTCGGAAAATCTTTTTGTATCGACCAGCACAGGGCTAAAAATGGCAACGGCTACCTCTGCAAAGCACAAAGGCAGCCGTTGAAAAAGAGACAATTAAAGTAACACAGCATTATTTGCGAATACGAGCCGCATCCTCACTTACCCCCGATTTTCGGCCCCGAGCTTGGTACTTCGACTTCCCAAAATTGTACGTCACCCGAAACGACGCATAGCGCTGCGGCTGCACGTTGGTAAACGTCATATCCGAATCATCCACTTTGATGTTTGCCCTAAAAATGCTCGTCCAAAAAATATCGTTGAGGTTCAGTTGCGTATTCCAGCGGTTATTGGCAAAGCTTTTTTGGACGCCTACATTCATTGCTCCCAACGAGCGCGCACGGTAGAAACTAGCACGCTCGGGAACATTGTACCAACCTGATACTTCGAGCGTGTATCCTTTGGGCAACGTGAACATGTTGGACACCCAGAGCGAGGCCGATAGCCCAGCCACCGAATTGCTTTGGCCATTGAGGGTGACATTTTCGCCCCCGTAGGCCGTGCTGAGGTACATTTGATAGTTCCATTTGGGCAGTAACGTAGCTGAATGACTCACATCAAAAAATAGGCGACGGTTGTTTGCATTAACCTGCTGCCAAGTCGTAAGACGCGTCGTGGCATTGTACAATGGCAACTGAGTCACCCCGTTTTGGTTGTAGTTATAACCCGTGACCAACATGAGTTTTTTGTACGAATACGTCACCTCCGATACATTCCGAATACGAGGATACAAAAACGGGTTTCCCATTGCTACTGTATAAGGGTCGATGAAAAAAGGGAAAGGATTGAGTTGCCAAACAGTAGGCCGCGAAAGTTTGCGCGACGAACTCCACACCAAATTGCTGTTGTCGTTGAGTTTATACTGTAGTGTTAGGTTAGGTAAAATATTCCAATAGTTGCGGTTTACAATCGCTCCCAATGTGACGGATTCACCTTGCGTAACGGTATTTTCTGCCCGTAGTCCTGCCGTAAAACCTAGCTTCTTAACCTGTTTGCTCATTTGCATAAAAAACATCGTGATGTTTTCGTCAAATGTAAACTCATTACTTCGCCCAAAATCTTTACGAAAATCCGCTACTGTCAAAGGAGTCGAACGAGAAGCATCCGTCCGAATGAGCGTATCGTAGTCAATTTTAGCAAGGTTTTTTACGTAATTCATTTTAAAACCTGCCTCCAATTTCCACTCTTTCCCCACAACGTCCGTGTAAATCGCATTCAATGTTCTGAAAGTTGAGTTGGCGAGTTGGTCGTTTCGTTGAACTGAGATACCCCGTACTTGTTCGTTGTTTCGCACAAATTCCGATACCATGTTCTGCGTTCCTGGTTTCTGACTACCTGCCAAGGCCACCTCCACCATCAGCTCACGGCCTTTGTTATTTTTATATGTATAGCCCGCTAATCCCGTCAAAGAGCGACTATTTTCCATCATTTGGTTGTGACTCACCGTCAACGGTTGCTCATTTCCACGCAACACCGACTTATTTTCCGCATAGGTTGAGCTGGGAGCCCTGCCCACATCACCCGTAACTTTAAAATCAAAGCTATGATGCGGACTGACCACGTACTCTACCCCTGCCACCGCATTGAAACTCTGGGTGGGGTTTTTGAGGTACGAATACGACTCAAACACATCTTTATTTCCTTCTTTCCCCATCACACGTCGGTCAGTCAGTTCTTGGTACCAATTGGATGAATTCCAGCCTGTATTCAGCGAAAACGCCATTTTTTGGGTTTTATACGTTAGGTTTCCACCCGCGTCGCCCGTCGCAAAACGGTGCTGCAAATACGTCCCATAAATCGAGCCCCGCCCGCCCAAATTTTGATCACGTTTGAGCTTAATATTAATCACCGTCTGAAACGACGACTCGTACTTGGCAGGCGGCGTGGGCATGAGTTCAATCGTTTCGATTTGGTCGGGGGTCAGCGACTTGAGGTAGTTTTTTTCCTGCTCTTCGGTCATTCGTAGGTCTTTGCCGTCAATCAAAATTTTGGGCGATGTTCCTCTAAACGTAATTTTTCCGCTCATGTCCACCAATAACCCTGGCGAACGCCGCATAACTTCAAGCGCATTGGTGGCGGTTTTGAACATTTTGCTGTCCACATTTACGATGATATTCCCCATTTTTTGTTCAAAAACAGGCTTAGTCCCCTTCACCACGACTTCGTTGAGCTGTTTTTGGTCGGCTTGTAAGAATAGCGTCCCTAGATCCAAGTCTCGTTGGTTTTCATTAATATGGATTGGAGCCGACATAAAACGCTGGTATTCAACGCTAGAAATGGCCAGCAAATAGTGTCCATCTGCGATATTTTGCAGCATAAAACGCCCTAATGTGTCCGTCACGCCCCCTTTTACAAGCGATGAATCTGACGATAACAACAGTGCTACACTCGCAAACTCCACCCCTTTTTGGGTGCTTATTTCCACCGTGCGTCCTTTGATGCTTCCTTTGTTTTGGGCAAAGCATAGCCCGCTGACCAGGGTCAGTACAACGAAAAGATGTTTCATGACTGTTAAGAAAAAAGGTTAAAACGCTATTTTGATTGCCAGTAATTTTGAACAAATTTTATCCAATCTTTTTCCGAGCTTGGAATCTGAACATCGGGCTGAAAACCAACGTTGTCGATGGGGGCATAATCGACCCAACCTGTGCGGGTGGTGGGCAAGCGTAATTCAAAGTTTTTGCACGGCAACTCGTGTTCACGCACATTACCATAGTCCATCATTCCGCCTGTATGGTTGCCGAAGAGCGTCACTTTTTTACTTTGTTTGGCATAAAACACAAAGTACTCCGCGCTGCTGTAGCAGTTTTCATTCATTAGCACCGCCACTTTTTGGGGATACGGCAGCACCTCCCCGTACGACATCGTATCGGCAGGATATTCCACCATTTGTCCCACTTTTAATCGGTTTTTAGCCAGTGATTCCTGCCAAGGTTTTGCATCTTTGGCCGAAATCCACCCTTGAGTCAGCGCTCGGTCAATCATCGCTTCTTCCGCTTTTAAATTGTCGGGGGTACTTCTAAAATGTGAGTGAATATCTCGAAAAGTATTGGTATTGAGGTATTTTAAAATGGCAGGAAAAGACCCATTCATTCCGCCGAAGTTGTCACGAATATCTACAATCAAATGGGAGGAATTCCGTATCGTTGCATCGTGTGCTTTCAAGACGCTATCCACCATTTCAAAGGAAATACCAAAGGAAGGAATTCGTACGTAAAAAGTTTGTTTGTCAATTGCTTTTACATGAAACTCCTCCTCAGCCTGCTGTGCTTTAGCGAGCTCATCGGGGGTTGCCTTTTGAGGATATTGCCGTACCCAGTAGCCCGAATTAGGGACGTTGAGCAAGTTTCCTTCCAGCGGAAAGGTACGTTCAGACGAACTGAGGTCGCCTGCCCAGTAAATTCCTTTATAAGGGCTTGGGCCACTAGCGGCGGCTTCAAATTTAACCATGCCTACTTGCCATTTTTTATTTTGAGCCGCCAACACCACCGCTGCCATTTTATCGGGTTGTTGTGGGTCACGCATGAGTGCCACGCGGTAACTACCATCCACGATTTCCCAGATGCCTTCCAAGGGGTGTAATTTGCCAACGTGGGCATCAAAGTAGCTTTTCGCTTGCTGCTCGTCGGTGCTGATGGTACGAATGGGAACCGTTACTTCGGGTGTATTAAAAGAAACCTGAAAATGCCCGTCTTTGAAAAAACGCTTGTACGCCCGTACCAATTGAAAACACTGTTTATCACCTGGCAAGTCACGGGCTGCCGTTCGCAAACTATCCAGTAATCGTTCGTACCGTGGTCGTATTTGGGTAGTTACTTTGTCTTGAAAACCTGCATAGTTGGCTTCTGTTTTCTGGATATACGTAGCCAATACCGCCGAGCATTCACAGTTTTGGGCCATGCTTTCAGTTGCAAAAAGTAAGAAAATACAGAGAAAAAATCGGTTTGCCATACGCTTTGGTTTGTTTAGAAATCGTGGTTCAAAACTGCACGGATACGTTGTCGTTACCAAAGTTTTTTGACGAACCTCGCTTTCCTCTCGACGAAAACTCGACAAATGGGACGTTTAGGTTGCTTACGACCAAACCCTAATACGACGATTTCCTGCGGTTGTGAGCAACCGCAGGCACGTGATATGTGCGAGGTCGCATTCGTGAGGGAACGTGTGGGCGGTTGCTCACAACCGCCCGTATCGTGCTGATATGGGCGGGAGGTTACTCCTAACCGACCCCAATACGACTGGTGCAGGAGGTTGCTTACAACTGACTGAGACTCCTGCGGTTGTGAGCAACCGCAGGCACAAATAGCAACCGCAGGCACATAACCACCGACACATATTGATAGAAACTAATGCACTTTGACGAAATTTGCCCAAATTTTTAGACGAACGTATGAATCGCCTCGACCAACCGAATCTACAACTATTTGATGTCGTTGAACAAGCCTTAGATTTCTATAATTCTAGGCTTTGGCTGCGTATTTTGGCCCATCTGTGTTACATTTACTTGAGCTATACATTTCTTGCAAACGAGTTTTTCGTTGAAGACTTAAAATACGGCGTCCATTTTTATGTGTACTGGCTCACCAATTTAGCCGCTGCCTACGCCATTTTTTATTATTTATTTCCTACCTACTTCGTCACAGAACGCTACTCGTACTTTTTTTTACCCGTCGCTTTCTGGTACTTTACGGTCTTTAGCTATTTCACTCACGCGTTTCTTCAAGAAGTGTACAGCAACAATACCGTTGTGAGTTATTCAGCATCCAGAGAAGATAACCCTTTCCTTGCCTTTCTCGACGTCTATAGTCGATACGGTTTGTGGGGACACTTTCGAAGCATATCGTTTGCGTTTGTCGTGTTTTTTGAATTCAAGTCTCATTTTGGACTCATTATTTTCGTAAAATCCGTCAAGTACTTTATTGAAAATATCATCAAGCAAAAACACCTCAATGACCTTAACCACGACCTCGAATCTCGGTTTTTGCAAAGTCAGCTTAATCCTCACTTTTTATTCAATTCGCTCAACAATATCTATGGGCTCATTCTAAACCAAAAGCCTACCACCACCGCCGCCATCAGCCAACTACAGAGCCTTTTGAAAGAATCTTTTGATGATTCTAAGGGCAATAACGTACCGCTACTTTCAGAAATCAATTACCTCAAAAACTACATCAGCCTCGAAAAAATCAGGCACGACCAAAACGTTCATATTGATTTTAAGGTGGACGAAAACACGGTGAATAAGCATTTCATTGCCCCTCGGGTTTTGTTACCTTTTGTCGAAAACGCCTTCAAACATGGCCTAAGCGACAACCTCAAACACGCCCAAATCGACATCCACATTTCCCTGAAAAACAATCAGTTGCATTTCGACACCTACAATTCAAAACCCGATTTAAAAGTATCGAAAACGAAAGTAGGTGGAATAGGCTTGGTCAATATCAAACGCCGCCTATCGCTTCTTTACCCCGACCATTCGCTCCAAATCCACGATAACCCAAACAGCTATGAAGTCCACCTTAGATTACCTTTATGATAAACGAGCAGGCATTTTTGAGTTCTTGTTTTGGCTTTTTTGGTTTTTCAACAATACCATTTACGTCGGCTCTACCACCAATATGTTCACGTCGGGTGCCTTGTTTTGGTCGTTCGGAAACATCATCGTTTTTTACATCACTTACCGATTGGCGTTGTACTGTGTGCGTCGGCTGTTTGTGCACTATAAGTATGTCATTTATTTGTTTTTAGTATATGTAGTAGGCCATTTGGTCAAAACAGTTGTCAACGAAATCATCTGGCAAATTGCGCTAAACCACCTTGATTTTGGAACGTTCAACCAAGACTACCAAAAAATGATCAATATCGACGGAGGAGGGCTACTGAAGCGCTTGTCCGATTTTTTGCTCAACCCTATTATATTTTTGATACAAGCCTCCCGTTGGTTGCCCATTTCCTTAAAGATAATGATAGACTTGGCCTTAGAGCAACGCAAAAACAATGCGCTGAATAAAAACAAAATGGACTTGGAGATAAAGCTTCTAAAATCGCAGATTAACCCTCAGTTTATCAATGAGTCGCTCGAAAACATCAAAAATGTGGTCAATACCGATCCTAAAAAGGCCGAACAAATGACCCTCAAGCTCTCAAATATGATTCGCTATACCCTTTATGAAACAGATGCCGAGAAAGTAGCGCTTCAGAAGGAATTGGATTTTATGATTAATTACGTTGATTTGCAAGAAACGCGACTCGCAGACCACGTAAACGTCAATTTTCGGCTCAAAACCCATTTTCTCGACAGCCTGACGATTAGTCCATTACTAATTTTCCCCCTGTTAGAAAAAGCCTTTAAATGTATAAAATCCAACTGCGAGGTCGATATAAAAACGCAAGACGCGGTGTTAGAGCTAAAAATTGAGTCGGACTACGTTCCCGACTGCCAGCATTCGGGCATCGAAACTGTACAAAAAAGATTGGCGTTTTTGTACCCCAACAAGCATCGATTGAAGGTAATCGAAAATGAAGGAATGTATAAAGTTGATTTAAAACTTGAGCTATGAAAAATCTCCGTTGCATTATTGTTGAAGACGAGCCCATCGCCCAGGAAATCATCGAGACTTTTGTCAAACGGCTTCCTTTTTTAGAACTTGCAGGCAAGGCAAGCAACGCCTTTGAAGCCTATGAGCTTCTATCGCAACACTCCATCGACTTGATTTTTTGCGATATTGAAATGCCCCAAATCTCAGGCTTGGAGTTTCTCAAATCGCTGTCGTATCGGCCACAAGTGATTATGACAACGGCCTTTCACCAGTATGCTCACGATGGGTTTGAACTGGATGTTACTGATTATCTGCTCAAACCCATCGCCTTTGAGCGTTTTCTAAGGGCCATCCAAAAAGTAAAAGAGCGGCGAGAGGCCAAAGAAATCCTCGAAAAACGCCGCCACGAACTACAAGAACCGACACTGGAAACCGAAGCAAAAACTACCCCAACGCCTCGCGGGGAAGACAACGGGATTTTTGTCAAAGAAGATGGAACTTTGGTCAAAGTCCTATTTGATGAAATTCAGTACGTAGAAGCAATGAAGGATTATGTTAAAATTTACCTCCGCGACCGTTTTATCGTGACGTACCTAACCATGAAAAAAATGGAAGAAAGCCTGCCAGAAAGCCTCTTTGTGCGGGTACACAAATCGTACATTGCCAGTTTGCCAAAAATCAAAAGCATCAGCGGCAATATGTTATCATTTCATTCACACACTCAGATTCCGATTGGAATGCAGTATCGAGATGGCTTATTGGCGAAATTAGAAGGGCAAATTGTTATTCGTTAACTAACCTCCCGAATGTTTGTACTCTACGCAGGCGAACATTCGGGAGGTTAAGCACAAATTACATTCGTTAAAACAGCAAACCTCCCGAATGTTTGTACTCTACGCAAGCGAACATTCGGGAGGTTGGGCATTACAATATATACTGACTCAAATCGCGGTTTTTGACCAGCCCTGCCAAACGCTCCTGCACCAACTCTTTGGTCACAATCACGTGGGCATTGGGTCCGATAACATCAGGAATGTCAAACATGAAGTCATTGAGTAAAGTGCTCATCACCGTTTGAAGGCGACGCGCACCAATGTTTTCCACTTCTGAATTGATGGTAAATGCCAATTTTGCCAACTCTAGCAATGCGTCATCTTGGAACGTCAATTCGACACCTTCGGCTTCCATCAACGCAAAATATTGACGCGTGAGAGAGTTACGCGGCTCTTTCAAAATACGGTAAAAATCGTTTTCCGTCAAGCTTTGCAATTCGACCCGAATCGGGAAACGTCCCTGTAATTCTGGAATCAAATCCGAAGGTTTAGACACGTGAAAAGCCCCCGCTGCTACAAACAAAATATGATCGGTTTTGATTGGGCCGTGTTTGGTATTGACCGTTGAGCCTTCGACAATCGGGAGCAAATCGCGCTGAACCCCCTCACGACTTACGTCAGGGCCTCCGCCTTTTCCGTTGGAATTGGCGATTTTGTCAATCTCATCAATAAAAATAATTCCTAAATTTTCGGCCTTCAGCAGCGCTTCTTCTTTGACTTCATCCATGTCAATGAGCTTGGCTGCTTCCTCTTCCAACAATATCTTGCGGGCATCGGCAATGCTCATTTTACGTTTTTTATTACGCTTAGGCATCATGTTACCGAGCATTTCTTGCAAATTCATCATCGACATATCGTCGATAGGTCCACCCATAACACCAATATTTGGAGCCGACGAAGACTGCATATCAATCTCGATTTTCCGATTTTCGAGTTCACCCGCCCGTAGTTTATCGCGGAAACGCACGCGTGTGCGCTCGTTGAGTTCGTGGTCGGGCATCGACGAAACAGGCGGAGGAGGATTAACGGCGTCGGTATCATCCGTAATCTCAAAACCTACGCTTGGGCGGCTGTTGTTCTTGGGCGTGTTATTGGGATACATCGGCGGAATCAGCACATCCAAAATAATTTCCTCTACGATGTCCTGTGCCTTTTGTTTTACTTCTTCTTTTTTGGCCGTTTTCACCATATTTACGGCTTGTTCTACCAAGTCGCGCACCATGCTTTCGACGTCACGCCCCACGTATCCCACTTCCGTAAATTTAGAAGCTTCTACTTTCACAAAAGGGGCATCGGCGATTTTGGCCAAGCGGCGGGCAATTTCGGTTTTCCCGACCCCCGTCGCGCCAATCATCAAAATATTATTAGGAATAATTTCTTTTTGCATCTCGGGCGTGCTGTTCATCCGACGCCAACGGTTTCGGAGTGCAATCGCCACGTTGCGCTTGGCATCGTGCTGCCCGATAATGTATTTGTCTAGTTCGGCGACTATTTCGCGGGGAGTTAGTTTATCTAATTGTGAGGACATCCGTTAATTTGACAATGTGAAAATAGATAAATTTAAGAAGGCAATAAGGGCATTTTTTTTGCAAAACAAATGTAGAAACGTTGGCATTTTCAAATTTGACCTCTATTTTTGTACAAATTTGATAAACGAATCTTGAAGATGAAACGTAACTTTTTGAAAATAAGTGCTTTGTTGTTGACGGTTTCTTTAGCCTCTTGTAAGTATCAAAAGAACAATACCATCGAACAGACGGATTTGCGTGCTGGTGATGAATACGTTTACGGCGTTCATCCCGATTCGGCGGCTCGTCAAACCAAGATTAAATATACGGCAAAACCAGAATTGGAGCAACGTACCAACGCTATCCGTGAAAAATTGTTTGGTGGTGCTACTCCAGAAACTACTGCTCCTGCTGCCACTCCTGCTGATACAGTTGTAGCAGCGAAATAATTTCTGCGGGATTTGTTATAAATTTGAAGCGACGCTCGAACAAGCGTCGCTTCTTTTGTTTCCATCAACCTTCTACTAAACCAATGAAACCATTTTTTCTCCTTTGCTTTTTTCTCACTACGTCATTTATTGGCTTTTCGCAAACCGAAGAAGCTGCCGTCAAAGTGCCGATTCAACAACTTTTTGAAGGAATGAAAAAAAGTGACTCGTCGATGGTACACCAAACATTGCTTGCCAACGCCCGCCTCGAATCAATTGTGAAAGCCAAATCAGGTGACATCAGTGTTAAGTCCGATTCGTTTGATGGGTTTCTAAAAAGCATTGGCAAAGCTACACCTGGCGACCTTGACGAACGCCTTTCAGGAATGCAAATTCGCATTGATGGTGACTTGGCTACTGCTTGGACTCCCTACAAATTTTATTACAAAGGCAATTTTAGCCACTGTGGTGTCAATGCGTTTCAATTAATAAAAACACCTGCGGGCTGGAAAATCCTCAGCATCATTGATACGCGCCGCAAAGAGGCGTGTGAGTAAATTTCAAAAATATAAGACACAATTACATGCGCTACGTTGGAGACATCGCCACGACTGATTCGTACAAAATTTCGCTTTATACTTGGAATGAAAAATACATCGTCAAGATTGAAGCTGGGCCTTACGAACAAATGTATAAAGTAAATCAATTGGACTTTTTGGGAGACGAAGCTGCTTTGAGAGAAGTTTTCGCGGACGAGGTTTTCCTAAAAAGTGTGTTTGCCCGTTTTCAGCAAATGCACAGCGACTTCAACGACGTCCTTACCCGATTTGATTTAGTCTAGTAGTGGTTCATACTCAAACTTTTTTGCCATGACTTTTGAAGAATACCTTGTCACCAAAAAAATTGACACAAAAACCTTTAGCCAACAAGAAGCGGAGCGTTTTCAGGAATGGGAGCAGCTGTTCTCTCAAATTCACCCTGAGAGTTTTACCGCCCAAAAGAAGTTTCTTCTCAACGATGTCCGTCGGAAGTACTTATTAAAAAACGAAGGATAAAAACGGCGCCGTTTACTTTCTGCCTACCTCAAACAAGTACTTTTTGAGGCGTTCTTCGACTTCTGAAGCCGAAATATTGCTAAGGAATTGGCCTTCTATGGCCAACGAAATACGTCCTGTTTCTTCCGAAACGACAATCACCGCCGCGTCGGTTACTTCGCTCATACCAAGTGCCGCGCGGTGACGGAAGCCCAAGTTTCCGAAATCATCGCTATCCGAAACGGGTAAAATACAACGAGCAGCTTTGATGCGCCCATCGGCCACGATGACGCCCCCGTCGTTCATGGGGCTGTATTGATTAAAAAGCGATAGAAAAAGGCGTTTTGACAACACACTGTCCACCTCTTCGCCCGTTTGGATGTATTTATCGAGTTCATCGTTTTTCTTGAGTACTAGCAAGCCCCCCGTAAACTCAGCTGCCAGTGCCCGAACCGCCTCTATGATAGGCTTGATTTCATTGATTTTATCGGCCGAAGTTGGTTGGCGAAAAAAACGTCCAATGAGACGGTTATTGGCAAAAGCGGTTGATTTTCCTACAAACAACAAAAAACGACGAATCTCTTGTTGGAAAATAACAATCAAAGCCACCGCGCCCACACCCATGAAATACTCCAGGATTTTGGTGAGCAATTCCAAACCAATGGCCCTGACGACCAAGTAAAAAAGGTAAATCAACAAATACCCTAAAAATACCCTACTCGCCAAACTTCCCCGCACCAAGTAGTAAATCTGATACAAAAGGAAAGCTACCAAGGCAATATCCAAGACGTCAACCCACTCAACGTTCAAAAAACCGATGTGAAAAACGAACATAATAACGACTAGCTATTTTGATATTGGCAATTTATTCGTCAGCAATTTCTTTTTTGGCGTTAAAATACCCTTTTACTACCGTAAACGTCGTAATTCCTAAAAAGAAAAAGATGATGTAATGTACGTAATCTATAATCCACGGAAATTTTTCCCCAAAATAATATCCTCCACCTGTCAATCCAAAAATCCACAATCCCGCTCCCAACACATTAAACAACATAAAGCCGCCAATGTTCATCCGCACCAATCCTGCCAAAATCGGCGCAAAGGTGCGCACAACGGGCAAAAATCGACTAATCACCAAGGTGCGACTTCCGTACTTATCGAAATACTTACGGGTGGTGTTGATGTGTTGTTTCTTAAAGAACAGCGAATCGGGTCGATTTTGTATGCGATCCCCAAAAAAACGTCCCGTTAGGTAGCCCGTCAAAGACCCCACAATGGCGGCTAAAAACAGGCATGTCAGCAACAAAAAGATGGGAACGTCGAGGATTTTGAGCGCACAAAATACACCTGCCAAAAAAACGAGGTAGTCGCCTGGCAGAAAAAACGCAAAAAACAGCCCATTTTCGGCAAAAATAATAAGCGTTATGAGCACTAGCCCTCCCGTGCGGATAAGTTCCTCGGAGTTAAGGAGGTATTGGAAAAAGTCAAGGATAGAATTCATGTTCAAAATTACACAACTTATCTTTCACAGCAAGCCCTCTGCCTGTTGCATACTAATTTTCTAGGGTAATAATTCACTTTTTCGTACTTTTCGGGGCAAAATAACCCATCGAACCGTGAAAAATAACAAATCCGTCATCTTCCCCAGCGCTACTTTTCTTTTTGTGTTCAAATGGTTGGTAATGGCCCTTATCGTGGGAGTTTTGGCGGGTTCGGCTTCGGCTTTTTTTTTGGTATCGCTCAATTGGGTTACCAACTGGCGAGAAACGCATGCTTGGATTACCTGGTTTTTGCCAGTCGGTGGGTTTATCGTCGGAGCCGCCTATTATTATTGGGGGCAAGATGTGGTAAAAGGCAACAACCAACTCATCGAAGAATTTCACAGTCCGTCCCAGATTGTTCCGCTCAAAATGGCACCGCTTGTGCTTTTTGGAACGCTAGTTACGCACTTGTTTGGCGGCTCAGCGGGGCGCGAAGGTACGGCCGTTCAAATGGGGGGAGCTATTGCCGATCAGTTTACCAAACTCTTCCGATTTTCGGACGATGACCGCCGCATTTTACTAATCATTGGAATCAGTGCGGGGTTTGCCTCGGTATTTGGGACACCGCTGGCGGGCAGTGTTTTTGCCCTCGAAGTCCTGATTGTGGGGCGTATGCGCTACGAAGCGCTTTTACCTAGCCTTCTCACGGCACTGATCGCCGATTATACCTGCCACGCATGGCAAGTAGCTCATACGCATTATAGCATCCCCAACGTACCTCATATTCATGCAGATACGCTACTTTGGGTCGTTTTTGCGGGCATTTTATTTGGTCTAACATCCCTTTCCTTTTCTAAAATCGTACACTTTTGGGGTGATTTTTTCAAACGAACCATTGCCTATCCCCCACTTCGGCCCGTGGTTGGGGGAGCGGTATTGGCGGTTTGTATTTGGCTTTTGGGAACAACTCGGCATATTGGTTTGGGCGTGCCAACCATTGTCGCCTCTTTTACCGAGCCGCTTGCCCCTTACGATTTTGTACTCAAACTTTTGTTGACCACCTTCACCCTCGGCGCAGGTTTTAAGGGCGGGGAAGTCACTCCCCTTTTCTTCATTGGCGCTACGTTGGGCAATGCACTTTCGGCTTTCGTTCCGTTGCCGATGGCGTTGCTGGCAGGGATGGGTTTCGTATCTGTCTTCGCAGGTGCGACCAATACGCCGATTGCCTGTACACTGATGGGGATGGAGCTTTTTGGGGCCGAATGTGGCGTTTTTATTGCCTTATCGAGCGTCATCGCTTACCTTTTTTCGGGGCACTCAAGCATTTATAGCGCTCAAGTATTTCAAAAAGAAAAACACGATTAGAGAGCGTGAGGGGGCGTGAGGGAGGTTGCTCACAACCTCCCTTCTTGTGTCTCAGGTTGCTCACAACCTGAGTTTTACTAAAGATACGCTCAATCAAGGAGGTTGTGAGCAACCTCCTGCACACTATACGCTAGCCAAGGAGGTTGTAAGCAACCTCCTGCACATTATACGCTAATCAAGGAGGTTGTGAGCAACCTCCTACACGCTATACGAGCAACCTCCTGCACGGACTACAACTGATATACATTGACAATCAGCGTATCGGCATTTACGCCCGTAAAGACACCCAGACCATTGGTAATGGACGTTGGAGGTGTACTGATATTTTGAGTCGTTGTTCCTGTTGATTTGTAGAGCGCTGCATAATCAGCATTCAACCGATACAAAACCGCGTAATGCTTGCCAAAATACTGAAATGTCTGCGGCATAATGCTACTCGAACTCGCCGTTGTTGGTTCGTTATTGAAGCGACGGGCAAACGGGCTTTGGGTAGTTTCGGCGGGCAAAATTGTAATAGGCGTTGGGTTTGTTTCGGTATTGATAAACGCCACAAAATGGTAATCGCTGGTGGGATTGTTCCACGTTGCCTCAATTGGGCTACGGTCTTCCCCCGACGGCGGACGAAAACCACCCGTCGTGCCGCTACTAAGGTCGATTTGGGTTCGATAAATTACGTTTCGGCTCAAGGCAAAACCCGTAGGGCGTGTCGGAATGCTGGTAATTGCTGAAACAGGCAATCCTTTATACTCAAAATCTAAGGTGTAAGTCAAGCCAAAAATCACCAATTCTGTCGCAGCCGACTCGTACATTCCTTCGCTGACTTCTTTTAAGGTAAAAACTTTCCCGTTGCTTACGTGGATTTTAATCGTTTGCCCCGTTATTGGTCTTGAAACCGAATCAGCATCGTCGCTCGAAGCGGCGTAAGAAGTCACCGTTGTCAATTTTAAACTTACAGGTTTTCCTGGCGCTAGGAAAGCTTCTACGACGGGTTTTTGGTTAGAAAAAACCACTTGGTTCGTGTCGGTACAAGACGCCAAGCCAAACACGCCTAAGAGCAGGCCCATCAGCGTTATTTGTTGAAATTTCTGGAAAAAAGTTGCTATGTAGTTCATCGAAAAATTCATGTTGAGGTTTACAAAAACACAGTCTCCTCTCGCCTTCTAGCGGAGTTTCCATGAGAAAGTGACGTTTGGCGTGAATCCCAAGTAATTGACATTAGTAGTTTGAAGCACACTTTCGCCGTTTTCGGTAATGACTTCAAAACGTTTGTACCACACATTTTTGCGGTTGTATAGGTTAAATACCGAAAGTCCGATGCTTCCCCAACGCGCATTGTAGGTCGCCGAAATATCGAGGCGGTTATAGGACGAGAAACGGGTCGCATTTTTATCCGACGGCATTGTAAAATTACGTATCGAGCCGTCCAATAACTTAACTTGGTATGCCCCCACAATGGAAGTATAAGGGCGGCCTGTCGAGACTATTTGAGTCAGGGAGAAGTCGATGTTTTTCCAACGATATGCCCCAATAAACTTAAATTGATGACGCACGTCTTGGTCGGAATGGTAGGGTAAATCAGAAAACGCCGACACGTTCCGAAGCGCTTCTGAGAGCGTATAACCTATCCAGCCGTTGAAATCTCCAAACTTGCGTTGCACCAACACGTCCACGCCGCGTACTACTTCATTTCCGTTAAAAAACGTTTCCTGAACGCTCAACCCTTGGCGGATTTGGGGCACAAAACGCAGGGTATATTCGGTGATACCCGTGTTGTTTTTTTGGTAAAACTCCACGTCCACCAAGTACTGCTTGTATTCATAACTTCCCCCCACAATGAGGTGATCCGACTGCGTGACGGGAAGCGTTCCGCCGTTGGCCAGCAACCAGTAACTACGGTTACCTTGCGTCAAATCTTCACGGTTGATTTGTTTGGCAAACTGAAAATAACGCCCCGTCGCCATTTTGAGCTTTATTTTATCACTTAGGGCAAAAGTTGCACTCAGGCGGGGTTCAAAATACAGTTTATTGGTCACGTTAAAATGATTGATGCGAAGACCCGGTTTCAACAACAACTTGGTATTAAACAACCGAATTTGGTCTTGCAAATAAAACGCTGTGATGAGGCCGCGGTCGCTTTTATTCAATACATTGACTGTATCGTTTTGGATGTATTGATAATCAATGGTATTGGCCGTCGAGTGGATTCCAAACTCCAATTGGTTATGCGGCGTCAGTTTGTATTCAAAGTCTATTTTTGCCGTAAAATCCTTCAAATCATTGGTTTCAACCTGGCCAATATTTTGTCTGCGCGTAATCGCCACCGAAGTATCCGTCGCAGGAATCGTACTTACGACGGTGCGGGTGTTGTCGCGGTTACTGTAAAAGTTAGAATAACTTACGAGCATATTGCTGTACAATTTATCGTTCCAGCGCCGCGACCATTTAAAGCTACTTCCCAAATTCCCCCAAGCCGAAATGTCATTGGAAGAAGTGGAAGCCCCCAAGTCACCACCGCGACCAAAATTAAACGACGACGCCGACGAGTTATCCATCTTATCCGTTCCGTTGTACAAACTCCACGTCAAGATGTCCTTTCTAGAGAGGTTCCACGTCAACTTTGCGTTTAAATCATAGAAATACGATTGCGCCGTTTGGTTTTGAAGGGCATTATTCCCAAAACGACCACCTGGGCCACCAGGTGGTCGTCCGAATCCCGTTTGGGCTACCGTCGTTTGGCGTTCGGAGGTAAACGTATTAAAGATTTTTTCGTACAGCGGCCCTTTGTACGAGCGCCGCCCTGCCACCAAAAGCGTCAATTTTTTCCCCAACGGCGTTTCAAGGTAGGCATTGGCACTCAGCAGGCTCAAGTCAGCGCCTGCGTTGATTTTATTTTTATTTCCTTCCTTCCCCGTAATTTCAGCCACGGCTGAAATCCGCCCCCCAAACTTGGCATCAAAACCACCTTTGTAAAGCTGAATATCTTTGAGGGCGTTGTAATTAAAAGCTGAAAAAAAGCCAAAAAGGTGATCGACATGATACACCGTGAAGCCATCGTACAAAACGAGGGTCTGGTCGGGAGTCCCTCCCCGAACATATAGCCCCGACGACGATTCGTTGGAGGCACTGACCCCAGGCATCAATTGAAATGCTCGAAAGGGGTCACGTTCGCCGATGTTGGGGAGTTTGGCCAAATTTTTGGGAGTCATTTTAATCATTCCCACAATCTCGTTGGCTTTTAGCACTTCCGTTTTTTCTCCCAACACCATCACTTCTTCAAGTTCCTGCTCGCCTGGCTCAATTTCGATAATAAAATTATCAAGCGGTGTTTTGGGGGATAGAAACACGGTCGCATTTTTGTAGCCCACGTAGCTAACCAGCAACGTAGCAGTATCGGAAGGCACTTTCAACAACGTAAAATATCCGTCCACGTTGGTCTGTGCCCCAATGTTGGTTCCTCGAACCGCTACCGTGGCAAAAGGCATGTTTTCAGAAGTTCCTTTTTCAACAATTCGCCCCACGAGCGTAAAATCAGTACGGGTAGGTACACCACGATAGCGCGTATCAAATTCTTTACGGGCCTCTTTCGGAAGTTCAGGCGAGTTTTTAGGGACAATTTTAACCGTATTGGCCTCCGTAATATAAAAGGTAAGCTCTTTGGTATCGCGCAGCACGCCTTTCAAGCCATCGAGAAATTTGGTATTATCAAACCAATACGATACGCGGTACTTCTTGACCAATTCTTCGTCGTAATCGACCTTGACATTGTACTTTTTCTTCAAATCAGTCAACACAAACAGCAAAGGCTTGTTGTTATAAAATTCGTCTTTGATAACAAGCTCTGCCTCCGCAGGCCCCTGCGCCCATCCAGCAAACGTCCCCAGCAAAAGAAGAACGAGTAATAATTGTTTCATAAAGTATGGATTATAGTTCAAAAAGCCGACAACGACGGCGGTAACGTCGTTCGGTAGTTTTATTACCTTCGAGTACGTTTCCTGCCGTCGTTGCGTGGCATTAATTTTCTATGTGTAGATGTATCGTCAAAATCTGACGACGGTTTAAAGCGCCTTGGCCGCCGCGATGGTCACTGTCACTTGAGCAGAAACCCCCGTTGTGGCATCGGTATCGGTATAAGTTTCTTGGAGTTTTATGGCTCCATTGCCAATCTGCCCAATAGTTTCACCCACCGACAACATATCAAATGACCCATTGCCTAAGGCTTTGAGCTCAATGGAATCGTAGGTTTCGGTATAAGATTGCATGGTACCTGTGCTATCGCGTTGCGAAATTTTCAAGACAATATTGACGATGTTCGCCGATTTTTTGGCCACTGACATCTCAATCGTTATGTTTTCTTTGATACTTGTATTGGTTAAGTCAATGCTTTGGGCTACGCCATTGATTGACTCAGTGTAGGTAGTGCCGTTGTACGACCCAATCACTTGGTCGGCGGGCTCAGGATCGACGGTTGTTTTGGAACAACTTGACAAAAGGGCAGCACTCAATAGCGCGAAAATGCTTCCTAAGAAGAGGTTTGAGATTGTTTTCATAAACTTTAGGTGTGTAATAGTGTATGTACTTCTAACTAGACATTATTAAGAAAAACAACCCAAGCTTATGGCTTGGGTTGCGAAAGAGCTAAACTAGCGGCCTTTTTTTCCTTTTTTACCGCGTTGTGGGTGCGCTGGCGGCGTTGTTTCTTGCGTAAACGTACCTGCTGCCGTAAACTGTACTACTTTACGAGATGCTTTTTTCTCTTCGTCGGTGCCCGATGTAAGTTCAACCACAACAAAGAAATCCCCTGCGTCATTTGTTCCTGCTTTCACCGCCGTATAGGTGGCGTAGTTCGACGTAATGTACGTTGTAATAGCCGCTGGCAGACTAGCAATTTCTACACTTGTCAACTTTGCTTTTTTACCATACTTTTCAAGCACTTTGTTGAAAGTACCATCTGCGTTAAAAAGTACGCCAGTGTGCGTTCCGTCAGCGAGTTTCAACCCTACCACAATTTGTCCTGCTGCGTCTTTTCCCGCAAACTGAATTTCCGCTCCCGCGTAGTTTGTGGTAATGTAAGAACTTACGGCTGCTGGCAAATCTGCTTCTTCGATTTCGGTTAGTTTGCCTTTACACTTTTGTTTGGTTACCGTGTCGGTTGTGGCCGCAGCACGAGCTGCCGAAAGCTGCACTACTTCTGTCAAATCTTCCGTTGTCGAATTGACGTTGATGTCTTCACGGTTGCAGCTCACCAAAAATAGCCCTACTAACGCGAACACAAAAAACAATGTCTTTTTCATGGTTTGTTTTTGTTAAGTTGAAAAATTGATAGTTGGAAATTGATTTCAGTAGCCATTACGTAGGGTTTTTGCAGGGCGTGGCAAAAAAGTTTTAAATTTTTTTAAGAAAAAAAAAGTGTAATTTGTTGCAACACTAGGCCGCAAAGTAGCGTACAGGCGTGTATATATCAGGCAGATATTGAAGCCGCTAACAACCATCCAAATCCGTTACTACCTTGTTTTTCCGAAAAAAAACCAACTTTACCGAAGATGACCTGGAGGAAGTCATCCAAGCGTGCAGGAGCAACGACAGCCGCGCGCAGAGGGTGCTTTTTCAGCAATTTTTCGGTTATGCCAAGGGAATCAGCTTGCGGTATTCGTCGTCGATGGAAGAAGCTGAAGAAATTTTGAACGAAAGTTTCTTAAAGGTTTTCCAGCACATCGACCGCTACGACCTCACCCAACCTTTCAAGGCTTGGTTGCGGACGATTGTGGTCAATACCGCGATTAGCTATTACCGAAAGCATCAAAAATTTCATGGCGAGATTGGGCTAGATAATATTCACGAGCCATCAAACGACGCTTCGGTCATTGACCAAATATCTGCCGAGGAGATTTTGGCTTTGGTGCAACAGTTGAAACCGATTTATCGTACTGTCTTTACGATGCACGTGGTGGACGGCTACCAGCTTCGTGAGATTGCAGATGTGCTCAATTTTAATGAAGCCACCGTACGCTCGCATTTTTCACGAGCCCGTACCCGTTTGCAAGAGTTAGTCAAGCAATCATACCCGCTTTTTAGCGAGGGGAAAGTAGAACAGAAGTTTAAGTGAGTACCCCAAATTACTGAATTAAACGGCGATTTTCAGCCCAAAAACAATAAACTAAGTGTGAAAACACGCTACCAACAACAATGAAACCCGATAAATTTGACGAAGCTATACGCCAAAAGTTGGAAGGGATTCAGCCCAGTTTTCAAGAAGACGACTGGTCGAAGTTTGCCGCTTACCAAGCAGCTCATACTTCACAGCCCTTTTTCCAACGCTTTAGTGCGCGCACTGCATGGTACACTGCTGCTAGTGTAGCGGCTGCCATGATGGTATTTGCCAATGTCTATCAGTATCGAACCAACAAAAAACTGGACCACGAAGTAGTCGAGCTTAAAGCAACTATTGCCAAGCAAAAAGACGCTCCCGTTCGAGTGACTACCCGCATAGATACTGTTTATATTACCAAATACATCGAAGTAAAATCTTCTAAACTCAATACCTATGATTCATCTGTACCTTCTTTAAATGACGAAAGCCCCGACGAAACAATAGGCCAAGAACCCGCCGTAGCCGAACGCCTCAAAAATGTTGGAAAGATTATTCGTCAAAGTCCTAACCAACGAATCAGCAACGCATTTGAACGTACGTCCAAACAAGTGGATGCTGTTAGCGACGTGTCGGGCGAAGTTGAAAGCGATGTTATCAACAAAAAAGGAATTGAGAAAGAAGATGTGATCCAGCGAGAAAATGGAGTAAATGCAAATACCAACTCAGTCCTCAATCCCGTCCGCCCCGCTCGTGAAAACGCGGCAAAGGCGGGTCGTGTCAACCGCAACCAAATTGCCGCTCGCGAGTCGATTTATTCAAAAAACAGCTCGTTGGTTTCGCAACAATCAACTAGCAAAAACAACACAAATACAGGCACATACCAAACGTCCAAAGTTCTTTCTGAAGAATCCAATGGAATACGCCCTGAAAGTGCGCTTTCAGAAAGCGAGTCGGGAGCCATAGCGTTGCTAGAACCCCGCACCGAAATCGAAGAATTAGCGGGTATCCCTCCCGCAGAAGCCAAAGTAGAGCGGTATGCCTATACGAAGTTATCAAACCCTTCGAATCAGGCAACCTCCACTTCGGCGGCTACCACTGCGGCTTCAGCGGCCGCACTACCACCTCCTCCTCCTTCAATTTCGTTTAAAAACATGAAATTCAGAATGGGTGTTGGCTTAAATATTAGCAATGGCTCAACCACTTATACGGCCAATACAAGCTTGCTTTTGGGCAAGTTTTGGAGTATAAACGTGGGTCTAGCGCGTGCTTTTATCATAGGGCCCCAATACTTTACCGAAGATATTTTTAAGGAAAAAACGAAAAGCGATTTTAAAGATTGGAACAAAAAAGGACCCATTCAACCGCCAATGGCGCCACCTCAAGCGTTCAATATCTCAACCAGTGCTACTTTGTGGCAACTACCCGTGAGTTTGACGTATCGTTGGCCAATGAATGACGGGTTTGCCTTTTTATTATCGGGAGGTACCAACTTTAATTTATCCGCTTGTCAATCATTTAGTTTTTATACCCGCGAACGTAACGGAGAATTGACACAAAAACGGGTAGATTTTGTGCTTAAACCTACGCTGTCAAACGACCTTATTGCGGCCGCTGGTGTTGAAAAACAATGGAGACACCTTGTCGTCCAAGCAGAAACTTATATTGCCCCTTATTTACAAAAACCATCGTACCTCACCGAAAACCGCAACTTAGGTATTCGCTTTAAGGTCATGTATCAGTTTGGGAAAAAAGCCATTTAGGCCACCAAAGCTATTTTTTATTACCAAACGTTCAACTAGCCTGCTTTGATCGCCCGTCGTGCTCACCAGCCGACGGGTTATTTTTTTATATTTGACCCTCAATCTGACTTGTCCAAACTATGCGCATTTCTTTTGTAGGAGCAGGAAACGTAGCTTGGCACCTAGCCCAAGCCCTCGAAAACGCAGGCCACCATATTGTCGAAATATACAGTCGCGATGCCCGAAACGCTCGTCGGCTTGTCAATAAACTATACGACACCCACATCGCACCCGACCTTGACTTTGCCGAAAGCACTGCCGAATTGCTCATTTTGGCCGTTGCCGACGATGCCCTTACCGACGTGGTTTCGCGGTTGGTACTTCCCGAAAACTGTACGGTGGTTCACACTTCAGGCACAAAATCACTGGCAGAATTTCAGCAGCTTATTGATATTTATAGCGACATTCCTGCCAAAACGGGCGTTTTGTATCCCCTCCAAACGTTCAGCAAAGACGTCGAACTATCGCTAGTTGATGTACCATTTTGCATCGAATCGTCGGAAGCTGTTACGGAAAAAATGCTGATTCAATTGGCCCAAGGCATCAGCAACGTTGTTTATCTTATGACCTCCGAAGAACGGCGATTAATGCACATTGGGGCGGTTTTTGCCTGCAATTTCAGCAATCATTTGTTGGCCATCTCCAAACGAATTTTGGATGCCGAGCACCTAGAGTTTGACTTGCTCAAACCCCTCATCCGCGAAACACTCCGCAAGGCCCTTCAAAGCCCCGACCCTGCGCTCGTCCAGACGGGGCCAGCACGCCGTGGCGACCACCAAACCATCGAAACGCACCTCGATTACCTCGAACGCTATCCTGCTTGGCAAGGCATCTATGAAGTTTTGTCTGAAAGTATTCAGCGGGTTCGATAAAGGAGTGGTGAGAGATGAGTGATGAGAGATGAAATTCGACGTTCTTCCCTACTCTCCTCTTCCCCATTCACGAATGAGGTTGCCACCTACGGGAATCCAATCAGAGATGACACTGATAATTTTGGGAGCAATGGGAACGGTATATTCGTATAAAAAACTTTCGTTGCGGTATTTGGGCGGCATGGCTACCCCAATCGTACTAAGCAACCAAAAGAAAACACTGATACCAAACACCCACGTAAATATACCAACAGCAGCCCCTGCTAGGTTGTCGAGCGTGCCTAAGATGGTATAACGCAGCATGGAGCGTAACGAATACCCAATGCGGTTGACCATGAAGATGGTCGGGAAGAAAATCACTGAAAAGCCAATAAATGGCAAAAACTTACGCGTAAGCTCTACCGTCAGGTAAGGTGCGAGCAAATCGGTACCAAAACGAAGAAATTTAAAACCCACAATCATGGCTATCACAAAGGCTGCTACGCCGACAACTTCGACGAGTAGCCCCTTGCGATAGCCATTAAATGCTCCCCAAGCGAGTGGGATAATAATGAGCAAATCTAGGGTGTTCATCCCACGAGCAAGCTTTTCGCCAGTGTTTGTACCACTTTACCGTCGGTTTGGCCCGCCAATTCTTTCATAGCAACGCCCATTATTTTACCTATTTCAGCAGGCGATTTAGCCCCTACCCGCTCGATAATCTCCACGAGTTTGGCCTTTACTTCTTCCTCTGAAAGTTGTTGTGGCAAATATTTTTCAATGACCGCGATTTCGGCTACTTCCTTTGCCAACAAATCGGGACGATTTTGTTGTTCATAAATAGAGGCCGAATCACGACGTTGTTTGGCGGCTTTGGTCAACAGCTTCAGTTCATCGTCGGCACTCAAATCTCCACTTGCTCCTTCTTTCGTTTCTTCCAAGAGAATCAACGACTTAATGGCACGTAATGCGCGGAGTGTATCCTGATTTTTATCGCGCATGGCCTGCTTGATGTCCTCGTCTATGCGTTTCTTCAGCGTCATGATTTAAAATAGTTTACAAAATTATGTTGCAAATCTACGAAAAAAATGCGCTAAGGCTTGGAAAATTTAAAAAGGTGTGCTTATCTTTGCACTCCCAAAACACGGAGGTTGTAGCTCAGTCGGTTAGAGCGTCGGATTGTGGTTCCGAAGGCCGTGGGTTCGAACCCCATCTTCCTCCCTAAAAAAATCCCAATGCAAAGCGTTGGGATTTTTTGTGTTTATCGATTCAAAAAACCTTTTCTCCGAGTTTTTGTTAGATAAGTACTACTTATATGAAAACATTTTTCTCATCTCTGCGCGCCTCGTCCACCTTTGAATACACCTGCTGGATTATACTACCTGCTATGAACCTTACTGGATTGGCAGGTTTGTTCCTTAGAGAATCCGAGGAGTTCTTCAAAGCACTCGTTCCTTTTCACTTGGTAACTTCATTGTTCATCATGATGATTTTTCACCAAGACTGGAACCGTTCTTTTGTGATTTATTGCATCGTTACCTATCTCATTGGATTTGGTGTAGAAGCACTGGGCGTCCACACAGGTCTTATTTTTGGACATTATCAGTACGGTGAAACACTAGGCTGGAAAGTCATTGGCGTTCCATTGACCATTGGTCTTAACTGGCTCGCAATTATTTATTCGGCAGGTATTCTTATGGTCGATTGGAAAGTTAGCTCCCCCATCAGAATAATTTCTATTGCTTTCTGCATCGTTTTTCTTGACTTTTTGATTGAAAAAGTCGCTATTACGTATGACTTTTGGAGTTGGGAAAACAACACAATTCCTCTTCAAAACTACGTCGCTTGGTTCATTATTGCAGCGGGCTTACTTTGGTATTTTGAACGTGCTAATTTTCGCAAAGAAAATCCAGTGGCATTCATGTACGTCCTTGCTCAATGCTCGTTTTTTTGGGGGCTCAACATCCTACTTTATTTATTCAGATAAAGAAAAGTCAAAACATTTTCGGAAACAAAAAGTTACCACAATAAGAGCAAATGTATTGACTTTTGGCAAAAGCCAATACAGTAAGACCCAAAAGCTTGATACACTTAAAGTGAACGCCAAATGAGTAACTATTCCATACGAGATTTAGAACAACTTTCTGGCATTAAGGCACATACAATTCGCATTTGGGAGCAACGCTATAACATTATTCAGCCAAAGCGTACTGACACCAATATTCGGATGTATGACGACCAAGACTTAAAGTTGGTCCTCAATATTTCTTTGCTGAAAGATCACGGATACAAAATTTCGGACATTGCGAAATTTTCTTTGGACGAAATTAGCCAAGAAGTTATGGCTATTTCCGATCAAAAACTGAACTATCCAGACCAAATTCACGCCCTCACAATTGCGATGATTGACTTGGACGAAGATCGTTTTGAAAAAATTATTAGCACCAATTTTCTTCAAAATGGCTTTGAAAATACCATGCTCAATATCATTTATCCTTTCTTGACTCGCATCGGTACGCTGTGGCTTACAGGTTCTATTGGGCCTGCACAAGAGCATTTTATGAGCAACTTGATTCGACAAAAAGTCATTGTTGCCATCGACGGTCAAGTAATAAAATACCATCCCAATTCTAAGAAATTTTTACTGTTTTTACCAGAAGGTGAATTGCACGAAATCAGCCTGTTGTTTACCAGCTACGTCATTCGGGCGCATCACCATCGGGTTGTTTATTTGGGACAAACACTGCCGTTTAATGAGCTCGTTTTTGCCTATGATGTTCATCAACCCGACTATGTCTTTGCAAGCATCACCTCCGTACCTGCCCACGACGAAGTTCAGACATACGTCAACAAACTTTGTCAGCAGTTCCCCAAAGCTCAAATATTGCTTACTGGCTACCAAGTAGTCGGGCAAGACATTGAAGTGGGAGCCAATTGCACTATCATCAACAAATTAGAAGACCTTGTTGAATTGCTCTAACAGCCGTTCTATCGCTTTTTTTCCTCTTACAAAGCCATAAAAGACAAAACCCCGACCAGTGGTCGGGGTTTTTGCTTAGGCGGGAGATAAACAGCCTGCCTCAAGGTTAATAATATGCTTCCTTCGACAAATAGTTTTGAACATAATCCTTCACACCTTCTTCCAACGTATGGAAAGGTTTGGTGTAGCCAATCGAACGCAATTTGTTCATATTAGCTTGGGTAAAGTACTGGTACTTGTCGCGAATGTCGGCTGGTGTATCCACAAAGTCAATGTTTGGCTCTAACCCCATCGACGTAAATGTATTGATGGCCAAATCTTTAAACGTACGCGCCTTGCCACTTCCAAGATTATAGATACCTGAGTTGCGACGGTGGTGCATCAAAAACGAACATACTTCCAGTAGGTCTTTTACATAAACAAAATCGCGCATTTGTTCGCCATCTTTAAAATCGGGATGGTGTGAGCGGAAGAGGCGCATTTTACCCGAGGCTTTTACTTGGTTGTAGGCGTGGAATATCACCGATGCCATCCGTCCTTTGTGGTATTCGTTGGGGCCATACACGTTGAAAAATTTCAAACCTGCCCAGAAAAAAGGTTTCTTTTCTTGTTGCAACGCCCAAATGTCAAAATCGTTTTTGGATTCCCCGTAAGGGTTGAGCGGCTTCAACTGCGGGATTTGCGATTCGTTGTCGTCGTAGCCTAATTCGCCTAAACCGTAGGTAGCCGCCGAAGAGGCATACACCAACGGGATTTGATAATCGATACATTTTTGCCAAATCTGCTGTGAGTAGCGAACGTTAAGCTCTTCCAAAACATCACGGTCAAACTCCGTCGTATCTGTGCGGGCACCGATGTGGAAAATGAACTCTACTTCGTAGTAATTTTGGTCTAACCATTCAAAAAAAGCAGAGCGCTCCACTCGTTCTTGAATTTTTTTACCTTCTAAATTTGGTGCTTTTTCAATTTTCGAGAAATCATCAACTGCGATGATAAAATTGAAATTTTCCTCGTTTAACTTGCTGATAAGACAGCTTCCGATAAAGCCTGCAGCCCCAGTGACAATGATCATAGAAATAGCTTATGATAAGGCGTTTAAATAGTGGGTAGTCAATTAGTTGGAACAGTAAAAATACTCAAAAAAAACGCTACAAAGGTAGGTATTATTTCACACAAAAAATCATTGAAAATTCCATGAATAAATTTAACTTTTTAAAGAATTTTCAATGAAATCTAGGATGTTTTTGGATACCGTTTTTTGGTCGTAATTTTGTCGAAACTTATTAGACAGCAAAGTGACTCCGTTTCTCTTATTTTTAATACGGCACTCTCGGCGCTGTGGACTATTGACTGTCGATTAGAATGATAGTTTACGTAACAAGAAAAGAACATTTTAATGCCGCCCACCGGGTATATAACCCTAGCTGGTCGGATGAAAAAAACACCGAAGTATTTGGCATTTGTGCCAATCCAAATTTTCACGGCCACAACTTTGAGCTGATTGTCACAGTAAAAGGCCCTATCAACCCAGAAACGGGTTTTGTGGTGGACATGAAACTCCTCGGCAGACTGATGAAAGACAGTGTGGTTGACAAAGTTGATCACCGAAATCTTAATCTCGATGTAGATTTTATGCAAGGTATCATTCCTAGCTGTGAAAATTTTGTCCTTGAAATCTGGGCTATCCTAGCAAAAGGACTAAACGAAGTGGCACCTCACGCCAAATTACACTACATCAAGCTCATTGAAACCCCCAAAAACTACGTAGAGTATTACGGCGAATAAGCTCGCTTTAAACGATATTCGCGTTCCAATCCCCAAAAATCATTGTGAATCAACCACGTATCGGGCTTTTTTTCTGGCTACTTGTATTCCTAATCATCGGAAGCTACCTGTGGTATATCAACATGTATGCTGTCAATATTCCTATTACTGACGACTATGATTTGGTTCGGGTAAAATACACGCTTTTGACGCAAGAATTCAGTTGGTGGCAGAAAATCAAACTGCTTTTAGAACCTGAAAATGACCACCGTATTCTTATTCCGCGCTCCATTGCGCTCACAGACTATGCCGTAGAAGGGTTTATCAATTACCGAACGCTGATTGGGGTCGTCAATCTGAGTTTGTTGGGGATTTTGGGATTTTGGTTTTTGAGTTTTCTCAAACGTGGACTCAATGCTTGGTTTTTCTTGCCAGTATTGTTGTGGTACCTTACCCCCTTTGTGTTTGATGTGACGCTTTGGGGAATTAATGGAATGCAGCATACCACCCTCAACTTACTGGTATTCGGCACCTTAGCTCTTCTTTCCTATTCCACTAGCCCTTGGGCTTTTGGGGCGGCTTTGGTCGTTGGGTTTGCCGCTACTTTTACCAATGGAAACGGATTTCTGGTTTTTCCTGCGGGGTTAGCGGTTTTACTTTTGACCCAAGACTGGAAAAAAAGTGCCTTCTGGACCATCGGAATGATTGCCTCGTTGTTGGCTTATTTTCTCAATTATCAAGTAGGACAAGCGACTAAAGTGGCCTTCTCGGGCGAATTTGTCGGAAATCTACTGGTAAGTTTTGCGGCATTGTCGGGTGGCTGGATGGCGGCTTTCAAAGGCAGTAGCCCTCAGTGGTTGTTGTGGAGTTCGTTTTTGGTAGGAATGTTGAGTTTGCTAGGCATTACGTTGTGGCTTGGCTATCAGCTATTTATGGCACCTCAGCGCCCCCGTTCGGGTCGTCCCTATCTTTGGGTTGGGGTTTTTGTATTTTCGATTCTGACGATTGGCATCATTGCGGTATCAAGAGGAGGACGCGACGTTTATTCGGTTTTCACGAGTCGATATAGTTTATATCCCCTTCATTTATTGACACTTACGTACCTAGCGTTGCTGAGTTGGAAGTCCATTTCTCCTTCTTGGGTGTTTCGGATAGCCGTTGTTTTTGGAGGTGTTTTTATGACCATGAGTTTGTATCAATACCAAAGAGATATGGACGAACGCCGTCGAAGCCTCATTGCAGACCACTATAACTGGCGACAGCACCGCAAACTCACCACCCATTTTCGGAGCGAATTAGCCGATTTTTTCACGCTTCCTGCCTACCAAAAAGGCATATACCGTTTTGAAAATTTTCCACTCGGTGCCGCTACTGAACAATTACTCAGTTTACCCGCCGATACTACTCAGCGCGACGCATTGAAACTTACGCTTACAACCACTCAAAAAAACATTGATTTTTTTGGGCATCCTCAAACAGTTGCGCAGTTTTCCTTGATTAATGCAGACGTGCTTCAGCCAGAATTTGGCGAAGGTGTTGGCGTGTTTTTGGTGCTAAAATCAGCAAAAAATAAAACCTATTTGCTTCCTACTTTACCCATTCAAGGTGGGAAACGCGCGTTTTTCACTTCGGCACGGGTCTATAAACCTGGTTTTGAATTGACGGTTTACAACGAAAATTTTGCCCCCGACACGTATCGCATCGGACTCCTTAGTCCGAAAGGAACAGGCTACGATTTGCGTTATTTACAACAATTGATTCAGATTGATTCGCTTTCCACCAAATTGGTCAACTAGCAGCCCATGAAATATTATCTGATAGCAGGAGAGCGCTCGGGCGATTTGCACGGTAACAACCTCATTAAGGCCATTCGTCGCCACGATTCAGAAGCCGAATGTCGGGCTTGGGGTGGTGAAATGATGCAAGAAGCGGGGGCTGAGTTGGTGACGCATTATGCCGATATGGCGTTTATGGGCTTTTGGGAAGTGGCCAAAAACCTAGGTACGATTTCGGGTTTTATGAAAAAATGCAAAGCCGATATTCTCGCTTATCGACCCGATGTCGTGATTTTGATTGATTACGCAGGATTCAACATGCGAATCGCTCGTTTTGCTAAAGAAAACGGCATTAAAACCTTTTACTACATTTCGCCCAAAGTGTGGGCTTGGAATCAAAAACGTGCCCTCAAACTCAAACGCGACGTAGATCGCCTATTCGTGATTTTCCCGTTTGAAAAAGAGTTTTTTCGCCGATACAACTACGACGTGGACTACGTAGGAAACCCTCTTTTTGACGCCATTGCCGATTTTACGCCCAATCCAACCTTTTTGGCCGACCATCAACTTGACCCAGCCCAACCCATTGTGGCGCTACTCCCAGGAAGTCGCAAGCAAGAAGTGGAGCAAATGTTGACGCTGATGGTACAAACCAAGCCACACTTCCCCCGTGCACAATTTGTGATTGCGGCTGTTAGTAACCTTCCCCAAACGCTCTATGCTCCTTTTGTAGCACAAGGGGTACAACTCGTCACGGACGCTGCTTACGACTTACTTTCGGTCGCTACGGCCGCGCTTGTCACCTCAGGTACCGCCACACTCGAAACTGCACTTTTTGAAGTCCCTCAGGTAGTTTGTTACAAAACAGGGGGCGTCAGCTACGCCATTGCAAAGCGATTGATACGGGTTCCGTACATTTCGTTGGTCAATCTCATTGCGCAAAAAGAAGCCGTTAAAGAGCTAATTCAAAATGAGCTGACCCCCAAAAATCTTACGAGCGAACTAGAAGCTATTTTACCCAATGGCCTCAAACGAACGCAACAAATCAACGACTATCGACAAGTGAAAGCCATTTTGGGTGAAAAAGGAGCGTCCGAACGCGCAGGCGAATTGATGGTGAAGTATCTTTTGGAAAAATAAAGAGACTATTTGAGTAATTCGTTTACTGAGATTTTAAAATCATCCAACACGGGTTCGGCTGAACAAATATCATCTTCTAAGCAAATTTTGACGTTTTTTACTGACGTATAAACTTCTACCATGTCTTCTTCGGGAAGTATTACCCATACTACTCTCACACCATGCTTGAAATATTCCTTGAGTTTTTTCTTTACGTCGTTGATTTGGTCATTAGAAGAGATGATTTCAATACAAAAAGCTGGAATAGGTTCATCTCCTTCACTTTTAATTTGTTCATCAGTAAAAAGTGCCATATCGGGGCGTCTCATTTGAATTCCCGTTAGCATTACATCTTGTTCGCAAATAAGTAGTGCTTTTTGTTTTTTTGCCTTTGTTGTATCAAACAAAAGATTCAAAGCCTGAATAATTTTTAGATGTTTTCTTTTCATTCCCGTAAATCTAATCAGTTCACCATCATTCCATTCATATTTGTAGCCATCGTTAGACTCCCAACGCTCAAATTCTTCAAGCGTGGTAGGAAATGATGTTGTTTGTGCAGTGGGTATCATAGCCGTCTATTATCTAAAATTTATCTTTAACAAAAATAACGAATTATTGTCTCAAAATACTAAACTCTCCAGCTCTTTCTGTTGACGCAAATGGTGGCGGCTGTGCATCTCTAGGTTATGAAACCACTCGTGGGCATTGAGCCACGCAAAAACAGGGTGGTAGCACTTGTACTCTCCCGCGTCGTTGGCGACGGGTTCAATCAACGCTTTGGCATCGCTCAAGACTTTCTTCAATTGCTCGCGGTATTCGTCTTGGGTTTTTGGGATAAGTTCTATTTTTCCAAGGCCCTCAGGCACTTTTACTTTGATGGGCGGAAAACCATTGTGTTTGAAAATATTATCGCCGTAAGCATTATGTTCACCCCCAAGTTGTCCTTTGCGTTGTTCCAAACACCGAACAGTATTGGCCAAAAAAGAAAAATTAGCCGTCATCAGTACGTGTTCATACATCTGTCCAAGCGACCAAACATCTTCGGCGGGTTTGTGTAAAAATTGTTCGTTGGTATATTTATCAAGCGAAGCAATGTAACGGTTGATGGTAGTTTCTAATGACGAATAAATTTCCGAGGGCGTTTGTTGACTTGTCATAATTGTTAAGCATTAGGAATACGTATTTTTTTGAAAAGGCCGTACAGAACTGCAAATACTACTGGAACCAGCGATAACCACTTCAACAATTTGGCTATTTCACACAATACCGCCACTATCATCGACTGCTCAGGATAACGGTATAACAAGATGACAATAAACACATTTTCTATAAAATCGAACAGCATTGTGACAAAAGGAAGCAAATTGACATACCGAAAAGGAGTATATGGCTTATTTCGAAACAATAGCGTGAGAATAACTGCGAATAAAAAAGTATAAACAATCGGATAAATGACATCCATCGTCATTTCCCCTTGTGCGTAATAGGAACGCCCCTGCTCCCCATACGCAGCCACCATTTCTAGGGTTTTGGAAGGATTTAAACCAAAAGTAAGGTCAATAGGCCCAATGGGTTTCCCTGCAAACTGATTGATGTTGGCTTCGGCGTTTTTTAAAATATACCCAGGGAATACAACATACGCCGCCAAAAGCACAAAAAAGGTTTTAAGATTGGCAATTCTGTTTAAAAACTGGTGAAGAGTTTCCATAATGATAAAGGGGTTTAGGAATAGACATCGTATCAAAGATAATGATTATTTGTGCAGAAGTAGTATCTCACAAATGCCAAAAGACGCCAAAAATTAGGCTTATTGGCCTTTTTTTACCAATTTAGCAACGGCTGCCCACTCCCCTTTTCATCGTTGTATCGACAATAATGAAAGGAATTTCCTAAACCTAATTGAAATGCAATCAACAGACACCCAACCTAAAGACAATCAGCTGCTTAAAATTCTTGGCGTAGGCTTCGGCATTGCCGTCACCATTGGTGGAACCATCGGCACAGGAATTTTGCGAAAACCAGGCCCTATTGCCCAAGCCCTTGGCGACCCGTGGCTCATCATGGGGGTGTGGATACTGGTAAGTGTTTATGCGCTTTTGGGAGTCTTATGTACCATTGAGTTAGGAGTGACTTTCCCAAAAGCAGGGGCTTGGTACGTATATGCGCGGCGGGCTTTTGGAGGATACGCAGGATTTGTGGTGGGGTTCAACAGTTGGCTGGGTACCTCGGCGGCTACGGCCTTTGGGGCATTTACCATGAGCGAATACATCGCTTTACTTCTCCCCTCCACGGCGGGTTATGAAAGCTACATGGCCACAGCCATTCTCATTGGGTTGGGTTTATTGCACTGGGTGGGGCTACGCACCGCCAGCCGTGCCCAAGAAATCATGAGTGTGGCCAAAGCCGTTGGGTTATTTGGCTTTGTGGTGATTTGTTTTGTGTACGGCAACGATGTTTCTACCGACCAAGTCGTCGAAACTACCACCAATGCCGTCGCCAAAGGTTCGATGATTGGGTCGTTGATTTTTGCTTTACAGGCTATTTTTTACACGTTCGACGGCTGGCACACGGCGGCCTATTTTGCCGAAGAGGACGCCGACCCTGCACGTAACTTACCCAAGTCGATGATTGGAGGGCTGTTGCTCATTGTCGTGATTTATTTATTGGTCAACGCGGCCATTTTATACATTTTGCCCATGCCCGCTCTCCAACAATCCAAACTCGCCGCTGCCGACGCCATTACACTCATTTTTGGGGAACAATCGGGCAAAATAGTGACCTTTTTCTTGATGATTTCGATTTTGGGGATTGTCAATGCGCAAGTAATGTTTAACCCTCGCGTGTTGTATTCGATGAGTCGCGATGGGTTGTTTATTCGCCAGGGAACACGGGTCAATGCAGGAGGTACGCCCAGCATTGCCATGCCGCTGTCGGTCGCGATGGCCATTGTGTTTATTTTGAGCGGGAAAGAAGCCAGTGGCAAACTCTCCGATATCGCTACGTTTTTCTTCGTAATTGGCTACACCTCAGGCTTTGCGTCGCTGTTGTATCTTCGCAAATCCGAACCCAACGTTCCTCGCCCGTGGAAAGTCCCAGGCTTCCCTGTCGTGCCGTGGATTGTACTCATTGCTTCGGTGGCATTTCTAGTTGGGGCAGGTTTCCAAGACCCTGGCAGCAGTGTGTATGCCGTAGTTTTCTTGGTTTTGAGCTACCCATTGTATTTGGGAGTGAGGCGGTTGAATGAGAAGTAAAAAGCCTTCAAGATTTTATCTATATTTTCAAAATCGAGTTCGAAACCATTACTTCCATGACTCTGCTTAATGCTAATCGAGCCTTCATTGACGACCGAAAATTGATGGATTATTGTTTATCAGAATCGCATCCCATTGGCAAACACAAAGCTAAGGTATTTAAGTCAGCACTTGGGTTCTCAATTGAGCATTTTCAACAATTGAAAGACGCTATTTTGCAATCTATTTTAAAAAATGAAGCTAATTTCACGGAATCAAACCAGTATGGCGACTTATACGTTGTGGATATTGAGGTAGAAAATCCACCAAAAAAAGCCTTGGTAAGAACAAGCTGGATTGTTAGATTTGACGAAGATTTCCCACGACTAACGAGTTGTTATGTTATCAACAAATAAAGACATGGAAACCCTTGAATTATTAGATGTGGTGGTATTGACGGAAGCATTGCCCCACACCAATCTCCGTAAAGGAGAGTTAGGAACTATTGTAGAGGTATTGGACAAAGATGTTTTTTTAGTCGAATTCGCTGATACCAAAGGCGTTACTTACGCCCTGCCTACCCTCGCCGCCCATCAACTGATGAAGGTCTATTTTGAGCCTGCGGGGGTTTAGGGGGCTGCTAACTACCTTGACAATACCCCTTCCCACAAAATCGTTTTCGTAGATGAAGATAAGAACCGTTGTAAATTTGTAAAAACATTCTCATCATGGAAACTAAAAAAATTCAACAAAAGCCGATAAGCATGAAAAAGCTTTACAAGTTTCACGACGATTGGCTGAGCGCTACCGAGAAACCAACAAGATTCTTGAGGCTGTTCCACCTACCTAACCATAAAAAATCTGCCTCGTAATGCTTTTTAGTCATTATGATTTCGCTTATTGATCCGCTTCTGGATGTAACCTACTTTAATTCTCTGATTATCAAAAAGGATAACCCTTATAAAGAGGCTATTACCACTGCATTTCAGGATTTAATGGGAGACTTTGATGAAAATAAGTAAAAAATCATTTTCCCCTCCTACGGATTCACCTCTACCGTGCGGCTTGAGCGTCCATTGGACGTAAACACCTTCATTTTAATCGTTTTGCTTACGGGCAAAGGCTGGCTATACACCGCACTGGTTGCTGTAGGCTCGGAGCCATCGGTGGTGTATCGAATCGTCAGTCCAGGGAGTTGCACGTTGGCTTTTACTTGGTTGCTTTCAACCACAGCCCCTGCCGTTGGCACCCGATACGCATACCCGCCCGCGCGAAAATCCAAACGAGGAAGCTCGCGTTTGCCGAGTTGATTGGCAAACACCGACCACGCTTTTTGATAGGCTTTATCGTCGTTTTTCTCCGCCCACGTTGGCGACAATGCCCACGCCCGTTCGGCCATTCCAAGTAATTTTGGCAACATCATGTACTCCATCCGTTCGGGCGAATTGACCGTCTCACTCCACAGCAATCCTTGAATTCCCACAATGTTTTGTTTGCCGTAATCCGTCAAGCGTTCCTTCCCATTGAAAATCGAGCGGTCGAGCGGATTGCCCAAACGGTCTTCTTTTGAATTTTTGAAATAGTCGTACGGAATAAACGAAAAAGGCTTGTCAACGTCGGTGTACGCGCCCCAATAATACCCAGGCTCGTCAAACGACTTGTAATAGGCCATGTCAAAATACTGGTGCGTAACGCACGAAAGCACCACTTTGTAGCCCGCATTGGCAAGGCGATAGGCCAAGTCTTCGGCTCCCCAGCCCAACACATTATTCCACACATCCACTTGTACCCCTTTTCCCACAAAATCAGGGTTTGGAATGACGTAATTTTTACCGTCGAGCATGGTTTTGCGCATCGCTACTTCTTCCCAACCATAGACGTAAAGACCGCGTTTTTGGGCAATGTCTATTACTTTTCCGTAAAAATAATACCAAAGGTCGTCGGTTGACTGAATACTCGGATTGTCACGACGCAACTGCTGCACCGCAGGCGATTGCGTCCATACGCCTCCTGGCACTTCGTCGCCGCCGTAGTGAATGGTTTCGAGAGGCGCGTTGGCATCACGATACATCGCCACGATTTCGTCGGTTACTTTTTCCAAAAAACGGTAGGTTGACGGCATGGCCACGTTCATCACGTTATCGTTCCACGACTGTACCGAACGATACACTGAGCGGTCGGCGGGGTCGTGCAGAAGGTATTTTTCAGCTTCTTCTTTTTGCCCTTGGGCCATTTTTTGGGAGTAGCGGGCTTTCATCGCCACCACAGCCGCCCGGGCGTGCCCAGGGGCTTCGATTTCGGGAATGACTTTGATGTGACGCGCGGTGGCATAACGCAGCAATTCCAAGAAATCTTGGCGACTGTAATAGCCCGTACCTGCGTTCTGTGAAGCATCAGGGCCTGAACCAAAAGATGGTTGAAGCAATTTGAGGGGGTCGGTTCCGTGGCCGCGCACGGCGCCAATTTGCGTCAATTCGGGTAAGGATGGAATCTCCAAACGCCAACCTTCGTCGTCCGAAAAATGCAAGTGTAGCACGTTGAGTTTGTAGGAAGACATCAAGTCGAGCAACTTCATTACTTGCGCTTTTGAGTGAAAATTCCGAGCGACGTCGAGCATAATCGCACGGTGCCCAAAACGCGGCTGGTCACTGATTTCTACGCCTGTGACAGACAAACTTGACTGCGTTTTTCCCCAAGCCGACGGTGGCAACAACGCCAACAACGACTGTATTCCGTAAAAAGCCCCAGCTCGGTCGCCTGCCGTAATTTCGATTCCACTCGGGTTAACCATCAAACGGTACGCCTCGCTAGGCATGGTTTCTTGTTTAAGTACAATTCCAGTGGTTTGTTTTTCGGTAGAAAACGCCAAAGGCGAACCTAGCATCGACGAAAGTTGGCTACCCAAATAACTAGCCTCATTGCGAAATGCCTCAGGCACAGACAAAACGGTTTGAGAAGTGATGACATACGACCCACCTCGTTCGCGGTATTGTTGTGGACTAGGGAGAATTTTAGGCAATTCTTTTTCGGCAATTTCCTCCGTCGCTTTGTTTTGATTAAAAATCATTTCGGGCGTAATCAACCCCAATTTGTCTCCCGCAAAACGCTGGTATTGGCGCGGTTGGGTAGAAGGCTTTATGGTATAATCGGTTAGCGGATAGCCGCGTTCGGGCTGTTGTTCCCACACCCAATACAAGCCCGCGGGGGCGTCAGTAAAATTGACTACCCAAGCCGAAGAAATAAACGAAATTGTGGTGGAAGCACCCGCTTTTAGCCCCTGAAACGCCGCCGTAGGCATCAATTGAAACAAATCACCATTGACATGCCGAATGGTAAAATCGGGAGAAACCGTCGTATCTATCGTACGAACGTTATTAAAAAACAAGCTCCATCCTGACTTGGGAAGCGCTTTTTTAGACGTATTTGTAAAAGTAAACGAAGTCAACGAAGCCGTTTTACCTTTGTGGTTGTTTTCCACAATTTCCCAGCTGATTTTCAAGGAAGGAGCAGCCAACTGCGCTTTCAGCGACACTGAACCAAACAGCAAAAGAAAACAGAATAAACGCGCAGCGCTACGGCAAAATAGAAATGAGTTGGTTGTCGGGCCCATTATAAAATAGGTTGAAGAAGTGGTTAGGAACAGAAAAATGAGTTGCAAAAATACAAGAACATTCCAATCGGTGTACTTTTATAAAAATTACGTTTGAAACCTATGCCACAATTTTCTACTCCGTTCGTCATTGAAATGGCCGCCGTCACCGATTACGTCGAAATCACCGATGTATGGGAAGCTTCGGTGCGCGCCACCCATCATTTTTTACCCGAATCTGACATTCTTTACTTCAAACCCCTCATTCTCAACGAATACCTCAAAGCCATCCATTTAGAATGTATTCGGAGTACCGACGGTGCCATTATGGGTTTTATGGGTGTCCACGGCGATGGACTTGAAATGCTTTTTATTCACCCCGATGCTCGCGGACAAGGATTGGGGTCGTTTTTTGTTCAACACGCCATCCATGAACTAGGCGTAACACGGGTCGATGTCAATGAGCAAAACCCCCAAGCCGTAGGTTTTTACCAGAAAATGGGTTTCCAAATCATTAACCGCTCCGAAACTGATGGCTTGGGCAAACCCTATCCAATTCTTCACCTAAAGCTATCTTGAAAGTGTCGAATGTCGAGTGCAAAATGTCGAACATTTACATATTGGGGGCATTTGTTTTTGAATCATCCTATTTTTATAAATCGACATTCTGCACTTTGCCTTCGACATTCCTACCCACCACTGCCACCGTCACGAGTAGTTGGCCGACGTGCCGTTGGGTGTGCTCGGCAGCATGGAAAAGAAGTCCCAATACCGTAGAAGGAATTTGAGCACGCCCCACGCCGCGACCCTCCAACAATGTAGAAGTATCGGTAGCGCTCAGTTGGGCAAGGGCTTTGTCGATTTGCTGGCTAAAATGCTGAAACAGTTCCTCAAACGACGCTTGACCAGCCTGCGGCTTTCCTTCATTGGCCAGCCATTCGAGTTGCGATGGACTGAGCATTTCGCCTTTGGCGTACGTAAAAAGACGGTCTAATACCCCCGTAAGGTGCTGTAAATGAAAGCCTACCGAGGCTACCCCAACGGGTCGTTCCCATAGTTTTTCGTTGGGAAACCCTTCGGCTATTTTTTCCACCTCTTCGCGGGCTTGCAAAAGTGCATGAGCCACAGGTTGTAGTAAAGCGGGAATTTCGGGTAGTGGCCCACGTAGCCACACTTCGAGGGTTGAGGCAGGTTTCATCGCAATTGGTTGAATTGAAACGTCAAATTAAACGCAAAGAACTTTCAGATACAACCTATTTGTTATATCTTCACAACAAATATGTTGCATAATGGCACACAAAATCAGTAATACTTTGCCATTTAACACTCAAAGAAGTGTAAAAAAGGCATCCGAAGCAGCAACAACCCACCAAAAATGGGTGATTGAATCAGAAGGCAAAAAATATACTTGGAGTAACAAGATGGAACGAGTAGGAATCATCCGACGTGGGATTCCGTACGATAGCATTGAACTCATCAGCAAACGCTTAAATCGCCCCGTAAAGGCCGTGCTCTCCATTGTGGGAATGCCGCAAACCACCTACAACAAGAAAAAAAGCGAACATTCGTTGCTCGACACTCGCGACAGTGAATTAATAGTCCTCATCACTGAGCTGATTGATTTTGGACTGGAAGTGTTTAACAATGAGGAAGATAAATTTCAGCGTTGGTTAAAAAAACCTAACCTATCTCTTGGTGGACACTCCCCCGAAAGTTTATTAGATACTGTTACGGGAATTGATGAAGTAACTTTTTGCCTCAACCGAATTGAGTTTGGAAATTTTGCCTAATGAAAGTTTATAGGATTGAACGAGAAAAATACTTAAAAACCACTTTGTTAGGTATAGGTGCTTCCATGACCAAAGGCTACCGATGGAATAGTTTGCATACCCGATTGGTATATACTGCCGAAAGTCGTGCCTTGGCGACCTTGGAAGTTTCCGTTCACCTCGATTTGAGCGAGGACTTGCCACTAGATAGATATTACGTCGAAATTGACATTCCCGACGACCTACCTATTTTGGAAGTCAGCCTCAACGACTTACCCGACGACTGGAATGCAAAGCCCCCTACCCTCACGACCCAAACAATTGGCGACGATTTTGTATTCGACAGCGAAGCGGCAGTGCTCAAAGTTCCAAGTAGTATTGTCCCGCAAGAATTTAACTATCTCATCAACCCCCACCACCCAGATACGCAACGAATCAACGTAACCAACACAACTCCAATGGTTTTTGATTCGCGATTTCAGTGGACGGGGGAGATTCTGAAATAGGGCAAAAATTTAAAAACCAAAACAATGAACAACCGAAATTTAATACGATTTGATTGGGCTATAAAGCGATTGTTGAGGAACAAAGCTGATTACTCTGTACTGGAAGGCTTTCTTTCAGAATTGTTCAAAGAAGATATTGTGATTCAGACTATTCTGGAGAGCGAAAGCAATCAACGCATTGATTCTGACAAGTTTAATCGAGTCGATATACTTATTAAAAATGCCAAAGAAGAGCTAGTGATTGTAGAAATCCAGAACCAAAATGAATACGATTATTTTCATCGAATGGCTTACGGCACCTCCAAAGTGATTACTGATTATATTTCTGTCGGGGAACCTTACAAAAACATCAAAAAAGTTTATTCCATCAATATCGTCTATTTTGACCTAGGCCAAGGTAACGACTACGTCTATCATGGGAAAACCGACTTTCTAGGCATTCATACTTCTGACAGATTAAGGCTTTCGGACAAACAAATTGAAATTCTTGGAAAAATAGAACCATACCAAATTTTTCCCGAGTATTACGTTTTAAAAGTAAATCAGTTCAATAACGTGGCCAAAGATTCACTAGATGAATGGATTTATTACTTTAAAAACAACGAAATCAAAGACGAATTTAAAGCCAAAGGAATCTCGAAAGCCAAAGAACTCTGGAGAGTTGATAACCTTAATGAAGAAGAACGCCTCAACTACCATAAACACATCGAAAATCTAAGGTATGAAGCTAGTATGTTGTGGACGATGCAAATAGAAGAAGAAGAAAGGGTTCGCAAAGACGAGAAAAAAGCAATTGCTCGCGAATTAAAACATAATGGCCTCCCCATTGAAATCATTCTAAAATCAACAGGGCTGACCCAAGAGGAGATAGAAAGGCTCTGAAAAGTCTGAATCAATTTCACTACTTTTGGCATAGTATTCACCCTTTCCACTCTAGCCCATGCGTTTCACTATCCTGTGTTTATGGTGTATTGTTGCGTTGTTGTCGAGCGTGCAAGCTCAGAGGACTGCCGTTTATCGTTTTGAAAACTCGTTTGAAGAAGAGTCGGGCAAGCTCCCGAAACTCAAGGTGTTGGGTCAAGAAGGCACATTTCAAAACGAAAAACTTCCCGAACTCAAAAACCTCCAACGCACTGTTTATGTATTCGACCGAAACTGTGGTTTACAATTTGACAACCGTGCCGCCAATGGCTTCCTGAGCGGTTCATATACCATTGAGATTTACTTCCGATTTACCTCCTTAGACAGTTGGAAACGAGTCATTGATTTTAAAAATCGTAAATCTGATAATGGGTGCTATATCTTCTACGGTAAACTCAATTTTTACAATTTCGCAGTCGGAACCAAAGCCCCCGTCAACCCCAACGAATATACCCACTACGTGGTGGCGCGGGATGCCAGAACAAACCAGCTTAAAATGTACGTGGACGGGGAGTCTAAAGTTGAATTTACTGACCGTTTTTCCCAAGGCATCATCGACGAAGATGGCGTGCTCAACTTTTTCTTTGATGACCTTATCGTCAAAGACGAAGCCAGTGACGGAGCTGTAGCAATGATTAAATTGTACGACTACGTGGTTGACCCCGCTAGCATCAAGCGTGATTTTCAACTACTTGAAGAAAAAATCAGCCAGCCGTTGGTGGTAAATACCCCTACCCCCGTTGCCCCTCAGCCCGTGGTTTCTCCGCCTCTACCCAAGGAAGCCCCCAAAGAAAATACGCCCGAACCTCCCAAAAACTATACTTCATTAGACAACAAAAACGTTTCTGTTGGGAAAGCGATTGTATTGCAGAACCTGCGTTTTGCCCAAAGCAAGCCAGAATTGCTGCCTGAGTCGAGTGCGGAATTGGAGAATTTGCTCAAATTTATGCAAGAACACCCAACAGCGCACATCGAGCTCCAAGGCCATACCGACAACCGAGGGGATTTTGATTTAAACCTAGCCCTTTCTCGTCAGCGGGTGGAAGTTGTGAAGGCTTTTTTGGTTAAAAAAGGCATTTCCCCCAGTCGAATTACGGGCAAAGGCTTTGGTTCCAGTAGGCCAATTGCCAATAACAACCGCGAAGAAACTCGTCAGCTCAACCGCCGCGTGGAGCTGATTATTACAAAACTTTGAAAATAACTGCCGTGAATAAACTTTGTTATTTGGGAAGTATCTGCGCCTTTTTAGTAGTATCGTGTGAAAAACCGACCCCAACTCCTGGTGAACCCACGGAGTTGTCTGAGAATTTTTCGGCAACCCCGACCGCTCACGCTGTTTCTCCTGCCGATGAACTTGACGAGGCTTCAGGCTTGGCCGACAGTAAAAAACAAGCTGGTTTTCTCTGGACGCACGAAGATGCTGGCTCGCCTGACCGCATTTATCTACTTGACCGTCAAGGTAAAATTGTGGCAAATTATACCACTCCTTTTATCAATTATGACTGGGAAGACATGGCCGTTGGCCCAGGCCCCGATGCCAATGAGTCGTACATTTATCTGGCTGATATTGGAGATAACTCCAACGTTCGGGACATCAAACAAATCTACCGTTTTGCAGAGCCTAGCACGTTAACCTCTAAAATTACCAATTTTGATTGGATTCGTTTTCGCTTTCCCGACGGGGCTTATGACTCCGAAACGCTGTTGCTTGACCCTTTGACAAAAGACATTTACGTCGTCACCAAATGGCTCACCAACGCCCGTGTGTATCGCTTGGCTTACCCTCAATCTACGACGGAAGTTATCACTGCCGAAAAAGTAGGAGAAATGACCGTCGGGGCTGATTTGACAGGCGGTGCAATTTCAACAATTGGTACCGAAGTTATCGTTCGAGGCTATACTGCCATTTATTATTGGAAACGCAAAGCCACCGAAACTGTAGGCGAAGTGCTGCTTCGCGCCCCTACCAAAAGCTTGCCGTATATCTTTGAGCCTCAAGGCGAAGCCGTTTGTTTTGACTTAAACAACAAAGGTTATTTTACCCTCAGCGAGCGCCGAAATGTTCCGTCAGTTAACTTGTATTTTTATGCGAGGAAGTAACAGATAAACTTAAACGCAGGTTGTGAGCAACCTGCGGCACCCTACATTCGACATTCTCGTAACGTGCTTCAGGTTTCTCAACGTGTTTCAGGTTTCTCAAAACCTGAAACAAATTCAACGAAATATGAAGCACACTTGGCGCTCAATCGGGTTGTAAGCAACCCTCTGCACTCGATATTCTACCTTCGACACTCGTTAAGGTTTCCATTCGTTGAGTTCGACCAAATACCCATCAGGATCAGGAACGTAGATTTGAATGACTCCATCAAAGCGTGTTTGTTTGTGAAAAGGGAGTTTTAGGCGAGTTAGGTACGCTTCTGCTTTTTCCATGGAAGCCACAAAAATCGCAAAATGACTACCATTTCGGTCGTTGACTACGGGCTGTGTACGTCCAGCCAACAGGTGAATTTGTTGGTCAGTGCCAATTTTAAACCACGCCCGAATCGCCTTTAAATTGTCAGGCACTTCAATGCGTTCCAATTGCAACACTTCCCCATAAAACTTCGCACTCGCCTGCAAATCGACCACTTGAAGTGCGATGTGGTTGTGTTTGACAATCCCTATTTTATCTTGAGAAAACCCTGAGAAAGATGCCGACAATAACAGCAAAGCAAAAAAGAAAGACTTCATAGGAAAAAGAATAGTAAAAAGTGGGTCAATAGATTCTGTTCTCCAAAAGTATTTTTCTTCTTGCATTTACCTACAACGTCGCGTCCTCTGGTTGTGGGCAACCAAAAGCACAGACTACTCAGGTTTTGAGAAACCTGAGGCACGTGACAACGTCGCGTCTTCTGGTTGTGAGCAACCAGAAACACATTCGACACTCTCCCTTCTACCCTCGATATTCAAAATCACAGCCACATTTTTACCAATTCTTCCCATTCTTGTTCCAACGAATACGAAGGCATTTCGGCACGGGCACGGCGGTACCAGTAGCCTGCGTTCCATTGGTCGCCTTCTTTGCGGTGCAAATACGCGTGCAAGCGGTCGTAGTCGCGCGTGCCTTCACGCGACTGAGCTATATCGTGTGCTTCATCCCACTGCCCTTTGGCGTCGTACCATAGAGCTTTTACTAAAATAGGACAATCCGACGATGGTCCTGAGAGCGAGAGACTTTGTTTAAAATCGTTAAATGTCATTTTCTATGAGGTTTTAAAAAACAAAGAAACCTGATTTTTCTCATCTTTTCTTCCAAACCCGACCGATACTTTTGTGGTAGTATAGTCACAATTCATTTTCTCCGTTTATGTATATTCTTGTTTTTTTTGTAGCCCACTGGTATTTGTCTCTTTTGATGCAAACCTTCTTCTTGCACCGTTATGCCGCTCATAAAATGTTCACAATGAGCCCGTTTTGGGAAAAATTCTTTTACACACTTACCTTTATTTTTCAAGGTTCTTCGTTTTTGAGTCCGTACGCGTATGGGGTAATGCACCGCCTTCACCACGCCTATGCCGACACCGAAGAAGACCCTCATTCGCCGAGTTTTTCGTCGAGTCTTTTTGATATGATGTGGAAAACCAAGAATTATTACAACAACATTTTACACCGCGAGGACCAAATTCCTGCCAAGTTTAAAAAGGATGTTCCTCACTGGCAGTTTATGGAGCGCCTCGGCGATTATTGGATTATTCGTATTGGTTGGGGAGTCTTGTACACGCTATTTTACATCAAATTTGCGACGGCTTGGTGGATGTTTTTGCTGTTGCCCATTCACTTTTTGATGGGGCCTGTGCACGGAGTTATCATCAACTGGTACGCGCACAAGTACGGTTATACCAATTTCAAAGTAAACGATACGGCCAAAAACCTGCTTCCATTCGACTTTTTGATGATGGGAGAATCGTATCACAACAACCACCACAAATTAGGTGGCAGGGCCAATTTTGGCGTAAAATGGCATGAGTTTGACCCTACCTATCCATTCATTTTATTCCTGAACGCAACGGGTATCATCAAACTCAAGCGTAACAATGATTTGAATTATATGCCTAGCTAGGTAAAGTTATTGGTTATCTGTTAACCGTTATTCGTATTGATGGCAAATAATAGTTAACGGATAACCAAATCCCCTACTTGAAAATAGCCTTCTTCGAGGCTAAAAGCGTGTTAGTCATCAAGCCACAGATGGTCATGAGTCCTACTCCACCTGGGACAGGGGTAATGTAGCTTGATTTGGGCGCTACTTCGTCAAACTTAACGTCACCTTTAATGGCAAACCCACTTTTTTTGGATTCGTCCACCACGCGGGTGATACCCACGTCAATCACAACCGCGCCTTCTTTCACGTAGTCAGCGGTGATAAACTCGGGGCGTCCTAAGGCCGCAATCAAGATGTCGGCGCTCTGGCAAACCTCTTTTAAGTTGTGCGTACGGCTGTGACAAATCGTCACGGTAGCGTTGCCTGGGGCAGTATTACGTTGCATCAAAATACTCATCGGAAGCCCCACAATCTGGCTACGTCCTACTACTACGCAATGCTTTCCAGCGGTGTCGATGTTGTAGCGTTTTAGCATTTCCAAAATCCCAAACGGGGTAGCCGAAATGTACGCAGGCAAGCCTTTGCACATACGACCTACGTTGATGGGGTGAAAGCCGTCAACGTCTTTTTCAGGGGCTACTGCTTCCATCACGGTGTTTTCAGAAATGTGAGAAGGAAGCGGCAACTGTACGATAAAACCGTCGATGTCTGCGTCGTTGTTGAGAGCTTCGATGTGTGATAGAACCTCCGCTTCTGAAGTAGTGTCGGGCAAACGCACGAGCGTTGACTTAAACCCAACTTCTTCGCAGCTTTTGATTTTTGACGCTACGTAGGTTTCGCTTGCGCCGTTGTTTCCTACCAAAATCGCCGCCAAATGAGGCGTTTTTCCGCCTTCCGCTTTGATTTTATCCACTTCTACTTTGATTTCGGCTTTTACCTGCGCCGACAGGGCCTTACCGTCTAAAAGTTGCATTTTGTATGTATAAATATTCTTAACTGTTCAACAACTGTTGTACTTCTACCTTTAAAATAGGGAGATAATTAATGATTATAGCCCAAATATTAACTGGTTCGATGGACTTTATTGTCCATACACTAACTCCCTAGTACTCAATACTTCTTTAATAAAGTAAGGGTTTTTAAGTGAATTTTCCGTCAATAAATCAACTTCTCTCTTAAAAACTGTTTTTAGAGCATCATACAAAGACCACCATAATTCCCCTTTCTCTAGCGGTTCAATTTCTTTGTCAAACGATATTAAAAAATCAATATCGCTCTCATCATTGAGGTTTTCAGTTGCTCCTGAACCAAACACATAGGCTCTTTCAACCTTGTGTGTTTGAAAAATTGTTTTTAACTGGGATAAATTATCTTTTATTAAACGATTCATGATTTTCTATAAATACTTTTCCAACAACGTCTCTTCCAACAGCTCCATACCCACCGTTGCTTTTTCGGGAATAAACGTGACGTACTTGGTACTCCCAGCCAACTCTGGCGTTTTGGGGTCAACCACAAAAATCGGCACACGGGGACGAACGTAGTACACCAAGCCCGCCGCAGGATATACCACCAACGACGTACCAACCACCACAAAAATATCTGCTTGCTCAGTCAGTTCAACGGCGGGTTCCATCATGGGCACTTCTTCGTGAAACCACACAATATTGGGGCGTAGTTGGCTGCCAAGTTCGCATTTGTCGCCCAAATTCAACTCCCACCCTTTCATATCATACACCAAACGGGGGTTTTTCGTACTGCGCGATTGAAACAACTCTCCGTGTAAGTGGAGCACTTTGGTTGAACCTGCTTTTTCGTGCAAATTATCGACGTTTTGGGTAATAATCTGAACGTCAAAATGGTGCTCTAATTCAGCCAAAATCAAATGAGCCGCATTTGGCTCGACGGAAAGCGCCTGTTTGCGGCGTTCGTTGTAAAAATCAAGTACTAACTGCGGGTTTTTGCGCCAGCCCTCGGGCGTGGCTACGTCCTCAATGCTATATCCTTCCCACAATCCATCCGAATCGCGAAAGGTTTTAATACCGCTTTCGGCGCTGATACCCGCGCCTGACAGGACGACTAACTTTTTTTTGGGCGACGATGACATTCGTTTCGGGGATAAATGATTGTAAGAACGTATTTACTTTTGCGTAAAACACCGCAGGATTGTCCAACCAAGGAAAATGATGCGCTCGGTCAATCACCGCAATAGAGGCCGCAGGCAGCGCTTTTTTCCAATAATTCACCAATCCACTGAGATTAAAGCGTTGTCGCGACAATACCACCATGACGGGGATTCCGCGCTGACGAATGCTGGTAACACAATCAAACGGATTAGGAACAAATTTACTACTTACCCTGCTCTTTACGTCGATATTCTGAATTTTTTCGTACAAAAACCCTGCCGCTATGGGCTCGTGAAGGGTATCGTGTACGTAAGTGGCGGCCTGAAAACCCATGATGGCTTTGGCGCGTGCCACCGAATCGGGCGAAATTGTCTGAAGATGCTGTTGTAGTTTTTCAAATCGCCGATTGATGACTTCTTGCGACAGCATTCCCGAAAAACCATAGTCCTCGTGCGTGTCAAAATACACATCAGAGCTATTGGGTAAGGTTGTCATCGACACGGGATTCACAAGAATAAGCTGCCCCAAATGCGAACCCGCTTGCGACGCGTACGCACAGGCAATTTTAGCCCCAAAACCGTGCGCCATCACCGACCATTTCGGGATACGCAATACCATTCGGAGGGCTTCAATGTCGGCCACGGCTTTGTTGAAATTAACCGTAGAATCACTAATGTATGGAAAACGGCTTTTGCCCGTTGCACGCGGGTCGTAGAAGACAACACGGTTGGTTTCCGATAGCTTTTGGACGAGTTCTTTTAAGTAGCTCGAAGAATTTCCCACGTCACTAACGACGAGAACGGGATTGCCACTTCCTACTATTTTGAAGTACAAATTAGCGCCGCTGTTACAGATAGCCCACCCTTCGTTTTGGGCCCTACTCTCCAACACCACCAACAAAAACGCGATTATAAAGGGTAAAGCTTTTCTCATGCGGCCCTTGAGATTTTCGTTATCCGTTAATTGTTATCTGTTATTAGTTGTTCACTACTGATAACAGATAACAATTAACAGACAACGAATTACTGGTTCAACTCACTGATTTTCTGATAAATCATCACTTGGTTTGACGCAACTTTGGCAAAACCACGAACGTCATCGCCAGTCCAAGCGTTGTTCATTTCGCCATAGCTACCAAACACCGACGACATCAAATCGTATGTTGACTCAATGCCTTCAACGTGGAAACGGTACGGTGCCAAATGAATGTGTACCAATCCCGAAACGTGCGCTTGAGTATCGGCCAAGAATGTCTCGATGTTGCGCATCACAGGCTCCATAAACTGGCCTTTGTGCAACAGACTTCCGTACCAGTTGGCCAATTGCTCTTTCCAATACAATTGTTGCTCGCTCAATACGTGTTTTTCCAACGTATGGTGCGCTTTGATAATCACCAACGGCGCGGCTGCTTCAAAACCAACGCGTCCTTTAATACCAATGATGGTGTCACCCACGTGGATGTCGCGTCCGATACCGAAAGGTGCGGCGATTTCGGTCAATTTCTGAATCACTTCTACCGCACTCATCGCTTCGCCATTAAGTGAGCAAAGTTCACCTTTTTCAAAGCCCAACGTAACACGTTCGGCCTCGGTTTTGCTTACTTGCGTTGGGAAGGCGCTTTCTGGCAAGTAGTTATTTGACGTCAAGGTTTCTTTTCCACCTACCGATGTGCCCCACAAACCTTTATTGATAGAATACGCTGCTTTATGCCATTCTTGATCAACTCCTTTTGACTTTAAATATTCGATTTCGGCTTCGCGTGAAAGGCGCATATCGCGAATCGGAGTGATGATTTCGGCTTCAGGCATGATGATGCGGAACGCCATGTCGAAACGTACTTGGTCGTTTCCTGCGCCTGTACTTCCGTGAGCAATGGCTGCTGCGCCAATTTCTTTGGCAAACTCCGCCGCTGCAATCGCCTGAAAAATACGTTCGGCACTCACCGAAAGTGGGTACGTGTTATTTTTCAGAATATTTCCAAAAATCAAGTATTTGATACACTCGTCGTAGTAAGCCGCTGTTTTTGAGATAGTCGCGTGCGACTTTACACCCAACGAATACGCACGAGCTTCGATGGCCTTCAGTTCTTCGTCCGAAAAACCTCCAGTATCGACCAATACCGAATGAACTTCGTAGCCTTTGTCTTCTGACAAATATTTGACACAAAACGAGGTATCAAGACCTCCACTAAATGCTAAAACAACTTTCTTTTTTTCTGACATCGGTGGTAAATACAATTAGTTGCCGCAAAGTTAAGATAATCTAAGGAAGGTTACTAAAAAAATAAACCCGCTGACCTTAACGCCAGCGGGTTAGTATGCAAGGTAGGCTTTTCCTACGCCACTTCTAATTCTTGTTGACGATGACGTGCTTTTGCCTCTCTGATTTCGCGTTGTAGCAACACGCGTTGTTTGAGACGCATCCAACGTTCGTACAACTTCGACTCTTTCAAGAAATCCCAAGGTGCTTTTTTCCCACTTTTATGGGCTACATGCGGGTCGTACATCATTCCCGTACACAAGCAGTTTTTACGGTTGGTACGCGTCAGAACGTCGTAGTTTACGCAGCTAGAACAGCCTTTCCAGAAAGCATCATCCGCTGGTAACTCACTAAAAGTGACTGGCTCGTAGCCCAAATCCGAGTTGATTTTCATCACGGCTAGGCTCGTAGTGATACCAATGATTTTTGCTTCAGGATATTTCACGCGCGACAACTCAAATGCTTTGCGCTTGATGGCCTTTGCAATGCCACTCTTACGGTGATCTGGGTGAACGATAAGCCCCGAGTTAGCCACAAATTTGCCATGTTCCCAGGTTTCGATGTAGCAAAAACCAACCCACTCGCCCAAAAGCGTAGTGGCGATGATTGCCTTACCTTCGGCCATTTTTTCGCGGATGTAAACAGGAGAGCGTTTGGCAATCCCTGTTCCGCGTTGTTTGGCGCTTTCTTCCATCTCTTTGCAGATGGTTTCGGCGAGGTCAAAATGTTTTTCTTCGGCTGTTTCTACAATGTATTGGTCAGATACGATTTCGATGTTTGACATTGTCGTTTAGTCAGGATTAAATCCTCTGCGGAGACAAATAATCCGCTTTGGTGTTGAAAATTGATGATTTTTGGGGAAAGTGCGAAGTATGTTTACCACATAGGCAAACGAGTATCATTGTGTCCTTTCGGACCTACAAATAAATGGCGTAGTATGTGCGCAGCGAGTATGTGAGAGCGTTTTGGCCACTTTTGTGATTTTGTTTTTGAAAAAAAACGTGACAAATATCGGTTAAATTGTATGAACCGTGCAAGAAAAGAACGAATTATTTTTTTCGATAGTTCATTTTACCTCCTACATCGTAGTATATACAATTTCTTAATAATTCATAAAACTTGTAAGTCAGCAAATTAGTTTATTCGATAGCCGTACTTTATAAGGTAACACAATACAAATTTTCATTTTAAACTACATTATGAAGCCATTTTTTGGGTCTAAGTCATCATTGGCACTGGCTGCTTGCTTGCTCCTAACAGCGATGTCGCCCTCAGTGATGGGGCAAACCTCCACTCCTCCTGAGGAAAACCGCTTTACCAAAAACATTCTACTTGAAAAGCTCGACGAACCCACTGAGCTTGTAGTACTGGAAGACCAGCGCGTGCTCTTAACCGAGCGCAAAGGGAAAGTAAAATTGTTCAACCCCAAAAAACCGAATTCGTACAAAGTAGTAGCCAACCTACCTGTGTACATTCTGCAAGAATACGGCTTGATGGGTATCAACCTAGACCCCAATTTTAAAGAGAACAAATGGGTCTATCTGTACTATTCGCCCGTATCGACCGAAGCAGATACTTCGCAGCGATTGGTTCGTATGAAGTACGATACCGAAAAAGATACGCTCCTGCCTAGCACCGAACAGGTCTTGTTGCGCGTGCCCGTCAAACGTACCGACTGCTGCCACACGGGTGGGTCGATTGCGTGGGACAAACAAGGAAATTTGTACCTTTCAACGGGCGACGACATTAATCCGTTTGGCAACGAAGGCTACGGTGCCCTCGATGGTCGCCCTGGTCGCGCCAATTGGGACGGCCGCTCAACATCTTCTAACACCAACGACTTGCGCGGTAAAGTACTTCGTATCAAGCCTCGTCCTGAAGGTGGGTATGACATTCCAGCGGGTAACTTATTCCCCGTAGGTACAGCCAAAACTCGTCCAGAGATTTACACCATGGGAACACGTAACCCGTACCGTATTTCGGTGGACCAACGCACCAATTATTTGTACTGGGGTGACGTAGGCCCTGACGCGGGCAACGACAGCCCAACACGTGGGTCGCGAGGCTATGATGAAGTAAACCAAGCCCGTAAAGCAGGGTATTTTGGCTATCCTCTTTTTATTGGCGACAACCGTCCTTATAATCGCTATGACATGGGCACCAAAGTATCGGGTGAACGTTTTGACCCGCTCAAGCCCATCAACGATTCTCCCCACAACACAGGTATCACCGAATTGCCTCCTGCACAAAAAGCGTTCATTTTTTACCCCTACGCCGACTCACCCGAGTTTGGCCCGATTGTAGGAAAAGGAGGTCGTAATGCCATGGCAGGGCCTGTTTACTACTACGACGATTATCCAGAAACCAACGTAAAATTCCCTCGTCACTACGACGGCAAGTTGTTTGCTTACGAATGGATTCGCGACTGGATTCACCCCGTGACCATGACCAAAGACGGTGACTTTGTGCAAATGGAAGAGTTTATGCCTAACACCAAGTTTAGCCACCCTATCGACATGCAGTTTGCGGTGGACGGCTCGTTATACGTACTCGAATACGGTAACACTTGGTTTGCCCAAAACGACGACTCGCGCTTGTCGCGCATCACCTACAACGCGGGCAATCGTAAGCCGTTGGCCGTGGCAAGTGTGCAGAAAAAAGCGGGTGCAGCGCCCATGAAAGCGGAGTTTTCATCAAAAGGAACGGTGGATTACGACGGCGATGCCCTCAAATACGAGTGGACGTTTGGAAAAGGTTTGCCCAAAAGTACCGTGGCTAACCCAACATTTACCTACACAAAACCAGGAATTTACACCGCTACTCTCAAAGTAACCGATAGCAAAGGCAACGCAAGTAGCAGCAGCGTAGAGGTAAAAGTAGGAAACGAACCTCCTAAAGTAGAAGTGGCATTGGCAGGAAACAAATCGTTTTACTGGGAAAACAAACCCGTTGCTTACGAAGTGAAAGTTTCGGACAAAGAAGACGGCAGTTTGGCCAATCAAAAAATCAATCCAGAGGATGTCACCGTAACGGTGGATTACTTGGAAGGCTTTGACAAAACGATTTTGGCACAAGGCCACCAAGCCAATTTGGGCGTAGCGACGGGCAAACGCTTGATGGATTTGTCGGATTGTAAAGCCTGCCACGACGTAGTGAAGAAGTCGATTGGCCCTGCTTACCGCGACGTAGCCAAAAAATACAAAGGAGCACGCGATATTGAGAGCCGTTTGGCCGATAAAATCATCAACGGTGGTGGTGGCGTATGGGGCGAACAAGCCATGAGCGCCCACCCTCAAATCAAGAAAGAAGAAGCCAAAGAAATCGTGAAGTACATCATGTCGTTGGGCAACGAAAAAGGCCCTGACAAAAAACCTGTGAAAGGCGAGTACGTAACGGCGGCTAAACAAAAAGAAGGTTCGTATATTTTCAGAGCCAGCTACACCGACAAAGGAAATCCTGTCGTTGGCCCTCAGACTTCTACAAGCACAGTGGCCTTGCGTCCTGCCAAATTGAAAGCAACTTGGAACGACGAAGCCAAAGACGCCACGACGGTTGAGCTTCCAACAAAATCGGAAGTATTGGCCCCAGTGAAAAATGGTAGCTACGCACTTTACAAAGACGTGGATTTGACCGATGTCAGCAGTTTATCGTGCATGGTGTATGCCACTCCTGACCGCACCGTAGGCGGCACCATCGAAGTACGTTTGGATAGTCCAACGGGGGCGTTGATTGGTCAGACCGAAGTATCGAACAGTCAAATGGGGGCTGTAACGTTATCGCTCCGCAAGCCTGACAACAAAGTACACAATTTATATTTGGTTTTCACGACCACCAAATCGGTGCCCGAAGGCAATGGTTTGTTTGGCGTAGAATGGCTCCAGTTTAACTCGGGGCAATAGTTTTTTTCATTATTAACCGTTTTTGCCGTGGGGCTGGTTGCTTACAACCAGTCCCATTTTTTTTTATCCTTCTCCTGCACCCGAAGATTTTTACATTCCTAAAAACTGTGTCAAATCTGAGCTATCCCTGAGCTAAAATCGTCGTTGATGGCACGCGGATGAGACGGATTGAACGGATAACTTGTGCTTTAGCACTTAAAGTATTCGTAGTTAAAACCTACGTTTTTCTACATTTGTAAGTATTCTCTCGAAAAAAGTCATTTTATGCCCAAAATCGTACTCCAGTTTTTGACTATTTTTTTACTTGCTTGGGGAACCATGTTACACCCTACCCAAGCCCAAAACAGCCCCTTCATCACCCGTTGGGATTTATCAAAACCAGGCTGGACAGCTACGGAACTAAGTTTTGCCGTAGAAACAGCTGGTACGGTAAGCTATACTTGGCAGCAGGTGGGTGGCGCAGCCTCTGGAAGCGGTACATTTAGCGGAAGGGCGCTCACCATCACAAACTTACCTGCCAATGCCATCATCGACCTAAGCATTGACCCCGTTAATTTTCAAAGAATCAATATCAGTTACGGAACAGACCGCCAACGACTCATGGAAATAAAGCAATGGGGCGCGGTGGCTTGGAGCAGTATGGAAAGAGCTTTTGAGGGTTGTTCAAACATGGTACTCACTGCCACTGCCCCCCCCAACTTTGCTGCCGTTACTAATATGAGTTATATGTTTGCTTACTGTAGTTCATTTAACCAATCAGTGAGCAATTTTAACACTGCTGCCGTCACCGATATGAGTGGGATGTTTGGGGAGTGCAGTGCCTTTAACCAATCAGTGAGCAATTTTAATACTGAGAAAGTTACCAATATGAGCTATATGTTTTCTGGTTGTCGTGCCTTTAACCAATCAGTGAGCAGTTTTAATACTGAGAACGTTACCAATATGAGCTATATGTTTTCTGGTTGTCGTTCTTTTAACCAATCAGTTAGCAATTTTAATACCGCCGCTGTAACTAGTATGAGTTCGATGTTTTCTGGTTGTCGTGCCTTTAACCAATCAGTTAGCAATTTTAATACCGCCGCTGTGACTACTATGGGCGGAATGTTCAGTAATTGTAGCTCATTTAACCAATCGGTCAGCAATTTTAATACTCAAAAGGTTACTGATTTTTGGTCGATGTTTTCTGGTTGTAGTTCATTTAACCAATCGGTCAGCAATTTTAATACTCAAAAGGCTACGCGCATGAGCAGTATGTTTTGGGAGTGTAGAAATTTCAATCAACCAGTAAGTAATTTTAATACCGCCGCTGTGACTACTATGAGCGGGATGTTTCTTGGTTGTAGCACTTTTAACCAATCGGTCAGTAATTTTGATACCGAAAAAGTTACTGATATGTGGGGGATGTTTGATGGTTGTTATGCCTTTAACCAATCGGTCAGCAATTTTAATACCGCTGCTGTGACTAATATGAGTTCGATGTTCTCTGATTGTAGCTCATTTAACCAATCGGTGAGCAATTTTAACACTAAAAAGGCTACTGATATGAGTTATATGTTTTTTGATTGTACTGTTTTTAACCAATCAGTAAGCAATTTTAATACTGAAAAAGTTACTGATATGAATTATATGTTTTTTGGTTGTAGCACTTTTAATCAACCAATTAGCAATTTTAATACCGCTTCCATCAAGAGTATGAATTATATATTTGCTTATTGCCGTTCTTTCAACCAAAGTTTAGCTTCTTGGGGTAGTCAACTTAATGCTAATGTGAACCTCATTGGCTTTTTGGATAACTGCGGCATGAGTGTGGCCAACTACGATGCTACGCTCACCGCTTTTGCGGCTGGCTCGGTAACGGGTAGAAGTATGGGCGCTTCAAATCTTAACTACTGCGATGCTGAAACGGCCCGCACGCTCCTTACTACGCCTATCGCCTCGGGGGGCAAGGGTTGGAGTATTTCGGGAGATTCTAAAAACTGCACTATCCCAGCAGTGATTACTATTTCACCCGAGCGGCCCGCTATTTGTCCAGGAACGTCCATTACCCTAGCAGCGAGTGGATGCGCGGGCACGGTAACTTGGTTGGGTGGGACAAGTCCACAAACGGGGGCGTCAATCACCGTAAGCCCTGCACTTACTACTTCTTATTCAGCCAATTGCAGCACGGGCGGCACGGAAACTGTCACGGTGAAAGTAGCCACCAATACCGTAGCGGTAGGTTACAACGTGGTCACCGAAAAGGAGCGATTCAAGGCATCTACTACCCTTACTTCCAATAAAAAAGTGGGCAATGTCAGCTTTACGCCCAATGCCAACGTGGTCTATGAAGCAGGCAACTCCATCACCTTACTCCCTGGCTTTTCTGCCGAAAAAACAAGTTCGTTTCTAGCCCAAATAAAAGGATGTCAATAAAGCAGCTATTTCTCCTCCTATTTTTCATTTAACTTCTCTGGCGCCCTATTACTGCATCCGAGTCATCCGTGGGCTAAAATCGTCGTTGATGGCACGCGGATGAGACGGATTGAACGGATAACTTGTACTTTAGCACTTAAAGTATTCGTATTTAAAACCTACGTTTTTCTACATTTGTAAGTATTCCCTTAAAAAAAGTCATTTTATGCCTAAAACTTTCCTCCAACTTCTCGTTATTTCTTTCCTTGCTTGGGGAACCATGTTACACCCTGCCCAAGCCCAAAGCACCCCCTTCATTACCCGTTGGGATTTATCAAAAACAGGTGGCGCTGCCACTACCTTGACGTTTGGCGTAGCCACCGCTGGTACCGTAAGTTATATTTGGCAGCAGGTAGGTGGAGCAGCCTCTGGCAGCGGTACATTTAGCGGAAGTACGCTCACTATCACAAACTTACCTGCCAATGCCACCATCGACCTAAGCATTGACCCCGTTAATTTTCAAAGGATTATCATCAACAATGGAACAGACCGCCAACGCCTTATGGAAGTAAAGCAATGGGGCACAGTGACTTGGGCGGGTATGGAGAGGGCTTTTTACGGCTGCTCAAACATGACACTCACGGCCACTGACACCCCCAACTTTGCCACTGTGACTAATATGAGTTATATGTTTGCTTTTTGTAATTCATTCAACCAATCAGTGAGCAGTTTTAATACGGCTGCTGTGACTAATATGAGTGGGATGTTTTATACTTGTAGTTCCTTTAACCAATCAGTGAGCAGTTTTAATACTGAGAAAGTTACCAATATGAGCTATATGTTTTATGGTTGTAATACCTTTAACCAATCAGTCAGCAATTTTAATACTGCCACAGTTACTGATATGAGTTGGATGTTTACTGGTTGTAGAGCCTTTGACCAATCCGTCAGTAACTTTAATACTGACAAGGTTACCAATATGGGGTCTATGTATAGTGGTTGTAGAAACTTTAACCAATCAGTCAGTAATTTTAATACTGCCGCTGTGACTAATATGGGTGGTATGTTTGAAGGTTGTAACGCTTTTAACCAGCCAGTAAGCAATTTCAATACTGCTGCTGTGACTCATATGAGTTCTATGTTTATTGATTGTAATACCTTTAACCAATCAGTCAGCAATTTTAATACTGAAAAGGTTACTAATATGAGCTTTATGTTTGGGAATTGTTACGCCTTTAACCAATCAGTCAGCAGTTTTAATACTGAAAAGGTTACTAATATGAGCCATATGTTTGCTGGTTGTAGAACCTTTGACCAATCTGTAAGCAATTTTAATACTGCTGCCGTCACCGATATGAGTGGGATGTTTAGGGGTTGTAGTACGTTTAATCAATCACTCAGCAATTTTAATACCTCTGCTGTGACTAATATGAATGGTATGTTTTATGATTGTAGTGCCTTTAACCAATCCGTCAGCAGTTTTAATACTGACAAGGTTACTAATATGAGCCACATGTTTTTGGGTTGTAGTACATTTAACCAATCAGTGAGTAATTTTAATACTGCTGCCGTTACCGATCTGGGTAGTATGTTTTATGGTTGTAGTGCATTTAACCAAAGTTTAGCCTCTTGGAGCAGTCAACTTAATGCTAATGTCAACCTCACTTACTTTTTGGATAACTGCGGCATGAGTGTGGCCAACTACGATGCTACGCTCACCGCTTTTGCGGCTGGCTCGGTTACGGGGAGAAGTATGCGCGCTTCAAATCTTACGTACTGCAATGCAGAAACGGCCCGCACGCTCCTTACTACGCCCGTCGCCTCGGGAGGCAAGGGCTGGAGCATCTCGGGAGATTCTAAAAACTGCACTATCCCAGTGGTCATTGCCATTTCACCCGAGCGGCCCGCTATTTGTCCAGGAACGTCCATCACCCTGGCAGCGAGTGGATGCGCGGGCACGGTAACTTGGTTGGGTGAATCAAGCCCACAAACGGGGGCTTCAATCACCGTAAGCCCTGCGCTTACTACTTCTTATTCCGCCAATTGCAGCACTGGCGGCACGGAAACTGTCACGGTGAAAGTAGCCACCAATACCGTAGCAGTAGGTTACAACGTGGTCACCGAAAAGGAGCGATTCAAGGCATCCACGACCCTTACTTCCAATAAAAAAGTGGGCAATGTCAACTTTACGCCCAATGCCAACGTAGCCTATGAAGCAGGCAACTCCATCACCTTACTCCCTGGCTTTTCTGCCGAAAAAACAAGTACGTTTCTGGCCGAAATAAAAGGCTGTCAATAGAGTAGTTATAGATTGGGGAGGCGCTATTCCTCCTCCCCCAGTATTTTAAACGTCGTTCCTTGCAGGGTCTCGTCCACGCGTAGCTGGCAGGCGAGTCGGCTGCACGAGGTAGCCGAGGGCAAAGTGTCCAAAATATCCAATTCGGCGTCGCTTACCGATGGCAAGTTTTCTCCTCCGTCCAAGACACCCACGTGGCAAGTGGCACAGAGTGCCATTCCTCCGCAAGTGGCCAAAATCGAATACTCGGAAGCTTTCAAAACCTCCATTAAGTTGAGTCCTATTCCTTCGGGAATTTCTAGCGCTTGGCGCTCACCCGTGCGGTCTTCTATTGTGAATTGTATCATGTCGTTTGCAGTGTTATTAAAAAGCATTGACTCCGTTTACCGTCGTGTATTTAAAACTGAGGTGCTGATTGGGATACACGTATTTGAAAGCGCTTTGGCACATCATGGCTGCCTCGTGGAAACCCGTTAAAATCAGTTTGAGTTTGCCAGGATACGTGTTGATGTCGCCAATGGCATAGATGCGCTCGACGTTGGTTGAATAATCAAGCGTGTTTACTTCAATGGCTGATTTACTGATGTTTAGCCCCCAATCGGCGATGGGACCGAGTTTGGGACTCAAACCAAACAACGGAATAAAAAAGTCGGACGACAGTTGGGTGGTGCTTTTGTCTTTGGCCGCCACAATGACTTCCTTCAAATGACCATTGCCGTTTAGACCGACTACATTTGACTGCAACAACAGGTTAATACGACCGTGTTGCGCCAACTCAAACACTTTTTCGGCCGAATCGGGTGCGCCACGAAACGAATCACTGCGGTGAATCAAGGTGACGTTTTTGGCCACGTCGGCCAAGTAGGCCGTCCAGTCGAGGGCAGAGTCACCACCGCCTGCAATCACCACGTTTTTGTCCCTAAATTTCTCTGGGTTTTTGACCATGTAAGCAACTCCTTTGCCTTCAAACCGTTCCAAATCAGGAATTTCTGGTTTACGTGGCTCGAAGCACCCCAAACCACCCGCAATGACCATCACTTGGCAATGCACCTCGGTGTCGTCAGACGTACGTACGATCAACGAACCGTCGGGTTGGCGTTCTACTTTTTCCACGCGCTCGCCCAGCGTAAACGTTGGTTTGAAGGGGGCAATTTGCGCCATGAGGTTGTCCACCAACTCCTGCGCCTTGATGGTGGGGTAGCCTGGAATATCGTAAATGGGTTTTTGGGGATAAATTTCTGACAACTGCCCCCCTACCTGCGGCAAGGCATCAATCAAATGGCAACGCATTTTGAGAAGTCCCGCTTCAAAAACGCTAAACAGCCCCACGGGTCCTGCTCCTACAATACAAATATCTGTTGTTATCATAACTATTAGTAATTTTATCGGTGCACGGTATTGGGACACGGATTGAACGGATGTTCCAACACGGGTTATCACGGATTTTAACAGAAAAGATTTATTTTTTGAAAAATTTATTACTTTTTTCAGTTTTATCCGCTGCTTAATCAGTCAGATTTACGACAGCAAAAGTAGAACGTTTTGCAATAGTACGCCAATCATAAAAACGCATCAATTATTACTAAAAGTTATAGATAGCTATTTCCACGTTTTTTCCTGTAGTTTTGTTCCAACAACCAAAACCACTCTCTTTTCTACATTTCTATGCGTCAATTTCGCCGTTTTAATTTGCTCGTTTGGGCTATCTTTAGCTGCTTGTCGGCTTGTACTGCCACCTCTCAAGTTCCTGCTCCGTTTCACGAAACCCCATCTCAAGTCGTACCCGTGGGAGGCAACGCGTGGTTGCTGAATTCGACCGATAAAAATGAAAAAATCACCAACGATGGACTGGTTCAATGGAATCAACTTTCGACAATTTGCCGCACCTATGTTCGGGTAAGTCAGGCAGGAAAGCTCAAACTTTCGGCTACCCTCAAAGGCGGGGCGGGTGAAAGTGAGGTTCAATTTACGGTTTTGGGGAAACCTTTTCAGGTGAAAATCGTCCCTACTACGACGCAAGAATACGCCATCGGCGAATGGGAAATCTCGCAAGCGGGCTATGTTGCCATCGACGCGCAAGGTATGCGCCGAGGCGGCAACAACTTTGGTGATTTACAGCAATTTACCCTCAGCGGAAGCGCGCTTGGGGGTGGTACTATTTTTGTCAAAAACAATACTGACAATTACTTTTACTGGGGACGTCGAGGCCCTTCGGTACACCTTCGCTATACGCTTCCTGCCAACCAAAACATCGAGTGGTTTTACAGCGAACTGACTGTTCCTGAGAAAGAAGACGTGATAGGCTCGTATTACATGGCCAACGGCTTTGGCGAAGGATATTTTGGAATGCAGGTCAACTCCCCGACGGAGCGTAGGGTACTGTTTTCGGTTTGGAGTCCGTTTTCTACCGATAACCCCAACGCTATTCCCGACGACCAGAAGATTGTGATGCTCAAAAAAGGCGCCGATGTTTACACAGGGGAGTTTGGTAACGAAGGCTCAGGTGGCCAAAGCTACCTCAAGTACCCGTGGAAGGCAGGCAACACGTACCGTTTTTTGTTGCAGGGCAAACCAACCACGGACAATTACACCAGTTACACGGCCTATTTCTTTGCCCCCGAAGAAAATCAATGGCGGTTGATTGCCAGTTTTAAGCGTCCCAAAACCAATACTTACCTCAAATCACTTTATTCGTTTTTGGAAAATTTCACCCCTGACACGGGCAACCAATCCCGCATGGCTTTGTACGGAAACCAATGGGTGTGGACGTCTCAGAATCAATGGGTAGAGCTGACCGAAGCCAAGTTTACGGGTGACGCCACGGCCCGCAAAAACTACCGAAAAGACTACGCAGGAGGACTTTCAAAGGGCGCATTTTTCTTGAAAAATTGTGGTTTTTTCAACGATTTTGTCCCACTCGACGGCACATTTCAAAGAAATGCCGCAAAGTCGCCGCCTGCCATCAACTTTTCGTCGTTGCCATAAGTTATTCGTCAAAACCTACACGCATGAGAAAAACCACTACTTTACTTGTTGGATCCCTCTTAGTTTCGTCTTTTGTCCGTGCACAACAGGTCGTTTTGCGCGACCCGCAAATTTCGTCGCTCGTTGCCGAAGTTTCGCCCGACAGCCTCCGCTGTCACGTTGACAAATTGGTCAGTTTTGGCACGCGACACACCCTCAGCACCGTTACCGACCCCAAAAGGGGCATTGGCGCGGCGCGCCGATGGGTTTTGAGTAAATTTAACGAATACGCCAAGCAGTCGGGCGGGCGCATGACGGCTGTCATTGACACCTGGATGCTGGAACCCGACGGGCGGCGCGTGGACAAGGCCCACGAAATCGGGAATGTGATGGCGACCCTCAAAGGCACCGACCCCAACGACGACCGCATCTTTATGGTCAGTGGGCACATCGACAGCCGCGTGACCGACGTCAACAACCGCGAAGCCGACGCTCCAGGTGCCAATGACGACGGCAGCGGCACGGCAGCGGTAATTGAGTTGGCTCGGGTAATGAGCAAAGCCTCGTTTCCTGCCACCATTATTTTTGTGGTAGTCAGCGGCGAAGAGCAGGGCTTGTACGGTGCGAACCATTTGGCCGAAAAAGCCGCCAACGAAAAATGGAACTTGGAAGCGCTCCTCAACAACGACATTATGGGCTCAAACCACAGCCCCGACACCCGCCTGATTGACAACACCAAACTGCGGGTATTCAGCGAAGGATTACCTGCGTTTGACACCGACAAACGCGCCAACGGCATTCGCCAATACGGCACCGAAAACGACGGGAAAGCACGTACGTTGGCCCGTTACGTCAAGGAAATAGGCGAGCGTTACGTGGACAACCTCGAAATCAAGCTCATTTACCGCAACGACCGCTACCTCCGTGGCGGCGACCACACTCCGTTTGTCAACCGCGATTTTGCCGCTGTACGCTTGACGGAAATGAACGAAAATTTCAACAACCAGCACCAAGACCTGCGCACCGAAAAAGGCGTGGAATACGGCGATTATGCCAAAAACATGGATTTTGAGTATTTGCGCAAAAACACGGCGGTTAACCTTGCTACGCTGTCGAACTTGGCCAAAGCGCCGTCGATGCCCCAAAACGTCACGCTCGAAGCCCGTAACCTCACCAACAGCACTTCGCTGTTTTGGCAAGCGCCCAAGGCTGGCAAAATCAAAGGCTATTACGTGTTGATGCGCGAAACGAACTGGCCTTTTTGGCAAAAGAAATTTTTTACGGATAAAAACGGCCTCACGTTGCCTTATTCCAAAGACAATTATTTCTTTGCCGTTCAAGCCGTTGGCGAAGATGGCCACGAAAGCCTCCCCGTTTTACCGCGTCCTAGTATGAGGTAGGGGGACGTCGTCCGTTAACTGTTATCCGTTAATTGTTATTCGCTGACATCAACCTCGTTAACAGATAACCAGTACACGGATAAAGGATAACCAATACACAGATAACCAATTCACAATTATGAAAAATAGCTTAGTAATCATCGCTTTCGTGCTTTTTGCTTGGGTGGGAGCGTCGGCCCAAGGGTTTCGCAACGTGGACAAAAGTCCGATGGATGCGGCTTACTTCCCTGACAACTTTGCCCACGACCGCAAAGGAGATGAAAAAGCCTTGGTGCGCGTTCTGTACAGTCGCCCTGCGAAAAATGGCCGTGAAATTTTTGGGAAACTCATTCCTTACGGTCAAGTTTGGCGAACGGGTGCCAACGAAAACACCGAAATTACGTTTTACCAAGATGCGACCCTCCAAGGCAAAAAAATCAAGGCGGGTACGTATTCCCTTTTTACCATTCCCAATGAAAACGAATGGGTAGTAATTTTGAACAAAGACCTCAACTATTGGGGGGCGTATCAGTACAAAGAAGCCAACGACGTGGCTCGCTTTACCGTAACGCCCAAAAAATCAGAAACGGTAATTGAAAACTTTTCCATTCAGTTTCCCAAAGGGCCCAATGCCCTACTACGCATGGGCTGGGACACCACCGTGATTGAGTTACCCATTCAGTTTTAGTTTTTCCTGCCAAGGCGTCGGAGACGCTAAACCTTTTTTGCCCCGACGGGATGTTGTCGGGGCGAAAAAGGTAAAACGAATTCTTATTGGTTAGCAATGGTTTTTAATGCCTTTTTTTAGTTTTGTAAGACATATTTCCAATTGCTATCAAACATATATGAGAATTGTCTTTCCTCTTGGTATAACAGTATTAATGTTTTCGCAAGCGCTGGCACAGTCTGATTCTTTGCTATCGGCTCCATTTGTGGAGCAAATCACCCGTAATTTTGTAGGTAGTTATGGACAGATACACGCTCCAAAAAAGACTCCATTTCCAATAGGGACATTGGAACAATTAGTAACGGGTCGTATTGCTGGTTTGCAGGTAATGCAAACTTCAGGTGCTCCAAATAGTGTCTTCTCATTACGGCTAAGGGGAACAGGAGCACTGTATGGATCTGCTGAGCCACTGATAGTTATTGATGGAGTACCCATGAACACACAGTACGGTGTACTTACCAATAACAATTTTTTCATACAAGGGAAAGCACGATATGACATCAACCCTTTATCTGTTATTAACCCTTATGACATTGAATCCATTACAGTTCACAAAGATGCTATCGGAACTGCTATGTATGGGGGACGTGCCATCAACGGACTAGTACTTATCACTACCAAAAAAGGGAGTGAAAGCCCTCTTCGAATTACGTATGAGGCATCTCATTCGGTACAAACAATGGCTAGGCGACCTCAATTGCTCAATGCAACAAGCTATGCCCAACGAGTAAATGAAATTTGGGTACAGAACAATATGCCGCCTCGATATCCCAACCCCGAAGAGCTGGGCAAAGGAACCGACTGGTTACGAGCTATCAGTCAGCTTGGTGGGATTTCTCAGCATCACCTTCAAGCAGCTGGGGGTATTTCACACTTAAGCTATATGGCCTCTATTGGTTATTTTCGACACAATGGGGTTATCCAATCTACCAATACGGGGCGTTTATCGGGAAGAGTCTCGCTTGTATCCAATTGGTGGCGCAATAGAATTAGTGTAGGTTTCAATGGTTGGGTAGGTAACATGTCAACAAACATGATGGGGCAATATGAACTTTATAACGATTCTTTCCTGAATCCTGTTTCTCAAGCTATTCGCTATTCTCCAGTCTTGCCTATTTACAACGCTGACGGCTCCTTTCTCAGAAGTTCTCCTAATATGTATAATCCTGTTGAGTTAATACAGTCTAGTGCCCATCAAATCCACCAATTTGACCTTCAATACAACGCTTTTCTACATATTAACATTACCAAAAATCTTTCTTGGAAAACACAATATGGCAGTTGGAGTTCTCAAAATGACCGCTTTGGTAATGACAATGGCCCGAGTACCCTTCCTTGGTTTTCTCAAATGATTGCTGATATTACCAACAAACACCTAGAAACGTGCCTGGACTACCGATTGGCACTAAAAAAACACACGTTTGAGCTAACAACTGGGCTGTCGAGACAGATGGAAGGCCTCAACTATGTGCATCAAAACAGTTCTGATGCAACCTTGATTTCCGACAATGCCATCAAACTACGAAAAGACATTAATTACTATCAAAAAATAACGGGAGTTGGCATCCAAATAAATACCCTTGAAACAGGTTGGAATGCCTTTTTCGGGCAGATAAAATATTCCTACGCCAATAGGCTCAATTTTAGCCTATCCCAAAGGCGAGAATTAAATTCCAACCTTATTTCCCCAAACCATACAACGACATCAAATGCCATTGGAGCGGCTTGGGTAATGCTAGAAAGGCTTAGGAACCAAGAAACGTTGCTTCTTACCGCTAAAGTTACGCATGGATGGTCAACTATACAATCTCCCAACGAACCACCTAGTGCTTATTTTTCTAACCCTTTTTATCTACCCAAACAGGCACACACAAACCTTGGTTTTGAGATAAAGAAAGGAATTATTAGAAGTACAATAGATATTTACCATCGAAGCTCAAAAAACATTTTATATCAATATGTAGTACCCTCTACTACTGGCAGTACGCCTTATGTTAATTCAGGGGGAACACTCAAAAACCAGGGAATTGAGGTGAGCTTCCAGTTTGATGACGCCAACAATAAGCTATTTAAACATAGTAGTTACTTTACGGGCACTTTTCAAAAAAATAGGCTATCCAACTTAGAGTATCCTGCGCTTTACGGCAAATATAACGCACTTATTGAAAATCGCCCTGCCAACAGTTGGCAGGTCTTTACCATCGAAAAATTGGATGCAAATGGGCAAGCTGTTTACAAAGATACCGATAAAGATGGAGTCCCTGATTTGAATTGGGCAGGTACTGCTAACCCAAGTTTTCTTTGGGGTATTCAACAGCAGCTAGTCTATAAAAATATGGACTTTTCTTTGCTAATAAGGGGAGAACATGGGCAAAAAATTTTAAATAATGCCTTACTGGCCAACCTAACTTCTGCCACATCAAATATTACAGCGCAGTTTTATCACAATCAATGGAGACCAACAAATCAAAATGCTATATATCCCTCCCCTTTTGCAAATACATTGAGTAGGTCTAACATTTTTCTTGAAAATGGTTCGTTTGTCCGACTACAGTGGATGTCCATTGGATATACGCTTCCCCCCAGCAAATACCTACGTAATTGTCGCTTTTACATCAGTGGGCAAAATCTATTTTTGCTCACCAAATACAGCAGTTTGGACCCCGAAGTAAATGCGTACGGACAAGATACAGCAAACCGCGGTATAGACTATGACTCCTATCCTCGGGCTCGCACTTACACGATTGGGATACAGGTTCAATTATAGGGCGCTTTTCGATGGTGCGAGCGTCCCCGCTCATACCCTTTATTTACAGGCTTCTAGCCTTATTATTACCAAAATAGGCTAGAAACTTTGGAATAATAGTCAGCACAAGCGAAACGCTCGTGCTATCGGTGACTGACAGATGGGCTTTTTTTAGCAATTGACTTTTAAAAACCAAAAAATGAATAAATGGAAAATTGCATTTTGGTGTTGCTTGACAATTTTGGTTGCAGTAACATTTTTTTCAGTATATTCGATTACTAACCAAGGCGTAACAATGACATACGAAAAAGAAGGTTACACAGACACAGAAAATGATCTTAACCAACTAATTAAAATCATTAACAAAACGGACTTGACCAAAAAACAAATTGAAACAGAACTTAAAGACCATAGACTATTTGAATACATGGACTTCAAATCAGACACCGTTTCGCTTGACAGAGTTTTACTTATATTTGAGAACGAAAAACTCAAAAACGTAAAGAAACAATGGTAATACAAGAAAGATAGCCGTATAATTTCGACAGTGCAAACGTCCCCGCTCGTACCCTATTTCAAGGCTTGAAATCTTGGAATAGATTGCACTATCGGTAGGAAATATTAACTTCTTAAACAAATCAATATGAATGCAAAAGACATCTACCAAATGACCGACGAAGAACTATTAGCCGAGAAACAAAAACTGAAAAATTCCAAAATTTTCCATGCTTTATTCATTGGTTTTCTTGCAGGAATATTAATAGTCGGCCTTGTTTCGTGGAGCTTGTCTTCAAAGAAGAATTTTGGATTCTTAATTCCAATGTTGATTCCAGTTATTCTCATTTATAAGCAGCTAAAGAAACCAAACAATAACAAGGAGTTAGAAGAATTATTAAAAAAACGTGGCTTAGACTGATAGCTATATGGTGCGAGCGTCCCCGCTCGTACCCCTTATTTACAGACTTCCAGCTTTGCCATTACCGAAATAGGCTAGAAGCCTTGAAATAGTCAGCACAAACGAAACGCTCGCGCTATCAGCTTTACTACTTCCCCAAAAATTGCTACCTTCGCCTCATTCAATTTTTTGTTTATGTATCCTTCTACATTTTCAAGCTTACTTCCTCCGCCAGTAGCCTGCTAAACTAAGCAGCCTATCTTGGTATTTGATGGCTCTTCCTTGGAAGAAGTGTCTTTTATTGCCTATTGGCAAGCCCGCTCGGTTGTTTAGTTTCTGCCCACGCACGCAGTTTTTATTGTATTCATCGCTAGACAATCTTTTTTATGACTAAATACATTTTGATGGTACTAACGGGCGCTGTTAGTTACGGAATTCTGTCTTCTTTTGTTAAGTTGGCCTACGGCTACGGGTATCATTCGGCCGAAATCGCGTTTTTACAAGCCCTGCTCGGGGCGTTGCTTTTGTTAGGCGTATGGGGAGCATCGGGCAAACCCAACGCTTCCCGTTCCCAAATTCCGTTGTTGCTCGTGGCGGGGGCGGCTATTGGAGCGGCTACTTTTTTGTACTACCTATCGGTCAAGTACATTCCCGCCTCTGTCGCTATCGTGTTGTTGATGCAGTTTACGTGGTTTAGTTTATTGCTCGAATGGCTATTTTTCCGCAAACGACCTTTACTTTCCGAAGGCATCATTACGGTTGTTATTTTAGGGGGCAGCGTATTGGCGAGTGGGTTACTCGCGCAAGGGCCGTTTTTGTTGTCGTTGCGCGGTGTTGTTATTGTCCTCTGCGCCTCGGTGGTGTATGCCCTTTACATTGTCATCAACAGCCGTGCCGACAAAGCAACTTCGTGGCAAGCCAAAAGCGCCTGGATGATGATAGGCTCGGCGGTCGCGATATTTTTGATGAACTTCCACAGCCTTGTGTTTGAAAACCACTTCGGCCTAGGTCTGCTCAAATGGGGGGTATTTTTAGCATTTTTCGGTACGGTATTACCCCCTATTCTCTTTGCCATCGGTATGCCCAAAATTGGTGCTTCGACGAGCGGTTTGGTACTTACTGCCGAGCTGCCCGTAGCGGTATTGACGGCACATTTTTTGCTCAAAGAACCCATCACTTTCTCGCAACTAATGGGCATCGCTCTCATGCTAGGCTCCCTGATTGCCTTGAATCGGGTAACTCGTCAAAAGCAGTGAATTCGTTTCCATGGCGTCGGAGACGCTAGGTTGTTTCGCCCCGACGAATGTCGGGGCGAGTGACGTTCGATGGTGCGAGCGTCCCCGCTCGTATCCCTTATTTACAGGCTTCTAGCCTTGCTATTACCAAACTAGGCTAGAAGCCTTGGAATAGTCAGCACAAGCGAAACGCTCGCGCTATCGACAGTTTGCTCATTGAATCACAAATTTAAAAGTTGAACCCTAGTTCAAGTCCAACTTTTTAGCGGGCTAGATTCTTACCGTATAGCACTTCGCCAATCAAACCCAAACCACAATTTAAGTTCGGCAAAATCTTTCGTTCATACATAAGACGAGCGTAAATCAATGTTCCAAATTATGCAATAGGGGAAAAATTAACCCCTATCTGAATCGCAATTCCGTACTTGTGAGGAGCGTACATAAGTCTCAAATTTGCATAAAATAATTTCAGCAAATGGAACAACAATTTGATTTCAACAATGAGTTATCGGGCAAGATTGCCTTGGTAACAGGTGGTACAAAAGGAGCAGGAAGAGCGATTGCAGAAAGGCTTTTGCAAGCTGGGGCAACAGTTATCATTACTGCACGAAACGCACCAGAAAAAGAAAACAGCAATCTGCATTTCATTCCTTCCGATTTAAGCAAGGCAGAAGATGCACAAAAAGTTGTCAGTGAGGTCTTATCGACTTATGGTAGGCTCGATATTCTTGTAAACAACCTTGGTTCTTCAGTAACTCCTGCTGGTGGTTATGCTGTATTAACTGATAAAGATTGGGAATCAACCCTACAAGCTAATTTGCTTGCTCCTGTTCGACTGGACAGAGGATTTTTACCACAAATGATACATCAGAAAAGTGGCGTTATTATTCACATAGCTTCCATTCAAGGTAAACTACCGCTATATGATTCCACATTGCCGTATGCAGCTGCAAAAGCAGGCTTGATAAATTATAGCAAAAGTTTATCAAATGAAGTTACCCCCAAAGGAGTTCGTGTCCTAACTGTTTCGCCAGGATGGATAAATACAACAGCATCGAAAGCTTGGTTGGGCGAAATCGCAAGAAATGCAAATAGTACTGTAGAAGAAGCTCAGCAAAATGTCATGGACGCATTGGGTGGAATACCTTTTGGAAGGCCTGCCGAACCGAAAGAAGTAGCAGAATTCGTTGGCTTTTTGGTTTCACCAAGGGCTAATTATTTAACAGGGACAAATTTTGTAATAGATGGTGGCACAGTGCCAACAATTTAATAATCTTAAAACATTAAACATGAACTTACCGAAAGTAGTAGCAGAATTAGTAAAAACACAAAACAACTTTGATAGCGCTGCTTATTCAAAGTGTTTTACAGAAACAGCCGTAGTTTTTGATGAGGGCAAAACGCACAACGGAAGAAAAGAAATAGAAAATTGGATAGAAAAAGCCAATAAACACTACCAAGCAACGATGAAACCTCTTGAATATTCAGAAATCGAACATACATTGAAAACAGAAGTATCAGGAACTTTTCCTGGCAGTCCGATTACAATGACGTATCATTATGAATTTGAGGATGGATTAATTCAATCGTTGAAAATCGTGTAAACCAATGTGGCAGCCACTAATACACATTTTCGCCCCGACGGCACATCAGGGCGATGAGCTAAAACAAAAATCGGTACTAGGCTTCTAGTACCGATTCGCATTATTTACAACAAATTTAAAAGTTATCGTACAATCGTAAATGCCTTACGGTACAGCTGCCCGTCGGCCAACTTAATGATGTAAAAGTAGGTACCATCGGGGACTTCTTTGCCCGTATCAGTACTTTTCCCTTGCCAATCGTTGCGGTAATCGGCGTTGCTATATACCACTCCTCCGTAACGATTATATACTTCCAAACTTAGCTTAATACCACGTTTGTTGGTAATCACAAACTTGTCGTTGATGCCGTCGGAGTTGGGTGAAAACCCTTCGGGAATCACCAAATCAGGCTCGTCGGTAGGCGTCACAACGCGGTCGGGTACGTTGGCTGTGGGGTCGGTTGTTGAGGAGTTGGGAGGCGTTGTTGTTGTCGTGCCGCCTCCTGCGGTGTTATTGTTGTTTGGCGGCGTAGTCGTTGTCACGTTTGGACACGCTTCCGACAGGGCTGCCAACGAGCCGTTGGAGAACTGCCCTGCACTTACTTCCTTCAAGTCATAGCCACTGGTTGTCGTCAACACCTGCGACAAACCTGATTTGGGAAAGGTTTGAGGCGTGTACCACGTCAATTGTGAAGTAGAAGCGGTGGTGGTGTTAACAATATCAAACTGAATGGTGGCAATCGTGGTCCAATCCGTCGTCAAGCGTTGGGGGCTTTTTCCCGTACCTGTGTAAAACAAATTCAACGAAACCAAGCCTTTGCTCTGGCCTTCGGTCGAGCCGTTGAGGTTTTGGGGGCCGTATTCTTGGCCATTGTCGGCTTCGCTACTGAATCGGTATTGTTTTTTTAGTATGGGGTTTTTGAGGATACGGTTATCGTAGCTAAAACGAAAGTTGGCATCTCCCATGTTAAAATTATCGTTCATTGACACCGCGCGAACATCAACATCCACTTGGGCAATTTTGGCGTTACAGTCGATTTTACTTACTCTAAGGCGGGCATTGAACATGGTTTGGGCGTTTCCTTGACTCCACAGCCCGACGAAGAGAAGGAATAATAAGGTTATTTTTTTCATGATTCCAGTCGTTTTACGGAGAAACAACACGTTCGCCCCACCAAAGCAGGGCGAACGCATTTTTCTGAATTAGTGAGGAGTACGAGAATAACGTCCGTTGTTTTTCTTCCAAAGTACACTGTCAGAGAAGTTCACATCGGCATCCATGTTGTAGTCTCCTTTTTTGTACTGGTCAAAAATACCACTTTCGAGTTTCCACCTGTTCGAGTCGTTGAAGTTGATGTCAAAGTTTTCAAAGAAATCATCTTTATTGCCATCAGCCGCGTACATCAGCCACTTGTTGGTGGTGGCGTCTTTGATTTGTCCAAACGACGGCGGGTCGGTTGTCACGTAGCTATCTTGTTGGGTAAAATCAAAAGAAATTTTACCCGCTACAATAGGCACTTTTGTGGGAGACATTACCCCGAGGTGATTACGGTGTTCGACCACCACAAACAAGGCCGACGCTGTCGTGTTTATTGTATAACATGGTTGAATAAAGGTAATCGTACCGTCGTCATGCAACAGCCCCGCTCCTTTCCAAACATTGCTTACACTCACAGAATCAGTCCGTAACGACACCAACACCCAGTCAACTACTGTATTTGGATAAATAAATCCACTGGCGTGTCCTTCGGTTCCTGTATAGTTCCAAGGCACATCGTTGTACGGTTGCCCTTTTGGCGTTGCCACCGCAAAATCGCCGATTGGCGTTTGGCCAGGTAGCAATCCACGTTGGTTGAGCGTCGTTTCCATCTTACTTGTACTTGGGTTAAAAGGGCCTTCAAGAAGTACCTTCAACTCCATTGTCAAACAAGCTGGGGGGAAGTTTGACGGAATAATCGTCACGGGGACTTCTACCGTTACGCACAAATTACCCTGGTCGCAGATCGTTAAACAAACCTTGTCATTTCCCGTTTGGCCTGCCTGAGGCGTGTATGTCAAACATACCTCGTGGCTACTGTTGTTGACCGACAAACCTGACACGCTGCCTTTCAAAGGTACATTACACTGCGTTACGGTGTGCGTGTCGCCGCTGTTAGGGTCACTAATCGGGCCACATATCGACACAGGGACACCCTCCTTCGTCACGATTGGCGGTAAGGACACAATCGGTGGTTGGGGGATGGTCGGTACCTGAACCCGTGGATACACCGTAATTGGAATACTCACCGTGTCACACAGAGACGGACTGCCATTATCGCACACAATCACACAAATAGAATCACGTCCAAAATAACCCGATGAAGGCGTATAAGTGATGCACAACTGCCCACCGACGGTGGTTATTGGGTTCGCCGTACCGTGTTTGGGTGCACCGCAGACGATGAAGCTATTGGTTCCCAATCCATTCGGGTCCAATATCGGCATACACGTCGTTGTTGTACTGTCCTGTACCGTGATAATGGGCGTCACTACCACCACTGGCGGCTGGTTCGTTGGTGAAGTCGGTATCTCGGGCACAATCGTGATAGGAACTCGGACGGTATCACACAAGCCGCCCTGATCACACACAACCAAACATACATTATCCACTCCCGTTTGGCCTACATTAGGCGTGTAAGTAATACAGAGTTTCCCCGTCTGATTGTTTACCGTCTGAACCGTCGTCCCTTTGCTGGCTGCGCCACATACCGTTACCGTATGCGTGTCTCCAACGTTCGGGTCGTTGATTTCCCCACAGACCGTCTTGGCTACCCCTGGCTTCGTTACAATAGGCGGAACTACAACAACGGGTGGGTAATTAGCTGGTGGGAAGTTGGACGGAATAATCGTCACGGGGACTTCTACGGTCACGCACAAATTACCTTGGTCGCAAATCGTTAAACAAACCTTGTCATTCCCAGTTTGGCCTGCCTGAGGCGTGTATGTCAAACATACCTCGTGGCTACTGTTGTTGACCGACAAACCTGATACGCTGCCTTTCAAGGGTACATTACACTGCGTTACGGTGTGCGTGTCGCCGCCGTTAGGGTCACTAATCGGCCCACATATCGACACAGGTACACCTTCCTTCGTCACGATTGGCGGTAAGGACACAATCGGTGCTTGGGGGATGGTGGGTACCTGAACCCGTGGATACACCGTAATTGGAATACTCACCGTGTCACACAGAGACGGACTGCCATTGTCGCACACAATCACACAAATAGAATCCCGTCCAAAATAACCCGATGAAGGGGTATAGGTGATGCACAACTGCCCACCGACGGTGGTTATTGGATTCGCCGTACCGTGTTTGGGTGCACCGCAGACGATGAAGCTATTGGTTCCCAATCCATTCGGGTCCAATATCGGCATACACGTCGTTGTTGTACTGTCTTGTACCGTGATAATGGGCGTCACTACCACCACAGGAGGCTGATTCGTTGGTGAAGTCGGTATCTCGGGCACAATCGTGATAGGAACTCGGACGGTATCACACAAGCCGCCCTGATCACACACAACCAAACATACATTATCCACTCCCGTTTGGCCTACATTAGGCGTGTAAGTAATACAGAGTTTTCCCGTCTGATTGTTTACCGTCTGAACAGTCGTCCCTTTGCTGGCTGCGCCACATACCGTTACCGTATGTGTGTCTCCAACGTTCGGGTCATTGATTTCCCCGCAGACCGTCTTGGGTACCCCTGGCTTCGTTACAATAGGCGGAACTACAACAACAGGTGGGTAGTTTATCACGCAACTGGTGCTCGCCACCACAATCACACTTGCACTACTAAAACATAAAGCCACGGGATCATAAAAAGCTACGTAAAACGTACCTGCCCCTGCAGTAGTTATGGCGCTAGCCGTCAACCTATTGACACTACTTGCTGGAAGCGCGCTGTGGAAGGTAACAATCGTTCCAAATGGCTTGGCCGTCGAATCTACAAATGCCCGTAAATCAACCGTTGTGATAGGGCAAGAATTTGTAGCCACCCGAAGCGGCGACGCTTGACTGTAACACGTTCCAAAATTATACACACCATAATACACCCCTGGGACTGCTACTGCCGTCTGGGTATTGGTCATTAGGTTGGCTGCTGAAACAGGAAAGCCATTGTGCCATTCAAAAGTAGCCCCTGCTGGCGGTGCCGCCGTGGGCTGATGGGTAGTAAGATCCACCGTTGGCGTTTGGGCATATCCTATAGATATACCCAAAAACCAAACAATGCTCATTACCCAACCTATAAAGATTCTATTGGTTCTCATATCCAAAGTTCGTTATGTTGAGTAATGATGATTTATTTCAATTGTGGTCCTACCTGCACTGCCGAACAGTTGTCAAGTGTCCAGACATCCGCAATAATCTTTTTAGGAGTAATCGTCAATAAATCAGCAGTACATGTTGTCAAAGAGCCAATGGTGAAGTTCAACGTACCAAGCGCTGTTCCGTCATAGCGAATAGGAATGTGCAATGTCTGAACTCCCGTATTCGTGGCACATGCTTGTGTAACACCGTTTGCGAGTGTTATGCCCGAACCACTCACTGTCAATGGCGTAAAACATCCCGCAGTGGTCACATTGACCGTCACCACCAACGTATGCTGACTTGGCGTACCTGCAACTGGGGCTGGATAAATAAGGGTTTTTGGGCAATCTATCGTACCTGCAGGCCCTGCGGAAGTCACTATTACGGTGTAAGTGACAGTTGTGCAAAACCCAATCGGGCTAGTACTATCACATACTTTGACACAGAAATAGTACGTACCTGGCGTAGCTGGCGCGGTGTATGAGTATGCACCTGTCGTGCTATTAATGGTCAAATTACTAGCTAGAGGTAGCGGGTTTGCTCCAACTGGTGCGGTGCAGCCAGGGTCGGAAGCGCCATTTGAATAGGTATATGGCGGAAGTCCTCCTTGTGGTTGTAACTCAGTAGCTGCATTTCCAGTCTTGACTTCTCCCGTCACGGCCGTTTGTACTGCTGGTAAAGTCACACATGGCAACGAAAGGGTGACCGTGACCCCAACCGCTGGCGCAGGGCTATAACAATTGTTGATGGCATCATAGCAAACAGGATAATACACGCCACCTACACCCACCGTTCCTGGTAGAAGTACTTTTGTGGAGGCCGATAAGCCCGTGTTTGTGGTATGCCATTCCAAAAGTGAACCTATTGGACACGTGCTTGTCACCAAACCTGTCAAACTTACGGTTGGCAGTGGACATATATTGGTAATTGCCGTTGCTGATAACGTAGGAGCTACCGAACCTGCCGCACAAACACAAGCGTTTATTGACACGGTCACTGAGTCGGCCCTGAAGCTAAAACAGCCCGTGTTTTTGTCGAAATACAAAGCGTAATATTTACCCGCAGTAGTTACCGCCGTTGCATTTGTCAGTGTATCACCTGCTGAAGTTGGAATTTTTGAAGTACTCCAAACCAAATGCGTACCACTTGGTACAGTACCTGTATTTGTCAACGCATTCAAATTGACCGTTACATTAGGACAGGTATTGGCTGCCGTCGTCGCTGTGATTACAGGAGGCAAAGAACCTGCGGCAGTAGCACCCCTCATGATAAGCTTGAATACTTTGGTATTACCAATATCTAACGAAGCCAAGTTACCTACAGTAATTCGCACTTCATCAAAGGTTTGTGTGGTGGTAAATCCAACAATTTGACGTGATGCGCTTAACAGTTCAAGTGAAATTAAGTTTCCTCCGCTCGTTTCTCTAAGCACACCATTCAAGTAGGTCGAAACAGTCGCGGCATTTACGAGGTTTACCCCAATCAACGACGCATTTTCAATATCAAAACCTACAAACTCACCTGCGGCGTGTACTGTAGCACCATCTTTAATCGAAATCGAGCCGTTGGCTAAAACTCCTGCCGTCAGAATAATTTCAGCAAAGTTTGCACTCGAATTATCGACCACATTCGTTGCATCATTTACAGCACAAAGCAAACAGGCGACTCCTGAAATACCCGTGCGACTTCCACTAATCACCGCAGGATACGTTGGTTGTACAAAGTCCGTTATTGTCGTACAGGTCAATGCAGGTCCAGCGCAAAACTTCTGGAATACCGCCCCATAGACCCTTGTTACGCTCAAAACACCTAGTAAGTTACTAATCTCAATCTTCACTTCATCAAAGGCTGCTGTTGTAACAATACCTACCAACTGCTCACCTGTACCTGTCAACAACGCCGAATTTAACGACAACAACGTACCTATGCTCGACGTCTCTTGCAACGTCCCGTTCAAGTATGTCTTTATCGTAATCCCTGACAATAAATTCGCCCCAATCAAACCTGGGTTTGAAATGTTAAACCCTGCAAATGTTCCTGCTGGATAATCTGTCAATTGGTCTTTAACCGCCAATGAACCTACACTACCCGCCGACACTGCCATTGTGATGGTCGCGTAATCCGTCGTGCTTGCGCTTATCGCATTCGCAGCGTCAGTCACCGAACAACCTAGACATGCAATACCTGAGATGCCTGTATTAGCTCCACTTATTGAAGTCGGATAAACGGGATTGTTCATCGAAGTTTGAGTGTTACAAACCAATGCAGGGCCTGCGCAATAACTTTGGAATACCGCGCCATAGACTCTTGTTACGCTCAAAACACCTAGCAAGTTACTAATCTCAATCTTCACCTCATCAAAGGCCGCTGTTGTAACAATACCTACCAACTGCTCACCTGTGCCTGTCAACAACGCCGAATTTAACGACAACAACGTACCTGTGCTCGACGTCTCTTGCAACGTCCCGTTCAAGTATGTCTTTATCGTGATGCCTGACAACAAATTCGCCCCAATCAAACCTGGGTTTGAAATGTTAAACCCTGCAAATGTTCCTGCTGGATAATCTGTCAACTGGTCTTTAACTGCCAATGAACCTACACTTCCCGCCGACACCGCCATGGTGATAGTTGCATAATCCGTGGTATTCGAGCTCACCGCATTGGCGGCGTCAGTCACCGAACAACCTAAGCACGCGATGCCAGAAATACCAGTATTCGCACCGCTTATTGAGGTTGGGAAAACTGGATTGTTCATCGGTGTTTGGGTGTTACAAACCAATGCAGGTCCAGCGCAATAACTTTGGAACACCGCACCATAGACTCTTGTTACGCTCAAAACACCTAGCAAGTTACTAATCTCAATCTTCACCTCATCAAAGGCCGCTGTTGTAACAATACCTACCAACTGCTCACCTGTGCCTGTCAACAACGCCGAATTTAACGACAACAACGTACCTGTGCTCGACGTCTCTTGCAACGTCCCGTTCAAGTATGTCTTTATCGTAATCCCTGACAACAAATTCGCCCCAATCAAACCTGGGTTTGAGATATTAAACCCTGCAAATGTTCCTGCTGGATAATCTGTCAATTGGTCTTTAACCGCCAATGAACCCACACTACCCGCCGACACCGCCATTGTGATGGTCGCATAATCCGTCGTGCTTGCGCTTATCGCATTAGCCGCATCAGTCACCGAACAACCTAGACACGCCACACCTGAGATACCCGTATTGGCTCCACTTACTGAGGTCGGGAAAACGGGATTATTCATCGGGGTTTGAGTGTTACAAACCAATGCAGGACCAGCACAATAACGCTGGAATACCGCACCATAGACTCTTGTTACGCTCAAAACACCTAGTAAGTTACTAATCTCAATCTTCACCTCATCAAAGGCTGCAGTTGTAACAATACCTACCAACTGTTCACCTGTGCCTGTCAACAACGCCGAATTTAACGACAACAACGTCCCTGTGCTCGATGTCTCTTGCAACGCCCCATCTAAATACGTCTTTATCGTAATCCCTGACAACAAATTCGCCCCAATCAAACCTGGGTTTGAGATATTAAACCCTGCAAATGTTCCTGCTGGATAATCTGTCAACTGGTCTTTAACCGCCAATGAACCTACACTACCCGCCGACACTGCCATTGTGATAGTCGCATAATCCGCCGTGCTTGCGCTTATCGCATTGGCCGCATCAGTGACCGAACAACCTAGACAGGCCACACCTGAGATACCCGTATTGACACCACTTACTGAGGTCGGGAAAACGGGATTATTCATCGGGGTTTGAGTGTTACAAACCAATGCAGGACCAGCACAATAACGCTGGAATACCGCACCATAGACTCTTGTTACGCTCAAAACACCCAATAAATTGCTAATCTCAATCTTCACCTCATCAAAGGCTGCTGTTGTAACAATACCTACCAACTGCTCACCTGTGCCTGTCAACAACGCCGAATTTAACGACAACAACGTACCTGTGCTCGACGTCTCTTGCAACGCCCCACCCAAGTACGTCTTTATCGTAATGCCTGACAATAAATTCGCCCCAATCAAACCTGGGTTTGAAATGTTGAACCCTGCAAATGTTCCCGCTGGATAATCTGTCAATTGGTCTTTAACCGACAATGAACCCACACTACCCGCTGATACCGCCATCGTGATGGTCGCATAATCCGTCGTGCTTGCGCTTATCGCATTGGCAGCGTCAGTCACCGAACAACCTAGACATGCAATACCTGAGATACCCGTATTGGCTCCACTTACTGAGGTCGGGTAATCGGGGTTATTCATCGGGGTTTGGGTGTTACACGCCAACGCAAGTCCTGCACAATAACGCTGGAACACCGCCCCATAGACCCTTGTTACGCTTAAAACACCCAATAAATTGCTAATCTCAATCTTCACCTCATCAAAGGCCGCTGTCGTAACCATCCCCACCAACTGCTCACCTGTACCTGTCAACAACGCCGAATTTAACGACAGCAACGTCCCTGTGCTCGACGTCTCTTGCAACGCCCCGTTCAAATATGTCTTTATCGTAATGCCTGACAATAAATTCGCCCCAATCAAACCTGGGTTTGAAATGTTGAACCCTGCAAATGTTCCTGCTGGATAATCTGTCAACTGGTCTTTAACCGACAATGAACCCACACTACCCGCTGATACCGCCATTGTGATAGTCGCATAATCCGTCGTGCTTGAGCTCACTGCATTGGCCGCATCAGTCACCGAACAACCTAGACACGCCACACCTGAAATACCTGTATTGACACCACTTATAGCCGTAGGAAAGGCAGGTGTATTCATCGAAGTTTGGGTGTTACAATCCAACGCTGCACCTGCACAAAAGTTCTGAAAAACAGCATCATACACCCTTGTTACACTTAAAACACCCAATAAGTTACTGATTTCAATCTTCACCTCATCAAAAGGAGCCGTCGTCACCATACCTACCAGCTGCTGCCCTGCACCTGTTAATAAGATGGAGTTCAAGGACAACAACGTTCCTGAACCAGACGTCTGTTGCAACGTCCCGTTCAAATATGTTTTTATCGTAATCCCTGACAATAAATCCACCCCAATCAAAGCCGGGTTTGAAATGTTAAACCCTGCAAATGTTCCCGCTGGGTAATCTGTCAATTGATCTTTGACTGCTAATGCCCCCACACTACCCGCCGACACCGCCATCGTAATGGTCGCGTAATCTGTCGTGCTTGCACTTATCGCATTCGAAGCATCCGTTACCGAACAACCAACACATGCGAGACCTGAGATACCCGTATTGGCACCACTTATTAAAGTTGGATGCGTCGGGTTATTCATCGAAGTTTGAGTGTTACAATCCAATGTTGGACCAGCACAAAACTTTTGAATAATAACGTTATAAACACTTGCATTAAACAAAACCCCCAAAAGCGATTCGTACTCAATTCGTACTTCATCAAACGGTTGAGTAGTGACAAAACCTAAAATAGCATGGCCATTACCCGTTAATAGACTAGAGTTGATACCTACCACATCGGTAACCGCATTAAATGTCTCACGAAGTGACCCATTGTTATAGGTATAAATCGTTACTGTAGAAGCGATTGACGCTCCGATAAGCCCCGCCGTACCCACTTCAAACCCTGCAAATGTCCCCGCAGGGTATTCGTCGGCAGCATCGTTATCTTTAACAATAATCCTACCACCACAACCAATACCCGACAATGCAATAGACGCATTGTCGGTCAAGGTACTGTTCACCACTCTATCCTCATTGCTTACAAACGAAACAATCGGCACGCAACCCCCGAAGGTAGTTCCCGTTGCCGCGATGTTTGTAAATGTACCGTTGACCAGCTCTGTTTGGTCATTACAAGGTGCGTTTGCAATTTGCGCTCGGGTCTCTTGGTAGAGAAATACCAGTGCGACGGCGAGCTTTACCCAAAGCCAAAAAAAATGGCTTCGGCTAGTTGTTCCTAGCATAAACGTTTTCATAATTAATAAGAGATTTGATAAGGGGATATAATAGAGATTTCAAAACGGGAAAAAGCAAGCCTTAAATAGGCTTGCCTGCACTCTTGGTTTTCTTGACCACCAGCGGTATGCACAAATTCGGTGGACAACAATCAATTGCTTCGATGATGATAGGACAGCACCCTTCCGCAGGGCAGCTTCCTGCATCGGCACTGATGCTGTATGCTCCTGCCTCCGATAAATTGATGGAATTTCCTGTACCCACTTGCGTCGTTCCCTTAAACCATCGAACGTTGGTGAAGAAGCTTGGCACGGTCACCGTAATTTCTTGATTTGAGCAAAGTTTGATTGGTACACTCACACAAGCATGGGCTATATCGTCTTCGAGTAGTGAGTTATTGTTTGGCGTCGAATCGGGATCGTCTTGGTCTGAGGCCGTCACTTCCGCCCGGTTGAAATGTACGCCTTCTGCCAAAACTTGCGTATTGATTGTTAGCTCTACGCTGTCACCTGGCGCGATGCTTGCAATGCTCCACGTCACCACCTGACCTGCTGGCGTGAGTGCTGGCGAAGAACTAAGCCACTTCAAAGCCACTGGAAGCGAGTCTGTTACCACAACGTTTGTCGCTGAGTCTGGCCCATCGTTTTTGACAGTTAGTTTAAATATGGCCGTACTACCTACAGTTGCTTGAGCAGCCGAAATACGTTTTTTGCTCAATGACAAATCCGCAACTTTTCCTGCACAACGCTGCGCAGGGCAAAGCGTTGCTTTCGTATATTCCACTCCTGTCGCCACATCCGTAAGTGTGTATTGATTGCCGCTAATGTTCACCTCGTTCATCCCTGTTTTAGGGAAATCGGTACTGGTTTGCCAGTTTAAATCAAAACAAGGGTTTGTCAACGCCCCTTTATAATCCATCGAAATACACGAGACGGTCGTCCATGCTTGGGTCACTTGGCGCGCCGTTGGCGTTCCTGTGGGACTATACTTTACATTGAGCGACACCACTCCGCTGGTCGCATTTTCGGTACTTCCTGTCAAATTCTGGGCCGTGTAGCGGTTGTCAGATGCGGGAGCAACAGATGAAAAAGCTTCTTGCGAAACAATTTGTGGGTTTGTTAAAAGGGTTGCGCTGTAATTGAAGCGGTAATTGGCATCTCCCATCAAGAAAGCACTTTCGGCATCCGCAGCGCGTACTTCCACCCGCAACACGACCTTCTTGGTTTCACAATCAAAGCTTTTTACCGATAACCGTACGCCGTATTTGGCCTTACTTGCCTGACAAAACTGATCAGCACACACGGTTAGGTTTTCAAAAACTTTGGCCGAGGCCACATTTTTAGTTGTATAAGCAAAAGGGGTAGCAGCGGTTACAATTACCTCGTTCATACCCGTTCTTGGGAAATCTGTATCTTTCTGCCACGCAAGTGTGTAGCAACCCGTTATGGCAAGGACATCAAACGACAAGCAACTCACCGTTGTCCAGTCGGTTGTTACTTGCCTTGCTCCTGCCCTGCCTGCAAAAATGGTATTTAGAGAAACTATACCATTGGTAGCCCCCGCCGTACTTCCTTCTAAGTTCTGAGATTGGTAGGCAATTTGACTGGCGGGTGCATTTCCTGAGAAATTTTCTTCGCTTACAATCGTGGGGTTGGCCAATTGTTGGGTACTATACCGAAAACGATAATTTGCATCTCCCATTAGGAATGTACTATCGGCGTTATTGGCCTTAACTTGGACTTGCACTACCATTTTTTTGGTAAGGCAATCAAACGATTTGAGGCTCAAACGCACGGCAAAAGAGCCTTTTTGGGCATAGGTCGCAACCGACACCAATAGCAAACCAACGGCTGCCAACAGTCGTACAAATTGTTTCATCGGAAAAGGGGTATTTTTGATAGAAGATATAAACGATAAACAGGTAGTGCTCACACCACGAGCAACCGTTCTGAGGAAGAGTCTAGAAAATAAAACACCTTGTTTCGCAGCTTCCCTGAGCCTTGAAAATGACGAATAATCGTCTGATAGTGATGATTTTGGGACAAAAAGTTCCCTATCACCATTTTTGCAGTATCTTTGCATGGTGTTAACCTGTTTTTGGGGTTCAACCAACGAAGGAGGAGAAAGAAGGCTTGATTACTTTGGTCGGTACTAAGGATTCTTTCCCTCCTGTTTTTGATATTTTTATTGTACTTCTCTGCTACATTGTCATTTTTTTCTTTGAAAAACCTGCTTGTGAACCTCCAAAAAGGGCCTAGCAAATCAGTGTTATTTTTAGTTATCTAGCATCAATTTTGAGGCCAAGCAACCTGCAAAAAAAATGCGCTTTTTTTTTACATAGCCAATTCACACTTTGGCATAGGTTAATTCAAAAAATATACTGATGAATTGAACGATACTTTGTATATTTTTTTTCTTCACCCTTTCCTACCCAAAAAACTACACGAAATGCCAATATCTAATATACCAATACTCCATTTTGGCATATCAACAATCATTTTAAATACCAATAACTACAAACATATACTAATAACTAGCACGCTTTTTGTTATACAAAAACCAACGGCTTTAATCATCCATTTACTGATTAATGGGCTTGCGTATTTACATAAATTTACTTTTCCGTTCGTTATGAATAGTCTGACCCCTGTTATTGCAATTGCTGATATAAACCTTGCGAATCAAGTGAAGGAGTTAGTTATGAAACTTCCTTTTATGCAACCTCCCATTGTGTGTCAATCAGGCACTCAACTGTTGGGCATTCTAAATACCCAAGATGCCAATATCCTTTTTTGGGGGGCTGATTTCACCGACATACCTGGGTTTGATTTGTTTCAACTCCAAACAAACCTTCCCCCCGTTATTGTCGTGAGTCATTCTAAAGAGATGGCCTTAGCAGCCTTTGATGTGGGGGCACTCGACTACTTGGTCTCACCGCTGATTCCGCTGCGCTTTCAAAAAGCTTGTTATCGAGCTCTACAAGTAATGAGCCACGCCAGTAATTTGACGTTAGCGGATAAAATCATGGTAAAAATTGGGCGAAAAATACACGCTATTCTTTTTGATGAAATCTTGTTTATTGAAGCCTATGGCATGTACTCAAAAATCTGCAAACCAAACGGCAAAGTACTGGTAATCAACGATGTAATTACCCGTCTTGAGCACCAGCTACCCGCCAAAATTTTCACTCGGGTGCACAAATCCTACATTGTCAATATTCAGAAGATAACAAGCTTTGATAAGAAAAATCTTTACATCGACGACAAGGCCATTGAGATAGGTGTCACCTACAAACTCCGCCTAAACAGTTGGCTTAAGTTATTGGATAAAGAATAAAAAAGCGGCTTCCAACTTACGAGAAAGTAAGCTGGAAGCCGCCATAATGCTTAGAGCAGGGTATTGAATTTAGGAGAGCCTAAATTGGAGGTATGTTTTGGCCAAAAGTGCCATTTTTTGAAAATCTGGCACCCGAATGCGCTCTTCTTGAATGCGAGATGCCGACGTTTCTTTGATTTTATTGAACAACGTCAAATAATACACATAGGCCAAATAAACCCCCATTCGGGCACTTTTTGGCAGCTGTTGGATGGCAATGTTGGCCGCGTCAAAATCGGCCTGAATGTCAGCTTCGATTTTTCGTTTGGCTTCTTTGGAAAACAAACGAAAATCAACTTCTGGGAAATATATCCGCCCACGATCAACAAAATCGCTTTTCAAATCGCGCAAGAAATTCACTTTCTGAAACGCCGCGCCCAATCTCCTTGCTCCTTCCTTGAGGTGGTCAAACATCTTGCTGTCGCCTTCGCAAAATACCCGCAAACACATCAATCCAACCACTTCTGCCGAGCCATAAATGTATTCGTCATATAAATTTCTATTGTATTCCAAGGGAGCCAAATCCATTTCCATGCTGTGCAAAAACGCATCAATCAAATCACGTTCGATTTGGTACTCATTCACCACCAACTGAAACGCGTGAAGCACGGGATTGAGGCTGATACGCTGCTCGATTGCTTCATACGTGTCATAACGAAATTTGTCCAACAAAAACTTTTTATCGTGGTCATGGAACGTATCCACAATTTCGTCGGCGAAGCGAACAAAACCATAAATGGCGTAGATGGGCAAGTGAAATTTTACATCTAATGTCTTGATACCCAATGTAAAAGAAGTACTGTAGCGCTCCGTGATAAGCTTGCTACATTCCAAGGCTGTCTGATTAAATAACTGTATCATGGAGAATGGTTTGGTTTCTTTATGCTTTCTCAACTTCATCAGCGACCACTAGACCCGAAATCAGCGACGGCGGTACGCCTGGCCCAGGCACGGTGAGTTGTCCTGTATAAAACAAATTAGCCACCTTTTTGTTTTTGAGTGTTGGTTTTAAAAATGCCGTTTGCATCAGTGTATTTGCCAAACCATAGGCATTCCCCTTAAACGCATTGTAATCCGACATAAAATCGCGATGGGCATAGGTACGTTTATAGACCACGTGCGACCGAATGTCTTCCCCAACGTATGTCTCCAAGCGTTCCATCACAACATTGAAATACTGTTCGCGAATTTCTTCCGAATCATCCTTTAAATCAGGCGCTACGGGAATCAACAAAAACAAATTTTCGCAGCCCTCAGGCGCAACAGACGGGTCGGTTTTGGACGGTGCCGATGCGTAAAACAACGGCTTACTGGGCCACTGTGGTTTGGTATATATTTCGTGGGCGTGCTGCTTGAAATCTTCGTCAAAAAACAAGTTGTGGTGCTGTAGTTTTGGGATACGTTTGTTGACCCCTAAATAGTATAGCAACGACGATGGCGCAAGGGTACGTTTATCCCAATACGTATCCGAATAATTGCGGTACTGACCCAGCAGTTTTGTATCAACATGATGATAATCAGCTCCTGCCACCACCACGTCGGCGTCGAACGTACCCGTCTCAGTCACGACTTGTTTGGCTACTCCACCCACTACGTCGATGCGGGTCACGTTTTTGTTGAGCAAGATTTTTACGCCTTTTTCTTCCGCCAACGCCACCATTCCTTTCACAATTTCGTGCATTCCCCCCATCGGATACCACGTCCCCATCGAAATTTCGGCGTAGTTCATCAGGCTGTACATGGCTGGGGTATTTTCGGGGGTTGCTCCCAAAAATAGAATGGGAAATTCCATCAATTGCAGCAACTTTGGATCCGAAAAATACTTACGGATATGCCCAGCAAAAGTCTGAAGCACGTCCATTCGTCCCAAATCATAGAGCAGTTTGAGGCTTACAAACTCCCAAATACTTCGACTTGGCTTCCAAACAAATTTGTTCATGCCCACGTCGTATTTGTACGCGGCTTGTTCCAAAAACGCCTCCAAACGCTGCCCGCTGCCAGGCTCTATTTGCTCAAAAAGTTGTTTTAATTTATCGATTCCCGCAGGAATATCGACGGCCGAAGTGGCATCAAAAATAACGGCATACGAGGGGTCTAGCCGCACAAGTTGGTAGTAATCAGAAGGCTTTTTGCCAAATTTCCCAAAATACGTTTCAAACACGTCGGGCATCCAGTACCAGCTGGGGCCCATGTCAAACGTAAAGCCTTTTTCACGAAAAACCCGTGCCCGTCCACCAGGCACGGAGTTTTTCTCTAAAATAGTTACCTCAAACCCTTTATTGGCAAGGCTAGTGGCAGCCGAAAGCCCCGCAAAGCCTGCTCCTATGACGATTACTTTTTTCAACGTATAAATTGTTCTTCCGTGATGAATGTAGTAACTAAACTCGCAAACCCCATCAACGGTTTTTGAATATACGCAAAAAAGTTAAAAAATTACTGTTTCACCACCGCGCCGTCTTTCATCACAAACGTGACATTTTGAAGCGTTTTGATGTTTTGGAGCGGGTTTTCATCGGTCGCAATAATATCGGCGTATTTTCCTTTGCTAATGCTGCCCATGTTGGCTTCTTCGCCCAAAATCTGCGCGGGTACGATAGTCGCCGACTTGATGGCCTCCATCGGCGGCATTCCCACTTCGGTCATATATTCAAACTCTTTGGCGTTTTTTCCGTGCGCAAACACACCCGCATCGGTTCCAAAAGCAATTTTTACGCCTGCTTTGTAGGCTTTTTCAAACGTTTTCTGAATCAATGGCCCGATTTCCAACGCTTTAGCGCGAACAAACGGGTGGAAATACCCAATGATTTTGGCCGAATCGGCCGCCGAACGCCCAGCAATGATGGTAGGTACGTAATAGGCGCCCGTTTTTTTGAAAATCTCAATGGCCTCATCGTCCATGTACGTTCCGTGTTCGATGGTTGTCACGCCCGCGCGCAATGCCCGCTTCATCCCTTCGGCACCGTGGGCGTGCGCAGCCACGTGAAATCCATAATCTTTGGCCGTAGAAACGATGGCCGACACTTCATCGTCGGTAAACTGAGGTGCTTTTCCACTCTTGGCAATGCTCAACACCCCACCCGTGGCGGTGATTTTGATGCAATCGGCCCCATCTTTGTAGCGTTGGCGCACGGCTTTGCGGCCAGCTTCGGGCGAGTCCACGACGCCATCGGTCATTTTTTCGGGAGCGGTAAAGTGGTTGCCTAAACCGTTGGTAGGGTCCCCGTGGCCACCTGTAGTTGCGAGGGTTTGGCCTGCCGTAAAAATGCGCGGCCCAACGACCAAGCCTTTGTTGATGGCATTGCGCAGTGAAATATTGACGCCGCTTCCACCCAAATCGCGCACGGCCGTGAAGCCCGCCATGAGGTTGATGTAGGCGTACTTTTGGGCTTCAAACGCAATGTCAGCGGGCGTGTAGCTGACGCGTTTGGCAAACTGGTCTCGGCTAGTTTCGCTTTCGATGTGCACGTGCATGTCGGTCAAGCCAGGCAAAACCGTTTTGTTTTTTAAGTCAATCACTTTATCGGTGCCTTGGCCTTTGGTATAGCCTTTTTCCACGGCTGTGATTCGGTTTTTCTCCACCACAATCGTCATTTGGTCTTGGGCTGCATCAGCCAAGCCGTCGATAAGTTTTCCGCAGTGGATGAGGGTACGTTGGGCGTACAATGAAGAGGAAGCAGCGAGCGCCATGGCCCCCGCCAACAGGTAGATTTTTTTCATTGGGATTTGGTCTTTGTTTGAAAAGGCAGCTCAAAGAAAACAAACTATGGCGACATCTCCACAGAAAATTTTGACAAAGTCACCATCTGTGTTATTTTATTGTTAAGGTGGATTGCATCGTCTCGCCCGCAGAAGGCCACTGAAGAATTCCTCCGCAGATTGGCGCTGAAAAAAGCTTACATCAGCGGGCATCTGCGGCTTTCAATCTGCGCCAATCTGCGGGTATTGTCCCTGTAACCAAATCATTGGTCTTTGATTTATTGACGCAAATATCACCCGTTTACCCTCACGATAAAGCCGAAGGTATTGCCATTCTTAGCAATACGCTCATCGCGGTTTCTAACGACGATGATTTTGGGGTGGTGGACAACGGGCAAAATAGCTTTACCACAAAGATTCTGCCTGCTACAGGAAAAGTAGATATGAATCGCATCTATTTTATCAATTTATCAACGCCGTTGAAGTAGGTCTAACTCGACATAAAAAAGGAGGCGCTTCCAACGGGAGTGCCTCCTTTTTTGTATTTCAACTCTATTACTCCGCCCGCACAATATTCTCGGGCTTCACGGTCTCAAATTGGTTGAGACGCAGCCACAGTTGAGCGAGTACGACCACGTCTTCTTTGCAGTAGCGCCGAATGCGATCGAGGTCTTTTTCAGCATAATACACCCGCGTTACGTCTTCGCCGCTGATATCCGATTTACTACTCGGAATTCCAAACAGCGCCGCCAACAAGTCCAACTGTGCAAAACTTTTGTAGTCGCCATAACGCCACATGTCGAGCGTATCTTGGTGAAGGATTTCCCACGGTTTTTTGCCCGAAAGTTGGAGCGATTCGGGCAGCGAAATACCGTTGACCAACATCCGTCGGCAGATGTAGGGAAAGTCAAATTCCTTACCGTTATGAGCACAAAGAATAAGCTGGTTTTGGGGGTATTTTTCGAGTAACTCTTTAAATTCTAACAACAACGCCCGCTCGTCGTCGCCCGCGAGGGATTTTACTTTAAAGCGCGGCTGTTCGTCGGTGGTATTCCAATAAAGCGCCCCAACGCCGATGCAAATGATTTTTCCAAACTCCGCATAAATCGCCGCCCGACGGTAAAACAAGTCGAACGGAGCCACGTGGTCGTCGTTGCGAATATTGGCGGCTTTACGTTCCCACTGCTCCTGCATTCGTTCGTCAAGCTGGTCAAATGAAGCTTTCGACGAAACCGTTTCGATGTCGATAAAAAGTACGTTTTTAGCTTTTTTGCGAAGGTCCATGGCGATGCAGTTTAAGGAACGAATAGTAAGAAAAAATCAGAAGTCACTTGCTTGTGCGCTACGGTCAGGTTGTGAGCAACCTGACCCACCCGTGTGGAGGGTTGCTCACAACCCGACCGATTACAACAAACAATTATTTCGGGAAGCGCATTCGGTAATCTACCTTCACTGCGCCTTTGGTAATGTCAGCTAAGCGTTTTTTGAGCATTTGGCGCTTGAGCATCGGCAAGTAATCCGTAAACAATTTACCCTCTAGGTGGTCGTATTCGTGTTGAATGATACGCGCCGCCATGCCGTCGTATTCTTCGATTTGTTCGTTCCACTCAGAGTCACGGTATTTTATTTTGAGTTTTTCGGGACGATATACATCCGCCCGAATGCCTGGAATACTCAAACATCCTTCTTCAAACGCCCATTCGTCGCCCGTTTCTTCCAAAATTTGGGGATTGATAAACACTTTTTTGAATCCTTCCAAACTTGGGTCTTTGTCCTCTTCTTCTTCGTCTTCGTTGAGAATAGTACCATCTACCACAAACACACGAATACTTTGTCCTACTTGTGGCGCTGCCAACCCAATGCCCGACGATTCGTACATGGTTTCGTACATATTTGCTACAAATTCGGCCAAGTTGATTTCGTCTTTTTCAATGGGTCGAGCCACTTTACGCAAAACGGGATCGCCGTATGCTACGATGGGAAATATCATGGAAATTATTTTTTCGTGGTTAAATACGATTGTAAAATGATGGTCGCGCTCATTTTGTCGATGTTGGATTTATCCTGACGGTCACTTTTTTTGGTTCCCATCGAAATCATCGTTTGGAGTGCCATACTGCTGGTAAAACGCTCGTCGTGTTCGTAAACGGGTGTTTCGGGAAAAGCTTTTTTGAGTTGTTTGATAAAGCCCTTCACGTGCGGCGTGTTGTTGGTATCGGTATTGTCCAATTTTCGGGGCATTCCTACCACAAACGACTCCACGGCTTCTGCGGCAGTATAACGCTTCAAAAAGTCGATTAATTCGTGCGAACGAACCGTATCAAGCGCCGTCGCAATGATTTGCAATGGGTCTGTTACGGCAATACCCGTCCGTTTTGTCCCGTAATCAATCGCAATGATTCGCGCCATTTATTCGTTGTTTCATCGTTTAAACCTTATAGGTTTTGAAAACCTACAAGGTTTACGTAATTAATTAAGTTGCAAATATAGCAGAAAATTCGTCAGCCTCTTTGGGGAAAAATGTTGAAAAGCTGCCCCAGCGAAATGACATTTTGGCAGAATTGGAGCGCTCGCATTATTATTTTATAGAAGAAAGTGTTCTCCAAACAATGTCTTGTTAAATATTGTTAAAAGTTAGAAATTGGGGCACGGAATGCTTTTAAAACGCGTTATCTCGGTACTTTTTTTACAAGCAATCACTCAAAAAAACCATAACCAAAAGCTCATAAAAGTCATGAATCAGAATTGGAAATCATTGGCATTGGTTGGACTTATTTCAAGTGCAGCGACCATCGGAGGTTACAAGCTTATTGGAGGTCTTGACGATACCAAAGACGTTATTTTCAAAGAAGCCGACAGCCCATTGGCGCGCTTCACCTCGGCTCCTCCTGCGGGTGCAGCCGTTGATTTTACCTATGCGGCCGAAATATCAACCCCAGCCGTAGTTCACATCAAAGCATCAGCCATGCGCCAAGCCCAGCAAAGAGGCATGGATTTGTTCGATTTCTTTGGGGAAGACTTCGGTTTTCGCCGTGGCGGGCCTCAAAAGCAAGAGTCATCAGGCTCGGGGGTCATCGTTAGCGCCGACGGTTTTATTGTCACCAACAACCACGTGGTAGAAGGTGCCGAAGAACTAGAAGTAGTCATGTCGAACAAACGCACCTACAAAGCCAAAGTAATTGGCACTGACCCTTCTACGGACATTGCGGTGATTCAAATCCCTGCCAAAGACCTACCTTCGCTCGCGTTTGGGAACTCCGACGCCATCAAAGTGGGAGAATGGGTAGTAGCCGTAGGAAACCCTTTCAACTTAGAATCGACCGTGACAGCGGGGATTGTCAGTGCCAAAGGTCGTGGAATTGGCATATTGAACCAACGCCAATCAGCCAACCGTCAAGGAGGCGATACACCGCTTGAGTCGTTTATTCAAACCGATGCAGTAGTCAACCCGGGGAACTCAGGAGGTGCTTTGGTTAACCTGAAAGGTGAATTGGTGGGTATCAACACGGCGATTGCCAGCCCAACGGGAAGCTACGCAGGCTATGCGTTTGCCGTACCTGCTAGTTTGGTGAAGAAAGTGTCAAGCGATATTATTAAGTTCGGTGGGGTTCAACGTGGATACATTGGTATCATCCCAGAAGAACTCGACAGCAAAAAAGCTGACCAGTACGACGTTAGAGTAGCAACGGGAATTTATGTCAAAGGATTTGGCGATGGCAGTAGTGCCGCCAAAGACGCTGGCTTAAAAGTAGGTGACGTTATCACCAAAGTCGATGGCATTGAGGTGGACTCTGATCCTAAATTCCGCGAACTTGTGGCCCGTAAGCGCCCAGGCGAAGCCGTCAACTTGACCGTCAACCGCAATGGTTCGGTGAAGGATTACAGTGTGATTCTCCGTAACCGCGAAGGTGGAAAAGAAATCATCAAAACCGATGAAGCAGATGCAGCCCTTGGTTCGCTTGGTGCCCAGTTTGGAGACCTCAACTCACGCGAAGTACAACGTCTTCAACGTGCCAACATCAGTGGAGGGGTAAAAGTAACGGCCATGCAAGGCGGAAAGCTTGCCCGAGTAGGTGTAGAAGAAGGTTTTGTGATTACGAAAGTCAACGACAAACCTGTACATTCAGTCAAAGAACTTAAAGCAGCATTGGCAGGAAAAAATGGTGGTCGCGTTCAGATGGAAGGTTTGTACCTCGATTATCCAGAAGACGTTTATTCGTTTGGATTCAATTTATAATCTTTGATTTATCACTCAAAGGGTTAGGGCTGTAAAAGTCCTAACCCTTTGTTTTTTTCAGAGGTTTAGTTATTATTGCTTGTTCTCCTAACCAAATTACACCAATGACAACCGCGATTATCATCACCATTTGTCTTTTAATCTTAGCTGCTTATATATTTGATATTACCTCTTCAAAAACCAAAATACCATCCGTTATTTTATTGCTCCTCATGGGGTGGGGAGTTCGTCAGCTTTCGATGTCAACGGGGCTTTTTATTCCAAATCTCACACCTGTACTACCCATTTTAGGGACTATTGGACTAATCCTCATTGTCTTAGAAGGTTCACTGGAATTACAACTCAATGGTTCAAAACTTGGGTCTGTCAAAGAATCGTTCATGGTAGCACTGCTTCCTATGGTAGTCTTAGCCATCGGAACGACTGCCGCTTTTGTCTATTGGGGGGGAACATCTTTTAAGGATACCCTATTAAACGTACTTCCGTTGTGCGTCATCAGTAGCGCCATTGCCATTCCGAGCGTCAAAAATTTACCGAATACCCAAAAAGAATTTGTCATTTATGAAAGTAGTCTTTCTGACATTTTGGGTGTGGTATTTTTTAATTTTGTGGCCTTCAACGAAACCTTCGGCTTTAGCTCACTTACACAATTTGTTGGTCAGTTGCTGGCCATTATTCTCATTTCGTTTGTGGCTACGGGAGCACTGTCCTACTTATTGAGCAAAATCGACCACCACATCAAGTTTGCGCCCATTATTCTGCTCATTATTTTGATTTATAATGTGTCGAAAGTTTATCACCTTCCTGCCCTGATTTTTATTCTTATTTTTGGATTGTTTCTGGGAAATTTAGACGAAATCAAGCGATTTGGCTGGGTAGAGAAGCTTAAACCCAACGTGCTTGACCGTGAAGTGGCGAAATTCAAGGAGATTGTCATCGAAGCGACGTTTGTGATTCGGGTTTTATTCTTTTTATTGTTTGGTTACCTGATGGAAAGTGCCGAAATTTTTAACCCCAATACGTTTGTGTGGGCGGTTGGTATCGTTGCGGGGATTTTTGTCGCCCGAGCTGCTGCCCTAAAAATATACGGCATTCCACTTTCGCCTTTGGTGTTTGTCGCGCCACGTGGTTTGATCACCATTCTTCTTTTTTTAAGCATTCCTGCCACCCAAATGATTCCCCTAATCAACAAATCTCTGATTATTCAAATCATTATTCTCACTGCCCTCATTATGATGGCAGGCTTGATGTTAAATAAAAAAGGCGAGCCCGAAAAAGATACTTATTGAGTGTCGAGGGGTGAATGAAGAATGTCGAACGTGCTGAGGGTTGCTCACAACCCGAGTTTTTATTATATTGTGGGTAGGAACGCACGCAGCCTATGATAGAATTGATGCAAAAAAAATTGAATTTAAACGAAAGTCTCAACCATGATAAAACCGATAAAGACAGAAGAGCAGTACGAGGAGGCACTTGAGCGTGTTTATCATTTACTTCAAACTGAGCCACAACCTCAAACCGAAAAAGGCGACGAATTGGAGTTATTGGTAACTCTTATTGAATCGTACGAAGCTATCCACTACCCTATGAGTGCTTCGGATCCCGTAGCCTATTTAAAAAATAAGATGGCTCAAAATGGACTCAAACAAATAGACCTGATTCCATTTATTGGAGATAAAGCTATGGTTTCTAAGGTATTAAATAAAAAAAGAGAATTAACTCTTTCAATGATTAAACGTTTGAGTAAAGGGCTAAATATCCCTGCCACCCGCTTAATTGGGCATTAAAAGAGTGTCGAGTGCAGAGTAGAGAATGTCAAATGTGCAGATGGTTGCTCACAACCCGAATTTTGATTCCGCATTTTAGGACTATACGTCGGGGTATAGGCACCCCGACGCACACAAGACAGTCGGGTTTTGAGAAACCCTCCTCGCCTTCTAAACACTTGCGCCTACACGCTCCAAAAGTTTCTTAGTAGCTTTGATACCGTCGTATTCTGACGTTACATTTCCTTCGTATTCGATACCTACAATGCCACGGAAACCTGCGTCTTTCACAATTTTGAGAAGTTTGGCGTAATCCATTTTCGCTTCGTTGCCATTGGCATCAAAATCGTTGGTTTTGGCACTTACCCCTTTGGCAAATGGCATCAACTCTTTTACCCCCAAATAACGGTCGTATTCTTCGGTGCAGCTTCCACCCCACTCGCCACCTGTACTGCGCTTGATGCAGAAATTGCCAAAATCAGGAAGGGTACCTACATTTTTCATGTTTACTTGCTTCATCACTCCCGACAACCACTTACCATCGGATGAAAAACCTCCGTGGTTTTCTACGATTACGTTGATGCCCACAGGAGCGGCAAATTCACCCAATTTACCCAATCCGTCAACGGCAGCTTTGGCTACTTCCTCGGCTGTACCACGGCCAAATGAGTTTACTCGAATGGTCTTACAACCCAAGTATTTGGCACATTCTACCCATTTTTTGTGGTTGTCAACGGCCTTATTACGCGTTGCATCATCCGTTTCGGCTAGGCCACCTTCGCCGTCAATCATAATGAGGTGGTTTTTGATGTCGTTGTCCTTACAACGCATCAAAAGCTCGTTGAGGTAAGCCGTGTCTTTGGCTTTGTCTTTAAACATCTGATTGACGTACTCCACAATCCCAATCCCGAACTCTTTACGAGCGACCACGGGAAAGTCTAAGTTAGTCAGTTTTTTCTCGTTGAAAATAGCTTTGTGCAACGACCACTCGGCCAATGAAATCTCAAACCATAGTTTTTTCTGGGGCTCAAAGGCCAACACTTCAGGAGCAAGCGCTGCAGCCCCTGCCACAGCCCCTAATTGCTTGATAAACGAGCGACGATTGTTCATTTAATTAGTTTAAAAGGGTTTGTACTAATTTATACGTACCCATTGAAGTTGACACCAAAATCATCACACTTCAATGGGTTTTTATTTTACTCTTCAAAAGGCAATCGTGGAAGTATTTTTACTTCTTCCCAACGTACCGCTCAAAAAACTCATAAATCCGCAACATACGGTCGATACGCTGACGAGGATTTCCGCTGCGGCTCAATTCGTGCGTTCCGCCTGGCATACGTACGTACTCCACCTCTTTTCCCATGATTTTCAACGACTTGTACATCATTTCACTTTGAATCACGCCCGTGCGCAAGTCGTTTTCACCGTGTTTAATCAGAAAAGGAGTTTTAATTTTATCCACAAACGTATAAGGTGAATTCGCATCCATCGACGCCTTCGTTTCAGCCTCCCACGGATAGCCACCAAAATAATTAGGCACCAAACGCCACGCGTTTCCTTCGCCCATAAAAGTCGTCAAATCATACACACCGCGCTGCGCAAAAGCCGCCTTAAAACGGTGGTCGTGCGCAATAATCCACGCCGTCAAATAACCCGCATACGACCCACCCGTAATCACTTGGCGCGACGTGTCAGCCCATGATTCTTTGGCCGCTTCCGAACAAGCACGCAATACGTCTTCGGCAGGGCCTGTTCCCCAATCACGGTAGTTCGCGCGCATAAACTCTACGCCGTAGCCTCCTGAACCGCGTGGATTGGCATAAACCACTCCGTAACCTTGGGCGCAGAAATACTGGAACTCATGCCACATAGAGCCTTCGCCTGGCCCCCACATGGCGGTTGGGCCGCCGTGCATGTTGAGCAATAACGGATATTTTTTACCCGCTTCCACCACCGTTGGCTTCATAATCCAGTACTCCACTGTCTGACCTTTCGAGTTCGTAAACGTGTGTTTAGTAGGAATACTCAAGGCTTTTTTGGCTACCCAATCGTTGTGCGACGACAATTTTTGAGCGTTTTTCATCAACACATCCGCACGATACAACTCGGATGGATTCGTAACTTCGGTTTTGGCAAAAACTACTTGATTGGGCTGTACGTCAAAATCGGTTACTCCTGTGTCATAGTCAGAAAGTTGCTCTACTTTATCTACTGTAGGTACCGCACGATACAACGGTGCACCTCCGTTTGACGAAGCTGTAAAGTAAACATACTCGACTTTACCTACTTCTTTTTTGTTTTTGGGGAATGTCAACGTCACCCATTTCAAATTACCTGGCGAACGGTCAAAGGGATTAATACTGTAGGTAGCACCCGCATTTTTTAAGTTCAAAAAGCCTAAATGCGATTGGTCAAGCGCACCTGATTTTATGGCTGCTTGCGACGTTGTAAACGCCAACCACTGTCCATCGGGCGAAGGCGTAGGCTGTCCAAAACTACGCGCTTTGTCCGTCAAAACAGTACGAACACCGCTTCCATCGGCATTCATTACACAAATTCGGTTGGCTAGGTCGCGGTCAGGGTGAACGAGCGTATCGGTACGCGTGGTAAACCAAATTTGTTTTCCATCGCCCGACCATGCACCTGATCCGTAAGAATAAAACCCTTTTGTCAACGGCAATGGCTTTGCTCCTTCTTTTGCGTCAATCACCAACAGATGCGAAAAGCTCAACTCCTGCCCCGCCGAAGCTTCGCCTTGGAAATTCAGACGGTTGATAACTTTCGCTTTTTTATCTTCCACATCCTTGTCAAGGTACGCTCTGATTTCCTCAATGGTGCCATCAGGATTAGGTTTGGCGGTGTTTTTTTTGAGTTGTTCGTTTTTCAAAAAACCTGCTTTTTCCAAACTCCATGCAGGTCCACCTTTTGACGGGTTCAAAATCGAATCTGTCATCAAAGTTGCAAAGCTTACCGAGGTCGAGAATAAAATTTTAGAACCATCGGGCGAAAACTGCGGCCCACCTGCGCCGTGCTTGTAGTCAGTCAACTGCCACGCTTCCCCTCCGTCCAAAGGCATCATAAAAATTTGAGATTTCCCCTTTACACTGCGGGTAAAAGCAATGCTTTTGCCATCGGGGCTCCAAACAGGGTCCACGGCACTTTCGCTGCCACGCGTGAGGGCACGAGGGGCTGTTTTCCCATCTGCATCCGCCAGCCAAATGTGCAATTTGTAGTCATAATCGCTGCCATCGGCGTTGGGTTCAATGGTATTTACGTTGTACACGATACGTTTTCCATCGGGCGAAATCGCGACGTTGCCCAGTTGTTTGATGCGAGTGAGGTCAGAAGCGACCACTTTTTCTTTGGTTTGGGCAATACTGCCAAACGATACGCTTATGACAAGAGCGCAGTGTAGAAAAGCGCTTGTTAGGTTAGTAAAAAAACGCATAATGAAGAGTTTGTTGATTTTTGTCCGAAAGTACAGACTTTTGAAGACTTATAAAAAATTGACAAAAATCCGTTTCAGGTTGTAGATACCTAGCTACCCGTTATTTTTGCGGTCTAAAATCATTTTCAAATGCGAAACGTAAAAGTAGGTTTGGTGCAAATGAGCTGCACCGCCGATGTCAACGATAATTTAGCAAAAGCCATCGCCAAAACCCGCGAGGCCGCTGCGCAAGGTGCTCAAATTGTTTGCCTTCAAGAATTGTTTAAGTCGCTCTATTTCTGTGACGTAGAAGACCACGCTAATTTTAGCCTTGGCGAAGCCATCCCAGGACCTACCACCGACGTTCTTAGCGAGTTAGCCAAGGAACTCGGTATTGTCATTATCGCTTCCTTGTTTGAAAAACGCGCGCCAGGTCTATACCACAACACCACCGCCGTTTTGGACGCCGACGGAAGTTATTTGGGAAAATACCGAAAAATGCACATTCCCGACGACCCAGGCTACTACGAGAAGTTCTATTTTACCCCAGGCGATTTGGGCTATAAAGTGTTTCAAACCAAATTTGGGAAATTGGGCGTGCTTATTTGTTGGGACCAATGGTACCCCGAAGCAGCCCGTATCACGAGCTTGATGGGGGCGGAAATTTTGTTTTACCCAACGGCCATTGGCTGGGATGTCAACGAACAAGACCCTGCCATTAGCCAAGAACAATACAACGCCTGGCAAACCATTCAGCGAAGCCACTCCGTTGCGAACGGCGTGTATGTGGTGTCGGTCAATCGCGTAGGGCGCGAAGCCGACCAGCAGTTTTGGGGAGGGTCGTTTGTTTCCAATCCCTTCGGAAGCCTGATGTACTTGGCTTCTCACGACCAAGAAGAGACGAAGGTAATCGAACTCGATTTGGACAAAACGGAGTATTATCGCACTACATGGCCTTACCTCCGCGACCGCCGCATCGACAGCTACCAGCCAATCACGAAGCGCTTGATTGACGAGTAATCAGTACATTATTTAGAATAGGCAGTTTTCAGGAACTGCCTACTCTCCCTTTTTCTCAAAACTCACGCCTTCAAAAATATCTTGTAGGGAGAGTTGGGTGTCAAAAAAAGGGAGAGAAACGTTTTCGTTTATATCCGTGTAAAAGTCAAATTGCCAACTTTTACCACTGCGGGTATAAATCTCCACGATAGGTTCGTCTTGGTGAATCAAAAGATAATAGTGTAGCGAAGTTAACCCAAAATACTCTAAGCGTTTTTTATCTCTGTCGATGTCTTCGGTACTTTCAGAGAGTACTTCTACAATTAATACAGGATCCGTTACGTACTTTTTATGGTCGCCTTTTTGGTGAATTACTACCAAGTCAGGGTAACGGTAGCTCTTTTTATGAACCATTAGTTTGATGTCATGGTCAAATACCATAAAAGGTGTTTTTTTAAACAAAATACGCAACAATACATAAATATTGCCTGCTATTAGATTGGCGATGGTTGTTTCTCCTGGCATCTCAATGATTTCTCCGTAATAAAATTCGTGGCGGATTTCGGATTTTTCTTCCAAAGCAAAGTACTCCTCCACGCTAAACTTTTTTTCGGCTACCGTTTCCATTATTCTTATTCCTTTTATCGCGTTGATGGATACAAGTTACTTGTTTTTTTTGAAAGTTAATCAAAACATCCCTTCCTCGATTTCAGCGTCCACTTCGCCTTTTCCTTCTAAAATCTGCAAAATAGGCTTGATTTGATAGATACTGCGGTTGTAGCGGTTGCTCAAAAGGATGATGACAAATTTGTCTTTGGGACTAAACCACATCAAGGTATTGTAGCCTTTCCACCAACCCGTATGATACACGTACTTGGCTTGTTTGGTGGCTTCGTCCACGTGCATCCGAAAGCCATAGCCGTAGTTTCTGATGCCTCTTTTCTCAAAACTACGAGGCGTGAAAGCTTCCTTCAGCGTTTCGGGACGCAACACGCAGCCTCCGCTCAAACCTGCATACCAGCGAAAAATATCATCCATGGTAGAATACACCCCTTTGTCACCCACCACATCGTCAAAATTATCTTTTGGCAAACGGCGATTGTGCTGATAGCCTGCGGTGCGCAACTGATTCAGGGAATCGTTTTGGGTTGTAATCAGCCACGTATTTTTCATTCCTAGGGGCTTAAAAATCGAATCTTGAAGAAACGCCTCAAACGTTTTCCCCGATACTCTTTCCACAATCGTGGCCAGCAAAGCGTAATTGGTGTTGCTGTAGCTAAAATACGTATTGGGCGTATTATAAGGTCTTGGTTTCACGGCGCAGTACCAGCGCACGATGTCATCGTTGGTCGGATAAGAATTACGTTTACGTACGCTGTCGGTGAGTACATAAGCATAATTGGGCAAGCCGCTACGGTGCGAAAGCAAACTTTTGACCTGAATACCCGAGTACGGAAACTGCGGAATAAATTTCTTGACGGAGTCTTCCAAACTAAGCTTACCTGCTTCATACAGTTTGAGAATAGCTACCGCCGTGAATGTTTTTGAAAGTGACGCCAACTGAAACTTCGAATCAGGACGAAGGGTGTCTTTTTTTTCAACTTGGGCGTACCCGTTGGAATTTCGGTACAAAACGACGCCCTGTTGTGCAATGAGGACATTGCCATTAAACCGCTCTAATTTGAATTTTCGCTGAAAAAGTGAATCCAAACGAGCCGCTTTTTCATCGGCCTTGATACGTTTTTTTACTTCGGCAAGTTTTTCAGGAGAAAGCGATTTGTCCGAAACACAATCTACTAATGTGTGGTGAAGATGAGATGCTTGGTGTTGGTTATCGCTGGTGTTGTTACATGAAAAAACAACCACTAAGGCGAGAAATGCAATGGTTCTAATCATTCTAAAGTGGGTTAACGAGCGGGGTGAATATAAATAAAAAGGCTTCGGCACCAAAGCCAAAGCCTTTTTAGGAATGAAAGTTTATCGTTTGAAAAACACTTTCAAGGGCGATTATTTACCACTTTTCGCAGGTGTAGCTGTTTTGTTAGCAATCACTTCACCTTTGAGTGTCAAATAAACGGTTCCGTTTTCAGCGTTGCTTGGTACAGTCACGGTCTTGTTGAAAGGTCCCATCACGCCAGCGTTAAACGTAGCTTTTACTGTTCCTTTTTTGTTTGGCATCACTGGCTCACGCGTCCACTCAGGAGTTGTGCATCCGCAAGAAGCCGCCACATTACCCAATACGATTGGGTCAGTACCTGTGTTTGTGAACTCAAATACGTAAGTTACTGGCTTTCCTTGCTCGATTTTACCGAAATCATTTTCGTTCTTAGCGAATTTGATTACTCCTTTTTGAGCGAAGCTAACTGCGCTAAATGCTAAAATTGCTACGAATAGTGAAAAAACCTTTTTCATGTTGTGTGTAAAATTAAGTTTTGTGAAAGTTGGTTGCTAATCTAACAAAAATTGTAGGAGCAAAAGTTTTGCCAAATGTTATTTTTGCTCAAAATTTTAGAACAAAGAAACTCAAAAAAGTTGTATTTTGAAACATCAGTTGTTTTCCTGTATATTTACTTGCCAAAACAACGAAACCTAACAAAAAACACTCATCAAGAAACGTGATAGAAAACGAACTCGCCACCGACCTTATTGCGCTAACGCGCCAAAATATTCTGGACGACTATCGTTTGGTATGTGAGAGTCGTCAAGCAAGCTTGTTGGGAAGAAAAGATGTGATGGGAGGTCGAGCGAAATTCGGAATTTTTGGTGATGGAAAAGAATTGGCCCAAATAGCCATGGCCAAGGCATTCCGAAAAGGTGACTTTCGTTCGGGCTATTATCGCGACCAAACCGTCGTGGCAGCCCTTGGAGGACTCACGTGGCAGCAGTTTTTTTCCCAACTTTATGGCCATGCCGACGTCGAATTTGAGCCGCACACCGCAGGCCGTTCGATGAATAACCACTACACCACGCGCTATTTGGACGAAAATGGTTTGTGGAAACCCCAAACAACTACCTATAATCATATCAATGACCTTGCTCCTACGGCTGGACAAATTCCGCGCTCAGTAGGGTTAGCATACGCCTCTAAACTCTACCGTGGCAACGAAAATTTGCATGGAATGACGGATTTCTCGCACAATGGCGATGAAATAACGTTTGCAACCATCGGTGATGCCTCTACTTCGCAAGGGATGTTTTGGGAAACAATGAATGCCGCAGGGGTATTACAAGTGCCCCTTTTAATGTCGGTATGGGACGATGGCTTTGGAATTTCGGTGCCTGTCGAATATCAAACCACGAAAGCCAGTATTTCCAAAGCACTCGGTGGGCTGCAAAGAGAAGAAGGAACCAACGGTATTGAAATCTTTACGGTCAAAGCTTGGGATTATGTAGGACTGATTGAAACCTACCAAAAAGCCGCAGAGCTGTGTCGGACCCACCACATTCCAGTATTGGTCCACGTAGAAGAAGTCACTCAGCCGCAAGGCCATTCTACCTCAGGCTCGCATACCCGTTACAAATCAGCCAAGCGCCTCCAATGGGAACAAGAATGTGACTGCAATCTGAAGTTTAAAGAGTGGATTTTGACCAATGGCTACGCGTCTCCTGAGGAATTAGAGGAGATTGACGAACATGCCAAAAAACTCATTCGTCAAGAACGAAACAATGCGTGGAAAGTATATAGTGAAGCAATCCTCCATGAACAAAATGAAGTATTAGCATTGCTACAAACTGCCGCCCACGAAAGTCGATTTACCTCCGATTTGCTCAAAATAAGCGACGAGTTAAAACGAGAAATTGTTCCTTTGCACCGCTACAATACATCAGCCATACGCAAAGCACTTCGTTTTTTACGCTTTGAACCTTCAGCTACTCGAAACGCCCTGGTAGAATGGTTAGCCAAAAATGCAGAAGTTAACCACGACCGCTTTAGCTCGCACTTATACAGCGAATCGCCCGAATCTCCCCTGAAAGTAACGCCCGTAGCCGCACAATACCTCCAAGACGCTCCCCTACTAGATGGCTACCAAATTATTCGCGCCAACTTTGATGCCTTATTTGAACAAGACCCGCGCATCGTTGCGATGGGTGAAGACGTAGGAAAAATCGGCGACGTAAACCAAGGTTTTGCGGGACTTCAAGAAAAATACGGCGAACTACGCATTACGGATACGGGCATTCGAGAGACAAGCATTATTGGCCAAGGCATTGGATTGGCCATTCGAGGTCTAAAGCCTATTGTTGAAATCCAGTACTTCGATTATATTTTTTATACGTTAGCAACCCTCACCGACGACCTTGCTTCGCTGCATTATCGTACCAAAGGTGGGCAAAAAGCACCGCTTATTATTCGTACACGCGGCCACCGCTTAGAAGGCATTTGGCACTCAGGGTCGCCGATGGGTTCGGTGATTCACAGTTTGCGCGGTTTACACGTTTGCGTACCGCGCGATTTGACACAAGCCGCAGGAATGTACAATACGCTACTGCGCGGCGATGACCCCGCCCTCGTTGTTGAGCCTCTCAACGGCTATCGCCTCAAAGAATACCTTCCTTCTAATTTAGGGAAGTTTTGCGTGCCGCTCGGCGAGCCCGAAGTATTGCGAGAAGGTACCGACCTCACCATTGTCACCTACGGCTCGATGTGTCGCATTGTACAAGAGGCGGCCGAGCAGCTTTCTCAGCTCGACATAAGCGTAGAACTAATTGATATTCAAACACTTTTGCCTTTTGATATTCATCATTCGATTGTGGATTCTATCAAGAAAACCAATCGCGTGATATTTGCCGATGAAGATATGCCAGGAGGAGCATCCGCTTACATGATGCAACAAGTGTTGGACGGACAAAATGCCTACCAATGGCTTGATTCGGCACCAAGATGTGTATCGGCCAAACCTCACCGCCCTGCCTATAGTTCCGACGGTGATTATTACTCAAAACCCAATGTTGAAGACATTGTAGAGGCAGCGTATAGCCTCATTCACGAAGCAAATCCACAGCAATTTCCAGCGCTGTACTGACCTATATTGACTTCCAAACCCCACGCTTTTACCCGCAGAGTATTCTGCGGGTTTTTTGTTAAAGATTGATGAAAGTCAGGTTATTTTCTTAGGCACTTTAGTAGGTTGTGGTTGGAATCGCTAATTTTGCGGTTTACTTTCAAAGACATACCTAACCAAACGATATGAATTTCAAACTATCGCAAGTCCCCGACCGCACTTCCAAACCACGTCAGTACGGATTAACAATGGTCATGGACAAAGGGTTGAGCATTCGTCAAGTCGAAGATATGCTCGACATTTCGGCTCCTCATATTGATATTGTTAAACTCGGATGGGCTACATCTTTTGTTACGCCCAATCTCAAAGATAAAATCGCCGTCTATAAAAGTGCAGGTATTCCCGTTTACTTTGGAGGGACGCTGTTTGAGGCGTTTGTCGTACGAAATCAATTTGAAGACTATCGCCGTCTTATCGACGAATACCAGTTGGAATACGCCGAAGTATCAGACGGGTCGATTGAAATGCCTGCCGAAATTAAGTGTGATTTTATTCGCGTTTTGGCCGAGCAAGTAAAGGTATTGTCGGAAGTAGGTTCAAAAGACGAAACCAAGATTATTCCACCTTACAAGTGGATTCAGCTCATGAAAGCGGAGTTGGAAGCAGGCGCTTGGAAAGTGATTGGAGAAGCGCGCGAATCGGGCAACGTAGGTCTTTTCCGTTCAAGCGGGGAAGTTCGTCAAGGGTTAGTAGAAGAAATTTTGACCCAAGTCCCCAACAAAGACATCATCTGGGAAGCACCGCAGAAAGCCCAACAGGTGTGGTTTGTCAAATTGATAGGTGCGAATGTCAACCTTGGGAACATCGCTCCTAACGAGATTATTCCGCTCGAAACCATTCGCTTGGGGCTACGTGGGGATACATTTGCTAATTATCTCAACGACAAAACCCGCAAACGTTGGAAGTTGTCGAAATAGGTTGATAGTCCATGGTTGATAGTCGATAGTCCATGGTCGATAGACGACAGATTTTAGTACAGTTCAAAACGATGGACTATCGACTGTGGACTACCAATCAACCATAAACAAAAAAAGCTAAAATGGCCTTTAAGTTTGAGCAGTTAGTAGTATGGCAGAAAGCAATTGAATTAAGTGGAACTGTTCATGAGCTTACGCTTACTTTTCCAAAAGAGGAGGCATTTATTCTCACAGCTCAAATAAAACGCGCCGCAGACTCTATATCCCTCAATATCGCAGAAGGTTCAACGGGACAATCTAATGCAGAGTTTGGCCGCTTTTTGGGGTATGCTATACGTTCAAGTATTGAAGTAGTCTCATGTTTGTATATTGGGAAACGACGAAATATCATTAATGACACTGACTTCAAAAAACTTTATTCGGATGTAGAACAAATTATTAAAATGACCCAAGCGCTCCGAAATTCACTTGGGTAGTTAGTAGTCCATAGTCGATAGTCCACGGTCGATAGACGATAGTACTATTCAAAACCATGGACTACTAACCACCGACTATGAACTACCAACCATCGACTGTGGACTATTAACCATGGACTATTAAAAAAATGTAACCAAAAACCATAAAAATGGAATTTCTCGCACAAGTAGTAGATTTTTTTCTGCACCTCGACAAGCACCTTGCTGACATTATTACTGAATACGGTACGCTGACGTACTTGATTCTGTTTTTGATCGTATTTACTGAAACTGGTTTGGTGGTAATGCCGTTACTTCCAGGCGACTCGTTGCTTTTTGCGACGGGAGCGTTGGCGGCTTCTACAGGCGCACTTAATCCTTGGATTGTCATTCCGTTGTTAATTGTGGCGGCGCTGATGGGCGACAACGTCAATTATTTTGTGGGTAAGTTTTTGGGCTCGACCATTAAAAAACGAGAACGGATTCTGTTTTTTAAACGCGAATACTTGGAACAAACCGAAGCTTTTTACCAAAAACACGGAGGCAAAACCGTGATTATGGCGCGTTTTATTCCGATTGTCCGTACGATTGCGCCGTTTGTGGCAGGAGCAGGAAGCATGACCTACTCACGTTACATTCTTTTCTGCGTGGTAGGGGCGCTTTTGTGGGTACCGACGTTGACAATGCTAGGGTTTTTCTTCGGTAACCTACCGATAGTAAAGAAAAACTTTGAGTTGGTTATTTTTGGAATCATTGGCCTCTCGGTGTTGCCAATGGTTTGGCAGTTTGTCAAAGCCAAGTTTATGACGCCGAAAGCGTAGGCAAGCTTACTATTTAAACGAAAAGGCCAGCCAAAACAAATTTGGCTGGCCTTTTCGTTTAAACGCTTTTACAAAGCCTTCCTCTTCTTCCCTTGAAAATCAACTATCTCAACGGAAGCATCCTGAGTCGTTAGTGCCAACTTACGCGCCGACTGCGATAAAAACGAAGCGCCATAATAAAGTTCTTGGCGACGTACCGTTCCTTTTTTGTCACGAATAAGCGCGTACGCATCGTGGGGCTGTAATGCTACCCATTTGAGAGAAGCACCGTTTTGGCCAAAGCTCCGTAGAGTACCACGGTTTTGAGTCGCAATTACGATGCGACGACCCGCTTTGTTGGTCAACTGCGCCAGTCCTTTGGCATTGCCCGGTACATAAAAACCCGTTTGAGTTTGGAGCACTGGCACAAAATCGCCTTTGCCGTTGCCTTTGAGCAACAACCCATTGGAAGCATCATATCGCCCCGAACTGGTCTCATTTCCAAAATCGTTGGCCACTAGCAAGACATCCAAGAAACCATCGGTATCAAAATCTTCGACAATCATCCCGTTGATTGGGGCAATTTGGGCTAATATGGGTAGAGGCTTGGTTTTGAACGTTCCATTTCCTGTATTTTCGATATAGACAGATTGGCAATAGGTAACGTCCAATTGAAGTGCTTTTTTGCGTTCTTCTTCCGTCAGTATATTATCAAACGTTGCATTAACAAAATCAGCGTATTTCTGAAAACGCATTCTTGTTTGAATAAACTGCTTGATAAGGTCTTCGCGCCCATGAAAAGGCACACGGACAAGCTGGTTTTGTGGATTTGGGAAATACACAAATGGAATGGCATCATAGCTGCCATCTTGGTTAAAATCGCCCGCCAATATACTCAACGGATGGGTGTCAGAGGCTTTGTTGAGGGTATTCAGTCCGAGGTTTCCTGCAATGTAGTCGGTATCGCCATCGTGGTCGAAATCAGCGCCTACTAAGCTTCCCCAAAAACCTTTTTTAGTGTCGAGTTCGGAGGGCGAAATGTCGAATTTACCTTTTTTGTTCTTGAGCAAAGTCAACGGCATCCATTCTCCCGCAATCAACAAATCAAGCCAACCGTCGTTGTCGGCATCGGTCCAAAGTACATCGCAAGCAAGGCCAAGGTTTAGCAGCGCAGGCGCAATTTGGGCCGTAACGTCGGTAAACTTCACTACCCCTGCTTTGGTATCGTTGCGCAAAATATAACTGCTAGCTGGGGCTGGATACTGATCAGGAATGACCCGCCCCGCCACAAACATATCCAAATCACCATCACGGTCATAGTCGGCGGCACGTACGCACGATTTGCTGGTTAGTAATGCAGGTAGCGCACCTTGCGCAAGCGAAAAATGCCCTTTGCCGTCGTTGATGTAGAGGCGGTCCTGATACCCCACATCATTGGGGCGTAATTCATTTCCACCACTTGCAATGTACAAATCGTTATCACCGTCGCCATCGGCATCAAAAAGCAACGTACCCAAGTCTTCCGATGTTTTGTCGGCCCCTTCTTTGTCGGGCAACAGGTCGGCCAATGTAAAACGACCCGAAGGATTTTGTAAGAAGAAACGTCCTTTGTGCTGGCGTGAGCCTCCCACGAAGAAATCGTCCAGGCCATCCCCGTTAATATCACCCGCCGAAACTGCTGGTGGATACTGAGAAAGCTTGTGAGGAAGTAGTTTTTGAACGTTAAAATCAATGTATTCTACCTCTTCGTGTTTCCAGTCAAGCTGCAAAGAATCGTTTAAATCCGTAAAATAATACGCCCGATTCTGGGCAGGCACCACATAGTTTTGAGTTGCGTTTGACTGTGATACAATCAGGGTTTGGTCGGCTTGGAGATTTTTCAACACTTGTTGTTTTCCATTAGGCCACACCACCGTCGCAGAATCAATCAATCGGTTTTCTCCCAAACCAAAATGTGCTACTGGCTCTACAGTTGACAAATACCCACGGTAAGGCGAATGTTCATAGACTTGGGTATGATTTCCGTGGTAATAAAGCGTCATTTTAGCGCCAAGCCCGCTGAGGTTATGCCCCTCCCCTTTAAACACGACCCGCAAATAATGGGCTTTTTCGGGCTTAGATTCCACCAAATTATTGCGATAGACAAAAGCAGAATCATTGATATTGTTGCTCACAAGGTCTAAATCACCGTCACGGTCGAGGTCGGCATAAGCAGCACCGTTACTAAACGACGCTTGGTTTAGTCCCCACGCTTCTGAAACATCTTTGAAGGTAAGATCACCGTTGTTTTTGAAAGCGTAATTAGGAATTTTAACGATGGGAATTTCTCCTAATAAGTAGCTTTTCGGAGCAATAGAACTGCTTTCCGCTCTAAACTGACCAAAATCACGATCAGTCACATCTCTCGGAAAACCGTTCGTAATAATCAAGTCACGAAAGCCGTCGTGATCAAAATCGGCAAGCATAGGCGTCCAACTCCAATCCGTTTCGGCTACGTTAGAAAGCATACTTATTTCGGCAAAAGCGGGATCATTGCTATTGGGTTTATTTCCCAAATTAAGTTGAAGTGTATTGCGAACATATTGATGCGTAAAACCAAACAGGTCATTGTTGAGGTACGTTTGGTAACTATTAGGCCCCATCAGGCGTTTTTTACGGGCATTGTCTTTGGGCAACATATCCACCGCCACAATGTCAACGAGGCCGTCATTGTTGATGTCAGCCACGTCATTACCCATGGCTGAGTTGCTGGTATGTTTAAAATAGTCGGCTGCTTTGTCGGTAAAAGTACCGTTGCCGTTATTAATGTAAAGCAAGTCGTCGGTTAGATAATCGTTTGTAATATAAATATCCTTGAAGCCATCACGGTTAAAATCACAAATGTTGATACCCAGGCCATATCCTTCGATTTGAATGCCCGCTTCCTTCGATACGTTGGTATAAACAGGGTGGTTAGTTCCTTCGCTCCAATCGCAGCGGTAAAGACGGTCAGTAGTTGGTGACGAACCATCGCGGCGTTTTTCGTGAAACTGATTGGGGTTACTTTCAATGGTATTCGTCAAAACGTACAAATCTAAGTCTCCATCATTGTCATAGTCAAAGAAAGCGGCGTTCATCGAATGCCCACGGTCGTCGATGCCATATTCATGCGCCATTTCTTTGAATGTAGGCACGCCTTCACTGTCGTTTCCTTGGTTCACAAAGAGCAGATTGGCCCGTTGATCTTCTACGCCTTTGGTGGTAGCGGTGAGGTAAATATCCATGCGTCCATCGGCATTGATGTCAACCAAACTCGCTCCCGAACACCAGCGTCCTCGATTTGAAAATGCTGCTTTTTTACTAACATCCTCAAACTTCATATTGCCTTTATTGAGATAAATACGGCTATCGACTTGATTTCCCGAAAAAATAATGTCGGGTAAGCTATCACCGTTCATGTCTGCAATCCCGACGCCTCCGCCGTTATAGACATACTCAAAGTCAAGGATATTCAAGGTATCATTTTCGACGATGCGGTTCGAGAAGTCGATGCCTGTATCGCTGACTTCTAGTCTCGAAAAGAGGGGTTGATCTTTGCAGGAGCTCAATAAAAAGAGGGCAAATAAACTAATAACAGCAAGGCGTGCGGCAACCATACGCTCAAAATTATAGGTGAATGATTGGATAAAAATACAAGATTACGACTTGTTCTATTTAAACAAAATCGGCAAGTCGAATGACTTGCCGATTTTGAGTTGCAAGAAATAACCGAGGATTAGTAGCCAGGGTTTTGTTTTAAGATTTGTTCTTTGCTATTCAACAAGTCCATTTGGCCTTGAGGTATAGGGAACAACGCATATTTAGCTTCATATTTAGCACCACCTAATGCACCAGGCAACAATACCTGATCGTATTGGAGATACTTATTGATGGCAGCTACATCCTCGCCCCAACGAACCAAATCATAGAAACGGTATCCTTCCATTCCTAATTCAATTCTTCTTTCAAAACGAACGGCTGATCTAGCATATTCTTTTGTTGGGAAAGCATCGTACAACGCAATTTTATAATTAGCGGCAGGTTTGCCATCAATCATTACGTAGTCAGACGCGTTCATTGCTCTACCTCTTACCATATTGGTATATTCGAGTGCTTTAGCCAACGAACCTACTTCGATTTCTGCTTCTGCTGCCATTAAAAGCACGTCAGCAAAACGGATAATAGTAACGTTGTAGGCATTGTAAGTTTGGTGTCCCCAACCTCCTGTTTCAGTTAAACCTGCTGCTTTTTCAGCTTTGGTAAACAAGTATTTTTTAGGAGAGTACGGACCACCGTTTGGTTGGTTACGAATCATGCTAAAGCCTGTGTGTGGGCCCCAATCCAAGAATGGAATACCTCTACGGCCTACTGTGTGGTCTAGTCGTGGATCAAGTGGCCCTGCATCTGGCGTGAAAGCCACGTCAGATTTAATACCCATATCCGTTTTAACCGCATTGGCAGGAGCATTGTAAGTACCATCCAAAAGTGGAAGTCCTTTTGCATCTGTACGGAACGAGTTTACGAATTCAAACGACGGTTGGAAGAATCCACAGCAAGTACCTGGATCAGAGCCTTGGATAAAGTTCAATTGCAAATCAGCGTTGGCGTTGTTTCCATTTCCTGATTTAACAGTTGCTTGAACTGCAAACACCGACTCCGCATTGTTGTCATTTGCTACACGATAAAGATCTGAATATTTAGGAAGCAACGCATATTTTTTGCCACCTGTTGTTTTACCGTTCGCAATAATCAAATCAAACAACGCTTTGGCTTCGGCATATTTCTTTTGATACAAATATACTTTGGCCAAGTAAGAAGCCGCTGCCCATTTGTTGGCACGTCCAACAGCAGATGATGTTTCTGGCAAATCGTTGTAAGCCGTTTTGAAATCATCCTCAATTTTTGGCCATAGCTCAACATCGTTTTTCACTTTGTCGATTCCGTTTGAAAGATTTTTAGTTTCATCAACATAAGGTACTAAGTTGAAGTTTCTTTTCAATTGGAAATAGAAGTGGCCTCTCAAGAAACGTGCTTCCGCAGTGATCAATTTGATATCTTCCGCTTTTACACTTGGCTGTGCTTCTTTCAACAAAGCCAAAACGGCATTAGCTCTCGAAACACCTTCAAAATAACTTTGATACACGTTGGCGGCTACAGGATCCGTCGAGTTGTATTGGAATGTTTGGATAGGGTTCATTTCAGAACCATCCCCTGGGTCAGTACCTTTGTTGGCATCTCCCCCTCTAATACTTCCAATCAGCCAGTTTGAAGGCCCTGAGTGAGTTTGCCCCAAAGCACTCAATTGAGCGTACGCAGAAATTAAACTTCCGTCCAAACCAGCTTTGCTGGTAAGCTGGGCTTTAGCAAGTGAGCCCGTTGGAGGTACTTCTAGAAAGCTATCTTTACAGGCATATCCAGCTAACAAAAGAATAATGCTTGTAAGTGAAAAGATTATTTTTTTCATTTTGTTCATATGTTAAAATCCAACATTTATACCGAAAGTGAATTGACGAGTCATTGGGAAGTTTCCTAAATCCACCCCAAAGTTAGTATCCGCAGCACCAGCTACTTGAGGATCTAATCCGCCATATTTGGTAATTGTAAATAGGTTGTTGACAGCGGCATGAACACGAAGTCTGCTCAATCTTAGTTTATTTGCCAATTCCATTGGGAAGTTATAGGCAAACGAAAGGTTCTGGAATCTTAAATAAGAACCGTCTTCTACGTAAAAGTCACTAGATTGAGAACCTGTACTGAAACCATCGTTTGCTTCAAAGATTGGAATGGTAGCACCAGTATTCTGTGGAGTCCAAGATTGTTTTACGCGCTCTGAGATGGCAGAACCTGCGAACAACGGATAGAAATCGGTAAATCTTTTTGAGATATTAAAGATTTTGTTTCCGATTGATGTGTAGAAGTACGACAATACTTCAAAGTTTTTGTAGGTAAGACGGAAGTTCACCCCACCCGTAAACTTAGGCACTGGGCTACCCAAATACGTACGGTCGTCTGCGCTTATTTTTCCGTCTCCGTTTACATCAACATATCTGAAACGACCTACGCCAGATCCGTCTTGCGTTGGAGCATTTTTGATTTCTTCTTGGCTTTGGAATAATCCCTGTACTTTATATCCGTAGAAAGAAGAAAGCGAGTAGCCCAATTGGTTACGAATAGGGTTTACACCTCTAAAACCAGGGTTTACGTCTTGCAAATAAGTAAGACCGCCACCGATTTCAGTAATTTTGTTATCAAGGAAGCTACCAGTAACATCAAATTCGTAGCCTACTTTACCTCCAAATTTACCGCGAGTAATCAACTGAATATCAATACCCTTATTCACCATTGTACCTACGTTAACCGAAGGAGGTGTAGCACCACCCACTGTCTGCGTAATTGGCAATTGATACAACAAATCTTTGGTATCTTTTTGCCACAAATCAAAGATTACATCCAATTTCCCGTTAAGGAATGAGCCATCAATACCCACGTTTTTGGTAATACTTGTTTCCCATCTTGCATCAGGGTTTCCGATGCGTGATTGTCTGAAACCTCCTACTACGCCACCGTTTGTACCGTTGATGTCGTACGATGAGTTCGCTACACTTTGTGCATACAAATCATATTGGTTAGTAGGAGCAACGTTATTTGAGTTACCCATCAAACCATATCCCCCACGAATTTTCAAATCAGTAACCCAAGAGAATTGTTTCATGAATGGCTCATCCGAAAGTCTCCATGCGGCAGATACCGCTGGGAATACCCCATATCGGGTGTTCGCACCAAATCGAGAAGAACCGTCACGGCGAAGTACCCCTGTAATGATGTATTTATCTTTCAAGTTGTAAATCGCTCTACCAAAATAGGAGTTAAATGTAATCCCATTGTCTTTAACACTGGTTGCTGGGTTTCTAATATCCAACGTAGAGATTGTAATGTAGTTTACATCACCAGAGAATGGGTTACGACCATCAGCGCGTAAATCTTTTCCAAAGCCCGTGTTAAGTGCTTCTTGTCCAACCAATAAATCCAAATTATGGATACCGAATTTCTTCTTGTAAGAAATTGTGTTCGTGAAAGTCCAACCTAATCTAAATCCACCACTTTCGTTGTACGACCAGTTCACACCTTTGTTTTCAAGGGTTTCATAAATTGGACGACCATATCCCCAGCCGTAGAAATTAACAAAGTTTCCACCGATTGATGAACGCAACGTCAAATCTTTGATAGGATCAACTTCGATGTAGAAGTTACCAGATGCCAAAGCATTGTAGTTTTTGTTGAGCTTATTAGCCTCTTGGTTAGCAACAGGGTTTGAACCTTGTCCGAAACCTAGGGCAGTTGTACCCGCATATCCGCCAAATTCGTCATAAACAGGGATAATTGTAGGCGATCTGAACGCTCCTAAGATATCGTTTTCTGCTTGTGACGACTGCAATCCTTCATTATCTCCCTGACGGCCTAAGATTTGAAGGAAAGTAAGTTGGATATTTTCACCAATTCGTACATTTTTGAAAATATCAAACTCTGTATTCACACGCATCGCATAACGCTTTGCACGCTGGCTTGGCAAAATACCTTGTTGGTCTTGCATTGACAGACCTACATAGAAACGCGAAGCATCTCCTCCACCTTCAAAACCTAAGCTATGTCTGCTGATTGTTCCTGTTTGGGTCAATGCTTTATACCAGTCTGTTCCTGCCTTATTCGCTTTGATAACTTGGTAAAAATCACCGATAGTTGGTCCAGTAATGTTATATTTTAACTTTTCTGCGGCCAAATCAACCGTTCCAATTACCCCACTTCTATTACCTACTTTAAGATAATCGGGCAATACTGGCGTTGGGCCTGAACCATACTGAGGGTGAGAAAGAGGCGAACCAGAGTTTTTAAGCGCCGTCCAAGTCCAATCTGCTTGGTCTTGTGGGTTCATCATTTTTTGTCCTTTACCTGGGTCAGTAAGACCATACACACCATCGTAAGTAACGCTCAGTTTTTTAGCTGATTTTTTACCTCTCTTAGTCGTATATACAATCACACCATTGGCCGCTCTTGCTCCATAGATTGACGCTGCCGACGCATCTTTCAATACTGTCGTTGATTCAATGTCTTCTGGGTTCAAGAAGTTTACGTTACCTACTGGATATCCGTCAACAATGATAAGCGGTTCGTTACCACCAAATGCACCAAAACCGCGAACCCGAATCTGGCTTCCTGATCCTGGTTGGCTGGTAGTTACAACCGTCAAACCTGCTACCCGACCTTGTAATTGTTGCTCAACACTTGAAGATGGCACCGTTGTAAGGTCTTTAGTTTTTACGGTAGAAATAGCCCCCGTTGACTCACGGCGCTTATCTACAGTATAACCAGTGACAACCACTTCAGTCAAAGCATTCGCTTCATCCTCAAGCTTGGCATTAATCATTGTTTGGTTTCCAACTGGAACTTCCTGCGATTTGTAACCAATCGCCGAAATAACTAATACAGGATTGGCACCTTTGACACTGATAGTAAAAGCGCCGTCGGCATCTGCTGACGTTCCCACGTTACTACCTTTCAACAACACCGTGGCGCCTGGAATAGGGCCATCAGAAGCCATTACTTTCCCCGATACTTTACGTTCTTGGGCGTGTGCTGGGTCGGGTGCAAGGAGGAGTAGGAACATCCATGCCACCACACACGTCAACAGTGAGTAGAACTTTGTTCTCATAAGAAAAAACTGATAGGTTAAAAAGTGAACAAAAAATATAAAAAAAATACAAATTTTCTAGGCACAAAAAAACATAAAAATACGCTACATACGTACACAGTTTATGTTTCAAAAATTGACAATAATGCGTGGGAAATTGTGCAACACCCAAAAGCTACCTTTTGGGTTGCTTCTAGAAACGTACTCAGTAAATAGATAACGATTGTGTGGAGAAAAGCCTTACGGCCAACTAATAGGTACTAACAAACGAACAATTCTGCTAATCCAACTAAAAAGAGTTTATAAATGGCTATATACTTACAAAAAAATAAAAATCTTTGTTTTTGGCTAAATCACACACATTTGTACTAAGTATCCTATTGATAATTAGTGCCTTTATTTTTCTTAATTTTAGTGATTGATACCCAGAGGAACGTATTTTTTGTTTCTAAAATGGATTATTCTAAGAAAGAAAAATGAGCGTCGTTGTTTGATTTAGAGTTTTGAAACGTTATTGTAAAGAATTCAGCTTACAGGTATATATCATTATGATACAAACTTATTGGGTTGACGTCGATATTCCAAATTTTTTCTTTTTTTTGTGCAAAATTTACGCGTATGCTTCCTAGCGAAAACATAAAAGATTTTTTAGACCAAGGTCCCGAATACCTCCCAAGTGTGTCGGTTGACTGCGTCATTTTTGGGTTTCACGAACAACAGCTAAAAGTGCTTTTACTCGAATTTAAAAAAACCAAAGCCCATGCCTTACCTGGCGGGTTTGTGTTTAAAAATGAAAGCACCGCCGAGGCCGCCAAACGAATTTTGTGGGAACGTACAGGGGTAAAAGATATTTATTTGGAGCAATTTTACACGTTTGGTGAGCCCAAGCGCGGCAACTGGGATGTCCACAAAGCGACCATGGCCTCCCACGGATTTGATTTAACGAAAGAGCACTGGTTATTGCAGCGGTTTATTACGATTGGCTATTATGCCTTGGTGGACTTTTCTAAAGTAAAACCCACCCCCGATATTTTTTCGGACGTGGGCGACTGGTACGATGTACACGATACTCCCCCCTTGATTTTAGACCATAATCGTATTGTTGCCAAAGCCCTCGAAACGTTACGACTCACCATCGACCATAAGTTGGTGGGATTCAACTTGCTTTCGGAGACATTTACCATGAACGAGTTACAGTCGTTGTACGAAACCGTGCTTGATAAGAAGTTGTTGCGGGCAAATTTTCAGCGTAAGATGCTGAACTTGGGAATTTTGGAACGGGTCAAAAAGAAGTTTACAGGCAAAGCCCATAAACCTCCTTTTGTGTACCGATTCAATGCCGAAGCGCTTGACAAACAAAATTCATAGGTAGCGTGAGAAATGCTTAACGATGAGGGGTTATTGGTTAGGTATTGCGTTTTGAAATTGAATCATAATGACCGACATCAGCATTTGATGGGGCATCGCGTCAGGATTTTTGAAGACAAAATACACATCTTGAAACCCTTCAGTGGGCTCAATTTTGGCCACAGCCTGTTGAGCACCTCGACGAATCATGGCACTCATATCAAAACCGCCTGCTCCTTGTGCTTGGCGGCGTTGGGCATTGGCTCCGCCCGCCGCAGTCGTGGCATTGTTGGTGGCGGCAGGTGGTGGCCCCGTCACTGGGTCTTTTACCACAACTGGCGTAGATTTTCCAATCAGCTTCCCCGTAGGTGAGCCCAAACGCACTTCTATCGTTCCGCCTACTGCCCCAACGCGAGTCGTTGCTTGGGCCAAAACTTCGATTTGCTTGATACCCGTCAGGTCGAGGTGGTTGTAGGCAATGTACGAATCCGTCCCAATGAGGTTAAACGACTTATTGGGCGTAATTAAAAGTTCAGAACCTTTGGTTTTGTCTGCCTTGGCAGGGTCGAGCGACGAATTGCGTAAATGAACAATGTCTTCTGACATCAACGGTGAAAGCAGCTTTGTGCCCCTATCGGTGTAAGCAGCCCGTAATACATAGCTTCCACGGCCATTTTCTCCTTTGGGAACGGCTGGCGTGTGCGCTCCTTTGGTCGTAAACGATGGGGCTTGTAGCGGTTTTTCGCCTAAACTCATGATATAATTCACCATCGTTGTGGCATCATTGGGCGAAATTTGTGGGTGCGCACTCATGGCGTGATCTCCCCATACGCCTCCCCCACCCGATATAACTTTCTGGGCCAACTTCTCTACGGCAGCCGCATCGCCTTTGTATTTTTGGGCAATGTCACGGTAGCTCGGCCCCACCGATTTTTTATCCACAATATGGCACGACTTACAATCGCTGGCGTTCATCAGTTTGTAACCTGTGTTAAATCGAACCGACGCGTCGGTGGTATGGTAGTTGGCTGCTATTTCCACGGGGTCAAAAGTGTCTGGCATATAATCCAGATTCACCGCTACTTGATTGGGGGAAATCTTTCCGTTTTCCAAGCTACCATCCTCTTTATCATTAACCTTTACTTGGTATTCGATGGGTTCGTTGGGAAAGAAAAACGACTTATTGCCTTTTGTTACTTCAAACACCACTTCTGGGGCTTCGTTTCCAGCTTTGATTTCAATCGAACGGGTATTTTTTGCTCCTTTTGCATCCGTCACCGTCAAGGTCGCTTTGTACGTACCTGGTTTATCAAACGTAACAGTAGGATTGGCTTCAGTTAGGGTTTTCAATACGCCCGCTTTTGAAGTAATTTTCCATTCGTAGTTGAGTTTATCATTGTCGGCATCTTTGGTGCCTTCAGATGAGAACGCTACTTTGAATGGTACCGCGCCTGCTTTGCGGTCGGCAGTTGCCTGAACAACGGGCGTACGGTTTCCTGCGTTGTACTGTACTTTTACTAGCCGTGCGTTGTCATTTCCTCTAAACCAAGCACTTCCGTATTCGAGTACGTACAAATCTCCGTCGGGGCTAAAGTCCATGTCGATGGCGCTGCTGAAGTTTTCGCTAGGCATAAAACGCTCCATTGATTTATAGTCGCCTTTTTCGTCCATCGTAATCGCCATAATCCAGCCGCGCATGAAGTCAACCGCGAGCCATTTTCCTTCGTAATAATCGGGGAAAGGACGGGGCGCATTTTTGAAATCAGCCTTGCGAAATACAGGCCCACCCGTGGCGCTTCGTCCCGAGCTACCTACCAGCGGAAATTCGGGCGAGTTGGCATAAGGATACCAAATAAATGCTTTTTGGGCGGGTGGCAACTCACGCAAACCCGTGTTGTTGGGCGAGTCGTTGATGGGTTTGGCTGGATCAAATTTTGAATCGGCTTTCAGTTTATTAGTTTCAAAATCCCAATCACCATATACTTTGTTATCTCCAATAAAATAAGGCCAGCCGAAGAATCCTGGCCCTTTGGCTTGGTTGAGTTCATCGTAACCACGCGGCCCACGTTCCGAGTCTTTGGAGGCATCGGGGCCTACTTCTCCCCAATACAAAAAGCCCGTTTTACTATCGAGCGTTGGACGCCAAGGGTTGCGGTGTCCCATTGTATAAATCTCGGGACGGGCCTGAGGTGTACCTTTGGGAAACAAATTACCTTCTGGAATCGTATATTTTCCGTCGGCTTGCGGTTTAATTCTTAGGATTTTTCCGCGAAGGTCGTTGGTACTAGCCGCGCCTCGTTGGTCATCCCAAGTACTTTGGTTGGGGCGTTCATCAATGGGCGCATAGCCATCAGAATTGCTATTGCTTGTGTTATTTCCTGTCGTTAAGTATAAATTCCCAGCTTTGTCAAACACCATTCCCCCACCCGTATGGCAGCATTCTTCGCGCTGCGTAGGTACTTCCAACACTATCTTTTTAGAAGCCTCCACCAGTTCATTACCTTTCAATTCCCAGCGCGCCAACACGTGTTTTTTCTCACTAGGATCAGCATAATACATGTAAATCCAGTTGTTTTTGGCATAATTTGGGTCGGCAACCAGCCCCATTAACCCTTCTTCTGCCTCACGTACTTGTCCTTGTCGATTGGTATATTTGGTATTGACAGGAATCGTAGCCAAGACACTCACTTCCTTTGTTTTAGGGTCATACGCTTTTAAATTCCCTTTTCGCTCCACAAACAAAATCCGCTTGTCGGGCAGAAACGTTATTTCCATTGGCTCGTCGAGCTTTTCGGTCAGTACGCTTTTGGTGAAACGATTTTCGTCGGGAGGAGTAGGCTGTTGGGCTTGTGCAGTGATGACAACGGCACTCGCAATCAACCCCACAGCAGAGAGACGGGATAGGTAGGAAAGTTGCTTCATTGAAAAAGGCTAGTCTTGTAATTATTTTTATAGAAAGTTGAACTTATACCATCAAATGTACTTTTCATTCTTTGTATCAACGGGGTACAATAGATAAAAAACACTAAGTTGCCGACGAGTGGCGTTTTATTACCGAAGAATACGAATTAAATCCTAGTTAAAATCATTGAGGATATTTCAATAACAAAATACTTATCTTTAACATTGAGCATCAATCAAGTGAGTAATTCCACGCAATACATTGTCTATGAAAGTTTTAGTCGTTGAAGATGAGCCTAAGCTCGCAGGGTTTATCAAGAAAGGTCTTGAGGAACAGTCTTGGGAAGTAGAAGTAGCGTATGATGGACAAGTAGGCAGCAGTTTTGCCTTGTCAAATCATTATGATGTGATTGTGCTCGACGTCAACTTACCCAAAATAAACGGGTTTGAGCTCGCGTCTTTGTTGCGCAAAGAAAACGTAACGACCCCCATTTTGATGCTCACGGCACTTGGCACGCTCAAAGACAAAATAAGTGGGTTTGATTCAGGAGCTGATGATTATTTGGTAAAACCATTTGAATTTCAAGAACTTATTATTCGGCTGAGGGCACTTCAGAAACGTACCAGCGACCATAAGCAAACGCAAAACGTGCTGCGAATTGCTGATTTGGAATTAGACCTCAATGAGCGAATAGCCCGCCGAGCAGGAAGCCGCATTGAATTGACGGCCAAGGAATTTGGCCTGTTGGAATACTTGATGCGTAACCGAGGAAGGGTGGTTTCGCGAGTGGACATTGCGGAGAAAGTTTGGGATATTCATTTCGATACGGGCACCAATACAATAGACGTGTATGTGAATTTCCTCCGCAAAAAAGTAGATAAAAATTTCCCTGCAAAACTTATTCATACCGTGGTAGGAATGGGTTATATCATGAAAGAACCAAAAGAATCATGAACATCCGTCTGAGGCTGACCCTTCTTTTTGCCATATTGGTAGCCTCCATTATGCTTGTGTTTTCGTTGTCGGTGTATTATTTGTACGACCAATTTCGAGAACAAGAATTTAACAAACGACTCCAAGAAAAAGCAAAAACAACAGTTCGCCTGTTGGAAGATGTCAGTGGAATCACCGAACCTTTGCTCCATGCCATCGACCGTAATAACCTTACGGCCATGCACAAAGAAGAGGTGACTATTTACGACGTCCAGAATAGAATTATTTATGACAGCGGCAAAGAGCCCTTTCCAGTAAGCCCCGCAGTACTGCAAAGCATCCGAGATGGCAAGTCGTTTAGGGAGCAAGATGGCGAAAAAGAAATCATTGGAATACGCTACATTGACCGACGCAAAGAGGTACTCGTCGTTATCGCCTATGCCGTTGACTTATACGGATTTAGCAAACTAGAACGACTCCGAAGTATCCTCGTAACGGGTTGGGCCATTAGTTTGTTTGTGGTACTATTTTCTGGATGGTTGTTTGCAGGCGATGCCCTTCGGCCCGTTTCCGAAATTATAGAACAAGTAAAAAATATCTCGGCCCGCAACATCCATGAGCGGCTTACGATTGGTCGAGAAAAAGATGAGTTGGCACAATTGGCCATTACTTTCAACGAACTCCTAAGCCGCTTAGAAATTGCTTTCACTTCCCAGCGTAGTTTTGTCTCGCACGCTTCCCACGAATTACGAACCCCTTTGGCAATTATGATGGGCCAATTGGGCGTGTCGCTCATGCAGGAACGAACGGCAGAAGCCTACCGCGAGACCATCAAAGAAACGATTGAAGAAGTAAAAAAAATGCGGGATTTGGTCAACGGTTTGTTAGAACTCGCCCGCCTCAACGACGACTCTTCTCAGTTTTTTGTGCATCCCCTGCGGGTGGATGAGCTCCTTTGGCAAGCGCGCGAAATATTACTGACCCACATGCCCAACTACAACGTTCACATTGAGTTTGACCAGTTTCCCGAAGACGAAGAAGCCTTAGAAATTGAAGGAGATGCGTCTTTACTGCAAACTGCGTTTATGAATTTGATGGGAAATGGTTGTAAATATTCCCAAGATAATCGGGTAAACGTAACGCTTTATATTCAAGAAAAAGCGATACGGATTGTCTTTGTTGATCGCGGAGTGGGAATAGCAGAAAAAGACCTCCCCCATATTTTTGAGCCCTTTTACCGCGCCGAAGCTACCCAATCCATCAAAGGGCACGGCGTGGGTCTTGCCTTGACTGAACGCATCATCAAACTACACAAAGGCGATATTCGGGTGCGTTCGCAACTGGGTGTCGGCACTCATTTTATTGTTACACTGCCTTTTTAATCTTGTTTTAATAGGCAATTAACCTGCTTTTAATCGAATAAAGGGAGCTTTGTGAGACATAAACGCTACCTCCCTTTGTATGAAAGCCAAAACGCATCATCCCCTCTTCGATGAGCATGAAGTCCTTCACGAACTAAAACACTTTTTGCCAGCCCAAGCTCCGCTCAAAGATTTTATCCACCACAATACACTTCACGCATTTCAGCACCAGAATTTTTATCAAGCATTGAGAAATGCGTCGGCATTTTTTGGATATAAAGTAACGCTGACGCTGGACGAATACCGTGAACGGTACATGCAAAATCGCATTAGCGAGGAAGTCCTTGAACGGGTTATTGCAGAACGAAAAGGAAAAGAAGAAGTAGGTGTTTGGAAACGCAAAGCCCTCACAGGCAACTACGACCCCACCATTTCGGGAAGAATTGGGTTACTCCGCGACAACTGGAAAAAACAGTACCGAATCGACTTAGACTTGCTGGTACACCCGCTTTTCTTTCGGGTGGTTTGTAGTTATTTAGACCAAGGTATTTCGATCTGGGGGTTTCCAGTGGCACACAAAGGGTTCCTTTCGTCGATACGCGAAATGGAACGGAATACGTTCGCCAGTTTTTTTAAAGCAGAACGGGCGAAAAAATTGCTCTTCAACGAAAACTGCCAAATCAGCGATTTGTTGAAGTTGCTTATCGGTGATGAATCATTGTACAAACAATACCTCTACGACCTACAGTTTGCCCACCAAGGATGGTCGGGAATCGTGTCGGTCTTGGAAGATCAGCCCCAACTGTTGCTTGACCGCAAAAAAATCAGCCTTAGGGAATTGATTATCTTTGAGTTACTACTAGAAATAGACGCACTCGACGACAAGTATCAGGGCAACTGGGCACCCTTAGCATCTCGCTTAGAAACTCCCCCAACCCCGATTTTTGCCAAAGTTCCCTACACTGAATTTCACGAAGTGATTGAGATTTGGCAAGAGGCGTTTGAGTGGAGTTTTTACGACCAAGTGCTGGCAGGAATGAAGCAGGGCACTTCGCCCACCAGCGTTCCTGCGTCTAAAACGTTTCAGGCAATGTTTTGTATGGATGACCGGGAGTGCTCTATTCGCCGTTATGTAGAGCAACACGACCCTCATTGTCAGACGTTTGGCACCCCTGGCTTTTTTGGCGTTGAGTTTTATTACAAACCCAAACACGCCAATTCGATTACCAAACAGTGCCCCGCGCCAGTTACGCCCACTTATTTGATAAAAGAGCTAACCAACGAAAAGGAAAAGCGCGAACGCGACCTCCATTTTACCAAACATTCACATACGCTTTTGCGAGGTTGGCTGATTTCACAAACGTTGGGCTTTTGGTCGGCACTACGTTTGGCGCTTACGATTTTTAAACCTTCTTTGAGCCCCGCTACCAGTTCTTCGTTCAAACACATGGACGAATTTTCGGAGTTAACCATTGAAAATACCAACCCTGACGAAAAAGAAAATGGGTTGCAAATTGGGTTTACGATTGAGGAAATGGCCACTCGGGTCGAAAACCTGCTACGTAGCATTGGCTTGGTCGAGCAGTTTGCTCCGCTGGTGTATGCCGTAGGACACGGCTCCACGAGCGTCAACAATACGCACTATGCAGGATACGACTGCGGCGCGTGTTCGGGACGGCCAGGGTCGGTCAATGCACGCGTTATTAGCTACATGGCCAACCACCCTAAAGTGCGTTTGTTGCTGCGAGAAAGGGGCATTGATATTCCCGAAACGACTCAGTTTTTAGGAGCACTGCACGATACCACCCGCGACGAAATTGCTTTTTACGATACCACGTCGCTTTCGGCAACCAATGCAGCTTTGCACCAACAAAACGAAGCGAATTTTAACAAAGCCTTGGATTTCAACGCCAAAGAACGCTCGCGTCGTTTTGAGTCGATTGATTCTCACTTGCCCGTTGAAAAAGTACACGAAAAAATCCGCCGTCGCTCGGTTTCTTTGTTTGAACCACGTCCCGAGCTCAACCACGCCACCAATGCCCTTTGTATTGTTGGGCGTCGTGATATTTCTAAGCACTTGTTTCTCGACCGTCGTTCGTTCATGAATTCGTTCGACTACCGCGTTGACCCAGAAGGTAATTACCTAACGACCATTCTCAACGCGGTGGCTCCCGTAGCAGGAGGTATCAATTTGGAGTATTATTTTTCACGGGTTGACAACCAAAAACTAGGTGCAGGAACCAAACTTGCCCACAACGTAATGGGGCTGTTTGGGGTCGCCAACGGTATCGACGGTGACTTACGCCCAGGACTTCCGAGCCAAATGATTGAAGTCCATGATCCAGTTCGGCTCATGGTGATTGTGGAGCATTTTCCATCGGTAGTACTGCGCTCTATCCAGAAATCGGCCGCTACCTATGAATGGTTCATGAACCAGTGGATTCATTTAATAGTGGTAGAACCTACAACTCAAGCCTTCTATCTTTTCAAGAACGGCGAATTTGTCGAATATCACCCTATCAAACAAGCCATAGAAGTGGTACAAAATGTCCCATCCTTGGTCGAAGCCCACGAGGAAAACCTCCCCATTTACCTTCTTCAGTAGTCGATAAACCATTATTTTCATGACATCCATCCTTCATTTTTTCATACTAATTCCGCTTTTAGGTTTTCTAGTTAGTTTGTTACTGCCTCCCAAAAACGAAGTCGTCATTTCGCGTTCGGCTATCTTCACGGTGGGGCTTCAGCTGCTAACCGCCGTTGTTTTTTGTGCCTACTGGCTCTTTCAACACACCCCAACGATTGAAGTCAAAGACTTTTCGCTCTTTAGTTCGCCAGGCTATGAGTTTTTTATTACCTTTTATTTTGACGGTATCACCGCCGTTTATCTGTTGGTAGGTGCATTTTTATCATTTTTAGTGACCATTTATAGCCGTGCGTATCTCCACCGCGAAGCAGGTTACAAACGCTTTTTCAATACCATCCTCTTTTTTTATTTAGGGTACAACGTCGTCATTTTCTCGGGCAACTTCGAGACGCTGTTTGTCGGCTGGGAAATTTTAGGGATTTCTTCCTTTCTATTAATTGCCTTCTATCGCGACCGTTATCTGCCCGTTAAAAACGCCATTAAAGTGTTTTCTGTCTATCGTATTGGCGATTTAGGGCTTATTTTAGCGATGTGGGCAAGTCACCATTTGTGGCACGAGAACATTACATTTCTCAAATTAAGCAACCACGAATTGGTACACGAACACCTCCAAAACCACAGTTGGGTAGGCATTTTTATTTCGTTGATGATCTTGTTGGCAGCAGCGGCCAAATCTGCCCAATTGCCCTTTTCTGCTTGGTTGCCCCGTGCCATGGAAGGCCCCACCCCCTCTAGTGCTATTTTTTACGGTTCGTTGTCGGTTCATTTTGGCGCATTTTTGTTGTTACGCACTTTCCCCTTTTGGGAAGAACAAACTTCCGTTCGGATTTTGATTGCACTTTTGGGAATCATCACCAGTGCCATTGCTACGCCCATTGCTCGGGTACAATCGTCGGTCAAGAGCCAAATAGCTTACGCCTCTATTGCCCAAATTGGGCTGATTTTCGTTGAAATTGCGGCGGGGCTTGAAGTAATTGCCCTCATTCACTTTGCTGGAAACGCCTTTTTACGCACCTATCAGCTGTTGGTCTCCCCTTCGGTAGTAAGTTATTTGATTCGCGAACAGTTTTACAATTACGTGCCACGCCAACATACGTTTGAAGACTCTCTTCCTAAAAAGTTGGAATATACCGTGTATTTGTTAAGCCTCAAAGAATGGAATCTCGACTCGTTTATGAACCACATTGTGTGGAAACCACTCCGCCGCGTAGGTCGTAAACTAGACTTTTTGACCCACAATCGTTTGCTTATGCTGTTTGTGCCTACCTTTTTATTGGCACTTATTGCCTATAATTTTCAAGACAAACTTTCGGCCCAAAGCCACGTGTACTTCCCGATTTTGTTTGCCTCCATTGGGTTGTTGATGGTATTAAAATCTTATTCGGAGCGCAAAAGCCCACAAATGAGCTGGTTATTGCTGATTATGAACCACTTTTGGGTAGCCTTAGCCATTTCATTCAATGAGCACTTTACGCTTGAAGAAGTACTTTTCTACCTCAGTGGTGTCGTGATTGCGGGCGCGGTCGGTTATGCTTGCTTGCGGCGGCTCAAGCTGCTCGAACCCAAGGTGGATTTAAACCAATTTGCGGGGCACGTATATGAGCATCCCAAGCTGACTTTGGTGTTTTTGCTGGCCGCGATGGGGCTCATGGGTTTTCCTATTACGCCCACGTTTATTGGCGAAGACTTGGTGTTTAGTCACATCCACGAAGACCAGATTGTGCTTGCATTTTTATGTTCCATTGGTTTCGTCTTTGAAGGGATTGCGATTGTACGCATTTACGGGCGTGTCTTCCTTGGCCCACACACCAAACATTACCACGAAACAGCCTATCGTTCTTCCTAAAAAACGGTTTTAACGCGTTTTTAATACCGCCTTAACTCCCCTTTAATTCGACTGTAAGACTTTTGCCAACAGTTAATCGTCTCCTTTTCACTATTATTTCTCAAGTTAATAAACAAGACTTATGAAATCGAAGAATAACATTTTTGACAGTCTTCAAGCGCATTGGGCAAAAGATTTATTGTCAGGTTTTTTGGTGTCTTTGATTGCCCTTCCATTGTGTTTGGGTATCGCAGGTGCCAGTAATTTCCCACCAATCATGGGCGTAATGACCGCCGTTGTTGGAGGGATTGTGGTGGCGTTTTTTGCGGGTTCAGAATTGACCATCAAAGGCCCCGCCGCAGGTCTGATTGTCATTGTTGCAGGTGCTGTTGAGGAACTAGGAAAAGGAGACAACGAAGTAGGCTGGAAACTAGCACTGGGTGTAGTGGTTGTAGCAGGGTTAATCCAAATCGTGTTGGGGTTATTGAAAGTAGCCAAGCTCGCCGATTTTTTCCCTCTTTCGGCCGTCCACGGAATGCTCGCCGCTATTGGTATCATTATCATGTCGAAGCAGTTGCACTTGGCCGTAGGCATTGCCCCTTCAGAAATGAAAGGTAAAGAGCCGCTTGAGTTGCTCGAAATGGTCCCTCATAGCCTCATGCACATGGAATACCACATCGCCATCATTGGCGGTATCAGCTTGTTGATTTTGTTTGGTTGGCCTTATCTTCAAATCAAGGCCCTCAAAAAAGTCCCACCAGCATTGGTAGTACTGATTGTAGGGGTATTGTTAGGTCAATATTTTCACTTGACAGAACCTTCTTACAAAAACCTAAAACCGTTGGTAAACCCTGGTGATTTCTCGATTAACCTCAACGCCGACTTTTCGGTACTTACCAACAGCGAGCTACTTCCTATCTTTTTGAAATACCTTTTGATGTTTGTATTGATTGGTTCATTAGAATCACTTTTGACGGGCCGTGCCATTGACTTGATTGACCCTGAAAAACGGAAATCAGATTTAAGCAGAGACCTTACAGCGGTAGGTATCGGTAACACAATATCAGGTCTTTTGGGTGGTTTGCCTATGATTTCGGAAGTAGCCCGTAGTTCGGCCAATATCAACAACGGCGCCAAAAGTCGCTGGGCCAACTTCTTCCACGGCATTTTCTTGTTGTTGTTTGTAGTAATGCTCGTTCCCGTAATCAAAATGGTACCCGTTGCTTCTTTGGCCGCAATGTTGATTTTTGTAGGCTTCCGTTTGGCTTCTCCCAAAGAATTTGCACACGTCTATCACATTGGTAAAGAGCAATTAACCATTTTCTTGATTACCATCATCGCCACCATCGCTACCGACTTGTTAGTGGGTATTGCGGCGGGTATTTTGACCAAATTTATTATTCAGTTGGCTTTTGGAGTACAGATTAAAGATATAATTAAGTCTCGTTTTGAATTAACAGAGCAAGAGTTAGGCGTGTATCACCTTAGCGTCAAAAATGCAGCGGTGTTTGCCAATTATCTCAAACTCAAAGCACAATTAGCGAAAGTACCGCAAGGAAGTTCATTGATTATTGACTTCTCAAAGGCAGCGTACGTTGACCACACAGTAGCCGACAACCTGAATAATTTTAGAAGAGAGTTTGAGGCCGCAGGAGGAGTGTTGTCGCTCAAAGGATTGGATTTGCACGAAAGTTTATCGGAGCATCCATTGGCAGCGCGTCGTTTGCCCAAGCATTTGCGCAAAACGCTTGTAGAAATGGCTTAATGTTTAATAAACAATAAGTTTAGTTAAGTTAGTATATTTTAGCGTGAAAAAGGGAGGTTTTACCTCCCTTTTTCATTGGTTTACGAGTGCTTGCGCACCGTTATTTGTTATCTGTTATTTGTCAACCGTGTAGTTAGCTCTAAGTTACTGAGATTTAGCACAATTAACAGCTAACGGTTAACAATTAACCATGTTTAGGCCGAAATCCAGCTAAAATTATACGCTAACTCAGGTACTTTTGTGCGGTCAGCCACGCGTCGAAGCCGCGCAGGAAGTGCCATAAGGTAGTCGCGTGCGCGTTCGCCAGCATCATTAAGATCAGGCACTTTGTCGATTTTCCATTCATCCAAAAGCGATTCCATAATTTCGATGTAATCGTGGGTTGTATAAACACCCAACCGCTGGGCGGCGTCCGAATAATGGCTAAATGTCTCGCTAAGTTTGACCCCCGTTTCACGCAAGAAGTGCGCAGGCATCACAATTTTTTTGCGCATCATGTCTTCAAACGCCAACATCATTTCTGAAGAATCGACTTCAAAAATGCGGTTTACAAACGACTTGTATGCCTTGGCATGTCGCATCTCATCGGCGGCAATTACGCCACACATTTTAGAAAGCAAATGATTACCGCATTGTTTGGCCAACGTAGCCGTGCGTCGGTGCGATATGTTGGTCGCTAGTTCTTGAAACGAAGTATAAATGAAGTTACGGTAAGGATCCGTTCCTGTTTCAATATCGAAGCCATCCGAAATCAAATACTGCGTAGAAACCTCCATGGCGCGCATATTGACTCGCCCCGACAAGTACAAATATTTGTTGAGAAGATCCCCGTGGCGATTTTCTTCGGCGGTCCAAGCCCGTACCCATTTTGTCCAGCTTTGTTCAGGCTCTTGCTGGTTAATTCCTTCAACGGTCATCAACCACGACTCATACGTGGGCAATGCCTCTTCGGTGATGGTATCACCTACCAATACAGCAATATAATCGTACGATAATTCGCGAGCAGCCTCTTGAAGAAGCTTTACTTCGGTAAAAAAGCTCTCTTTGGTCGAATCAGGCAAAAAATCCGCAGGCTGCCACAAAGTCTCGACAGGCTTCAGAAATTCGTCGTAGATGGAATCAATCTTTTGACCGATAAACTTCATTACCTCTATCCGAGTGGAGGGAAGTTGCATAAAACTAAGATTATGAAATAAGTGTCTGAGAAAATTTCCCGAAGGTAGCAAGAATTTTAGGAAAGTTGGTGAGATGTTGGCCTTGGGTTGCTAAAACGGGCAAATGTTTGCGTAATTTTGGCGCTCAAAATCCCCGTTAGCGTGGCATGAAAAAAATAATCGATTACGTTTTAGGTAGCCTTTACCTGTTGTATTTTGGGTTAGTTCTAGTGATTTTCCACCCCATTCAGATGGTATGTTTTCATTTGTTTGGGCGACGTGCTCACCAAAAATCGGTACACGTACTGAATGGTTTTTTGTTGCATGGGCTTTATATTTTAGGAACGCGTTTGGGGTTTAAGGCAAAAGCTACGTTACCCACCGACCGCCCCGTTATTTTTATTGCCAATCACCAAAGTATGTTCGACATCGTCGGAATGATTTGGTATTTACGCCAGAACTTCCCCCTGTTTGTGTCAAAAAAGGAGTTGGCAAAAGGCATCCCTAGTATTTCGTATAACCTTCAGAAAAGCGGCGCAGCCCTCATCGACCGTCAAGATGGTAAGCAAGCCATTATGGAAATAGCGCGATTGGCCAAGTTGATTGAAGAAACGAAATTTTCGGCGGCTATTTTTCCAGAGGGTACTCGCTCAAGAACTGGCGTGCTAAAAGCCTTTGCCACAGGAGGCGTAGCTATTCTGGTAAAGAAAGCACCCAACGCACTCGTTGTACCCATCGCCATAAAAAACACGGGAAAATTGAACCCAAAAGGCATTTTTCCGCTTAGTAGCTTTGAAAGTCTCTCGTGGACGGTGCTTGAGCCCATCGAACCCAAAGGAAAAACAATAGATGAGATTGTTGAATTGGCCAAATCAAGTATTGAGAACGAATTAAAAAACGGCTAAATTGTCCACCAGATACTGCTTTGTGAAGAGCATAATTTGTGAATATCATTTTATTTATAATTAAATTAGTATAAATTTCGGGAGTATTCAACCATTCAAAGGCGCTGTGAATTACTATAGAACCCTTGTGTTGGCCTTTTTTAGTGTCATGATTTGTTTCATGGCAGTGGTCAAACCTTTGGTTAATTCTCCCAAAAAAAACAACCTTACTGAGCAACAAGAACAGCAAGAAACCTCTTGCCCTGAATCATCTGACGAAGAAGGCTGTAAAGAAACAGCCAAAGAAAATATTGAAGAAAATGCCGAATGGAACGACGAATTTTGGACTCCTTCCGTCGTAGGCTTTTCCATTTCATTACCTTCAAAAGCATCCAGCAGTTTTTTATATTTGGTTCATTTCTCCGAACACGTAGCTGCCATTAGCCTCCCCCCTCCCGAGTTTTTCCCTTCTGTTTAATTTTTTTATTTCTTGCTTTCGCTCATGGGGCGAGAAAAAATACTACATGAGCTGTGGGTTAATCAGGTTAAATGTAAGTAAAAGAAAATGAAGGGTTTATTTAAAGATATAAAGTACGACCTACCTGCGGGTTTGGTGGTATTTTTGGTCGCATTACCGCTGTGCCTTGGGATTGCACTTGCGTCGGGAGCGCCACTTTTTTCAGGAATTATTACGGGGATTGTAGGAGGCTTGGTCGTGTCGCTGCTCAGTGGTTCGGCACTAAGCGTGAGCGGGCCAGCCGCGGGTTTAACCGTCATCGTCCTCAACGCTATCCAGCAAATTGGCTCATTTGAAGCCTTCTTACTGGCAGTTGTGCTTGCTGGAGTAATTCAAATTGTATTGGGGGTAATGAAAGCGGGCATCATCGGCCATTATTTCCCATCAAGTGTCATTAAAGGAATGCTCGCAGCGATTGGTTTGATTTTGGTTTTCAAACAAATTCCGCACGCATTTGGGTATGACAAAGACAGCGAAGGAGATTTCTCATTTGTCCAAGTCGATGGTGAGAATACATTCTCGGAGCTTCTAAACGCCATTAACTTTTTACATCCAGGCGCAGTGATTATCTCAACCATATCGCTGCTGATTATCATTTTTTGGGACAAGCCTTTTCTAAAAAAATACGCGATTGTTCGGTTAGTTCCTGCGGCACTTGTGGCCGTTATTGCGGGGGTACTTATCAACAGCTATTTTGAGGTATTTTCTCCCTTGCTCGCCCTAAAAAACGACCACTTGGTGAGCCTGCCTGTATCGGGTTCAGTGGAAGCGTTTATTGGGCATTTTACCTTCCCCAACTTTCAAGCCATTTCAAATCCACAGGTGATTATTACCGCTTTCACGATTGGGATAGTGGCAAGTTTGGAGTCGCTACTAAGTGTTGAAGCCACCGACAAGCTCGACCCTTTTAAGCGTAACACACCTACGAATCAAGAACTTATTGCCCAAGGAGCAGGAAATGTGGTCGCAGGTTTATTGGGTGGATTGCCATTGACGGCCGTGATTGTGCGAAGCTCCGCCAATGTCAATGCGGGTGGAAGAACCAAACTTTCGGCTTTCATACATGGCCTGTTTTTATTGATAAGTGTGGTTGCTTTTGCGGGCTTGTTAAACAAAATCCCGTTGGCGTGTTTGGCGGCGGTGTTGTTGGTCGTAGGATACAAACTAGCCAAAATTTCGTTATTTAAATCCATGTACAAGCTTGGTTGGAGCCAATTTTTGCCTTTCGTCGTTACAGTTATTGCCATTTTATTGACCGATTTGCTCAAAGGTATCGGCATCGGGATGGCCGTTTCTATCTTTTTTATTTTGCGCAACAACTACAAACAAGCGTATCATTTCAACGAAGCAGGAACGCCCGACAAACGGCAGATTACGATTCAGTTGGTAGAAGATGTGACTTTTATCAACAAAGGAGCGATTACACTTACCCTCGATAAATTGCCCAATGATGCCAAAGTGGTCATCGACGGCAGCAAATCACGTTTTATCGACATTGATGTTCTTGAGATTATCCACAATTTTAAAGAAACCGCCCTTTTGAAGGGCATTCAGCTTGAACTAAAAGGAATCCCTGAGTTCCAAGGAGTAGCAGGACATTAGTTTAAGGCATCATCTCAATCCAATATTTTAACCCAAGCAAATGAAAGCACACACAAAAGAAACCCAAGCTAACTTAACGCCAAGAAAGGCGCTAGAAATACTGCAAGAAGGAAATTTGCGCTTTATCAAAAACCTGAAAGTGCAACGTGATTTGTTGGAACAGGTAAACGATACGCGCGAAGGACAATGGCCATTTGCCACGATTTTGAGCTGTATTGATAGCCGTACGTCATCCGAATTGATTTTTGACCAAGGTTTAGGTGATATTTTCTCCATTCGTATTGCAGGGAACATCGTCAATACTGACATTTTGGGAAGCATGGAGTTTGCCTGTAAAATTGCGGGTTCCAAGCTCATTGTTGTACTTGGACATACCAAATGCGGCGCCGTCAAAGGAGCTTGCGACCACGTAGAAATGGGCAACTTAACGGAGCTTTTGGCAAAGCTTCAGCCCTCGGTTTACCAAGAAAAAGAGACAAAATCAGACCGCACGTCCAAGAATAAAGAATTTGTCGAAAACGTAGCTCAAATCAACGTAAAGCGGAATGTAAAAAATATCATTGAGCGAAGCTTCATTTTAGAACAAATGGTAGAAAACGGAGAAATTGGTGTGGTAGGTGCTATGTACAATATCGAAACGGGTGAAGTAGAGTTTTATGACGATGTGATGTACATCCGTGATACCCAAAACCCCGATTTTACGGTAGCAAACCTGCGTGATTTGACCTTGGCTTAGTGAAAATCCCCCGTTGGGTGAAAGGTGTAAAAGCGTTTCGCTATTTTTGTACAACTCATAAAATCGAACCGTAATGACCTTTAAGTACCTCAACAAAGATTTTTCAGCAGGTTTTTCGGTATTTTTAGTGGCGCTCCCGCTGTGTTTAGGCATTGCCTTGGCATCGGGAGCGCCGCTTTTTTCTGGCTTAGTTTCGGGCGTAATCGGTGGGTTGGTGGTAGCCTTGCTTTCAGGGTCTGAAATCGCCATTAGTGGCCCCGCCGCTGGGTTGGTTGTCATTGTGTTTGATGCCATCCACGGCTTAGGTGACTACTCCCATTTTCTGACGGCGGTCGTCTTGGCGGGTCTCCTCCAATGGTTGCTGGGCTGGTTCAAGGCGGGGCGTCTAAGTGGTTTTGTGCCATCGAGTGTCATCAGCGGAATGCTCGTTGCCATCGGAATTGTCATCGTTCTCAAGCAAATCCCCCACGCCCTTGGCTGGGACGCCGACTACGAAGGCGAATTTGAATTTTTCCAAAACGACCAGCGAAACACCTTTAGTGAAATTGTCCAAGCGGTGTTACATCCAACTTGGGGCGCAGGCATCATCAGCGCGGTGTGTTTGCTTCTGATACTTTGGTGGGATAAAAAAGCCGAGCAAGGTATCAAATTCTTCAAAACCGTTCCGACGGCCTTGGTCGTGGTTGTGGTGGGAGTTGTTATTAATCAAGCATTTAGATGGTTGGCACCCGCCTTTTACCTAGGCGAATCTAACGATCACATGGTGCGAATGCCCAGTTTTCATACCTTGTCCGACCTCAAATCGGCCCTTCATTTTCCATCCCTCGACGCACTAACCAAGCCTGCGGTATATTTAACCGCTTTTACTTTGGCGATCATTGCGAGCGTCGAGTCGTTGTTTGGACTAGAAGCCGCCGACAAGTTGGACAAACAACGGCGGATTTCGTCGCCCAACCAAGAGCTCAAAGCCCAAGGGATTGGCAATCTTCTTTCAGGATTGCTTGGCGGCCTACCGATGACAGTGGTCGTAGTTCGTACCTCATTGAACGTATATAGCGATAGCCAAACGCGCCTTTCTGCCTTTATCCAGGGTATTTTGTTGCTGTTAGCGATGGTGATTTTTCCCGAAATCCTCAACCATATTCCCTTGGCTAGTCTGGCAGCACTGCTCATATTGGTCGGTTATAAACTGGCGAGAATTGACATCTTTCGCAAAATGTACCTCGAAGGGCAAGACCAATTTGTCCCATTTATTGTGACTATACTGGGGATTATTTTGACCGATTTGTTGGTAGGAATAGCCTTAGGATGGATTGTCGGAATCGCGTATGTAATCTATACCAACAATCAATCGGCCATGAGTGTGGTCCGCGACAAAGAAACCGTGCTGATTTGGTTTAGAAAAGACATTTCGTTTCTCAATAAAGCCAGGTTAAAAGAAGAATTGGCGGCACTGCAAGCAGGAGACACGGTCTTTATTGACGGAGCAAGGGCACATTTTATTGACCATGACATTTATACTACCCTCAAAGAATTCAAAAAAGATGCGCCACTGCGCGGCATTCAGGTGGACTTTAAAGGAATTACACGTCGGAAAATAACAAAACGGAAACTCGATGCAAGCATACAAAAAACTCTTATTAGCAAATAAAGCGTGGGCGGCTGAAAAACTCATGCTCGACGAACACTATTTTGAGGAGCTGGCCGCTGATCAAAAGCCTGAGTTTTTGTGGATTGGCTGTGCCGACAGCCGCGTGCCCGCCAACGAAGTGACAGGTACTGCCCCTGGCGAATTGTTTGTTCACCGAAACGTGGCCAATTTGGTCCTTCATACCGACATCAACATGCTCAGTGTGTTGCAGTATGCCGTCGAAGTACTCAAGGTAAAACATATTTTGGTGGTGGGCCACTACGGCTGTGGTGGGGTAAAAGCTTCAATGACTAACAAAGATTACGGACTGATTAACAAGTGGTTGCGCAACATCAAAGAAGTGTATGAAAAGCACGAAACCGAACTCATTGGCATTGCAGAGGAACAAAAACGCTTTGACCGATTGGTAGAACTGAATGTAATTGAGCAGGTCAATAATTTAGCCAAAACGACCATTGTGCAGCGCTCTTGGCACCAAAGGAACTATCCCCAACTCCATGGATGGGTATTTGACCTACATACGGGGCTTATCAACCCAACGGTGGAGATTCTGCCTGGGGCCGAAATTTCGCCCATTTATCGCTACGATTTTGAAAGCGATAAAAAACAAGACGAAATTTCGACCGAATACGAGCATTAGGCACCTAAGCATATCGGGTTGTGAGCAACCTATGGTAACCCCATAACTTGTTGATTTGGGGTGGTATTTTTGAGGGCGAATCCCTCAACGATAGCCTTGAAT